>NZ_JBIAGC010000025.1:0-88844 GCF_042869595.1 Streptomyces sp. NPDC006879
GCAAGGGCTCCCACTTCCTCGCCTTCCTCGGCCTCGCAGCCGCCCTGACCTGCTACAAGAAGCTCGCGAAACTCGCCACGTGAGACACCCACTAATTCCGGCCCATGGGGGGCTGATTTCCAGATGGACACCGGCTGAATACGGGCTTCTCGCGGGGTGGCTCCTGCCGGGTGGGACCGTGCGGGCTCCCGCCGGCGTGGTGCGGCGGGCGCTAACCTTGCCCGGTCAACAAGCACCATGAAGGGGTGGATCCAGTGGCGGACATCGACAACGACGCGGCGCGCGCGACCTTTGCCCGGTACGACCTGAACGGCGACGGCCACATCAGTGTCGAGGAGTTCAAGCGGGTCATGGCCGAGATGGGTGACCCGTTCGTCACCGGCCCGGTGGCCGAAGCCGTGCTCGCCGCCAAGGACGCCAACGGCGATGGCGTCGTCACCTTCGAGGAGTTCTTCGCCGCGGCGAAGAAGATCTGAAGGCCCCGCGCATCCGACGGCCCGGCCCGAGGGTTCTGCCTCAGGAGCCGGGCCGTTCGTCTCCCTCCGCGCCCTCGGCTGGCGCCCTCGGCGCGTTGTCGCCCGCGTGCGCCGACAGGGACTCGACCTCCGGCAGCGCCTCGGCGAGCCAGTGCAGCCAGAAGGACTCCAGGGCGATCCCGCCACGTAGCACGATCCGCCGGAGCCGGTCGGCCTCGGAGTCCCTGCCCGGCGGGAAGTCCCGTTCCTCGATGGCCCGGTATTCGGCGAGTTGGACCCGGTGTAGTTCCAGGTGCCGCCGCAGCTCTGCCTCCAGGCCGCCTGGGCCGCCGGTGCCGACGACCCCAGCGGCCCGAAGGCGCAGCAGGAGCGGATCGCGCATGGGCTTGGGGTCCTGGCTCTCGCCGACCCAGCGGACCAGTTCGGCCCGGCCCGCCGACAGCACCTCGAACTGCTTCTTCTGCCCGCGGGTGGGGACCTGGGAGGGCAGGGCGCGGATCAGCCCGGCGGTCTCCAGTTTCCCCAGTTCCCGGTAGATCTGCTGGTGCGTGGCGGACCAGAAGTACCCGATGGACCGGTCGAAGCGGCGGGTCAGCTCCAGACCGGAGGAGGGCTTCTCCAGGAGAGCGGTGAGGATCGCGTGCGGGAGGGACATGCCGCCATCCTAGGGAGCGCCGCCGAGCTGCCCGGCCGCCCCGGGCGGCACGTGCCCGAAGGCCAGCCGGCGAGCACCCTACCGGTCTGTCGCCCCGGACCCGCAGGTCGACCAGGCATCGAGTTCCTCCGCGGTGCGCGGTCCCCGTTCCCGCTCTCCCAGCAGTCCCTGTTCCCGCAGGAGCGCGGCCACCGCGGTCGCCCACGGCCTCCGCAGCCGGGCCGCGTCCAACAGCGTTGCGTCCGAGAGGAGTTCGGTGACCGGCCCGCACCGCAGGCCGTCGGGGGCCAGTACCGCCGCGTCATCGGCCCAACGCAGCGCCAGATCCACGTCGTGGGTGGCCATCACCACCGTGGTGCCCCACCGGCCAAGCCGGGCGAGGACCTCCAACAACCTTTCCTGCCCGTGTGGATCCAAACCCGCGGTCGGCTCGTCCAGGATCAGCACCCGTGGGCGCATCGCGACCGCACCGGCGATCGCTGCCCGCTTGCGCTGCCCGTAGGAGAGCAGATGCGTCGGGCGGTCCCGAAGGGCCGTGATGTCCAGGGCCGCGAGGGCCTCGTCCACCCGCTCCCGGACCGCCTCCTGGGTCAGACCGAGGTTCATCGGCCCGAAGGACACGTCCTGGCCCACCGAAGCGGCGAACAGCTGATCGTCCGGATCCTGCACCACCAGCTGCACCGAGGTCCGGAGCCCGGTCAGTCCCTTGCGGCCGTAGCGCACCGGCTCCCCGGCGAGCAGCACCTCGCCCGAGTCCGGCCGGAGCCCGCCGCTCAGCAGCCGCAACAGCGTCGTCTTCCCACCGCCGTTGCGGCCCAACAGCGCCAGCGAGCGGCCCTCACGGATCGCGAAGTCCACCCGGTGGAGCACCGCGGGGCCGTCTTCGTAGGCGTAGGACACATCGAGGAGTTCGACGATCGGTCCGCAGGTCACAGCACCAGCCCTTCCAGTACGAGCGTGGTGGCGCTCAACGAGGTCAACAGCACTCCGGTCGCCGCCAGGAACGGCCAGGACAACACCGTGGACGGCACCAGCACCCGCATCGTGCCGTCGTAGCCCCGCCCGGCCAGCCCGGCCTCCAAACGCGAAGCCCGGTCGAAGGCCCGGACGAAGGCGGTCGCTGCCAGTCCGGCGAGCGAACGCCAGGCCGCCGCCCGGCTGGTGTGCCCCAACCGAGCGGCCTGCGCCTGCCGGATCTGGGCGACCGAGTCCAACAACAGGAAGCCGATGCGGTACATGACGAGCGCCACCGCCACCACCGGGGCCGGCACCCCGGCCCGGATCAGCCGCGGCAGCACGTCGGACACGGGTGTGGTGAAGGCGAACAACAGCACCCCCAAGGAGGCGGCCGAGGTGCGCAGTAGCAGCTCCGCGGCCAACCGAGGGCCCCCAGGTGCCAGTGCCAGGAATCCTTCCTGGCCTCCCAGCTGCACCAGCAGCGGCAGTGCCCCGGTGAAACAGAATCCGAGTGGGATCCGGTACGCGCGCCACAGTTGACGCCACGTCACCCCGGCTGGCCCCAACAGGATCGCCACGGTGGCCGCGCCCACCAGCACCGAGCCCGGCCAGGGTGGCAACGCGACCGCCGACCCGGTGAGCCCGAGACCGAGGACCGCCTTCTCCAGTGGATGGCGGCGGCGCCAGCGGTTGCCGTGCGCCGCCACATCGATCGGCAGCACCGGCCGCTACCGTGCGGAGCTCACGGTGGGCCCGGTCTCGCCCGCCCGCGCCGCCGCGGCCTCACCCTGGCGGCGGCCACGCCGCACCCCGAAGTAGTAGGCCAGTACGCCCGCGCCGAGTGCCGCCTGGAGGGCGAACAGGGCGGACTCGATCTCACCCGAGGGCGGCTCGTACAGGGGGGAGAACCAGGGTTCGTAGTCGGGCTTCAGCTCGGTGATGGCCACCTCCGCCTGCGCGTCCGCGCCGGTGAACGGCTCCTCCTTGCCGTCGCCGAGCCCCAGCGCGAGGGGCAGTACGGCCAAGGCCGCCACCAGGAGCAGCAGCACAGTGTTGATCTTCGCGTTCCGGCTCATCGGACCGGGGCCTCCTGCTTCTGCGCCTTCGGGGTGATTCGGGCCAGGACGCCCAGCCGGATCAGGTCGCTCTTGCTGGACTGGCTGAGCAGCCGCATCACCAGTACCGTCAACAGGCCCTCGCTGACGGCCAGTGGGATCTGGGTGACGGCGAAGATTCCGGCGAACTTGGCGAGCGCCCCGGGGATGCCGCTGCCCGGGTCCGGGAAGGCCAGTGCCAGCTGCACGCTGGTGACGCAGTAGGTGACCAGGTCGGCGAAGAAGGCGCCGAAGAACACCGACACCATCAGCGGGGCCTCGAAGCGCCGCAACAGCTTGTAGACGGCGTACCCGGCCCACGGGCCGGCGATGGCCATCGAGAAGACGTTCGCGCCCAGCGTGGTGAGTCCGCCGTGGGCCAACAACAGGGCCTGGAACAGCAGGGTGATCGTGCCCAGCACCGCCATGATCGGCGGCCGGAAGAGGATGGCTCCGAGCCCGGTACCGGTGGGGTGCGAGCAACTGCCCGTCACCGAGGGGATCTTCAGTGCGGAGAGAACGAACGTGAAGGCCCCCGAAGCGCCGAGCAGCAGGGTGCTCTCGGGGTTCGCCTTGACCTCGCGGGTCAGGGAGCGTACGCCGTGGACGACGAAGGGAGCGGACGCGGCGCCCCAGGCGACCGCGTGCAAGGGGGGTAGAAACCCCTCGGCAATATGCATGAGTGGGGGAGACCTCTCCAGCACCTCGTGGATGGACAACGCGCCCCGGCCGGTCTCCTGGCTCACGGGTACTCATGCCCGGACCCCGCCTTCCCGGGCCGGCGTGGGACTCCCCGCGTCAGCCCAGTGGCTTCCCGAAGGAGTGGAGCCGGACTTCCCGATCACAGTGGCGAGGGCCGCGCCGGTTTCACACCGTCTTCCCGTACACCAAGGCCCTGCGACCCTAATGGCCTACCCCAGCGAGCCACAACCCGGCCCGAATTCGGGCAGCGGAGCGCGGCCGGGACCACGGCCCGCGCGATCCACGGCCCGTGGTCCCCTCGGCAGGCACGTCGGCCCTCGGGGTTCACGCCTCCCGGTGACCTCGGGCGACCGGCCCGGTTCTGTTCGAACGATCGCCGTGTGCTCCTCGCGGGGTCCCCGGCCTCTGGCCCGAGCGGGCCCGCTCGCCGGAGGCGAGCGGATGCCCGGCACACGCAAACGGCGGGCCGGGACGGGCGCGTGCGCCGTCCCGGCCCGCCGGCCGCAGGTGCTTCAGCAGACGTTGGCGTGCTTGAAGTCGAGCACCACGCGCTCGGGCCCATGCAGCTTGAACGTCTTGTAGGTGGGCTTGGTGTTGAAGGCGGCTCCGAAGGTCACGTACGCCTCGTAGTCGCCGGTCAGAGCGATGCCCTTGAGCTTGGGAAGGTAGATCTTCTGCAGCTTGGGGCCCCGGTAAACGGACTTGCCCGCCTCATTGTGCGCCTGGGCGGGGTTGAGACGGATCTCCAGGAAGTAGCGGCCCGCGAGCGGGACCTTCCGGCCGGACCCGTCGTATCGCAGTTCGCTGACCCGCCGCACCGACACCGTGGGGACATAGCCCCTGATGTCGATGACCAGGCGGTCGTACGTGCAGTGCCCGCCCCAACGGGCGTTGACGACGCGTGGGGTCTGGGTCGCGGGCGCAGCCGAAGCGGCGGCCGGGACGGCGATTCCCACGCCCAGGGTGAGTGCGGTGCCGGTGGCGACGGCCACCAGGCGCTGACGTTGACGCAGAGGCATGGCGTTCCCCGATTCTCCCTGATACGGGGACAGTATTGTCATACGCGGAGACACCCGGAGGAACCCAACGGTTCCCGTCGCGGGGACGGGATTTCAGTGCAGGGCCTTCAGCCCGATCACACAGCCCACGATCCCGGCCAGCAGTGCCAGTTTCACCGCCGAGACGCTCTCGCCGCCGAACAGCATCCCGTAAGCCACGGTCAGCGTCGCACCGATGCCGACCCACACCGCGTAACCGGTACCGATCGGCAGGGTGCGCAGGGCGTAGGCGAGCCCGGCCATGCTCAGCACGAGGCCCACGCCGAAGACCGCGGTGGGCACCGGCCGGCTGAATCCGGCGCTCCTGCCCAGTGCGGTGGCCCAAACGGCTTCGAGGACCCCGGAGACGATCAGAACGATCCACGCCACGACGAACAGCTCCCTCGACGCCGTCGTCGTGTCCGGGTACGGCGCCCCTCGTCCGGGAGCTGGTCTGAGCTCTGCCCCCACCCTCGCACGGGCTGTCCGGTCCGGGCCAGGGACCAAGGACCCTGTTCCGCAGCCCAGGTCCCGGATCGTGCCCCAACACGCGGACGCCAGCCGCGCCCTGCCCGTGGCTGCTCCCCGCGTGCGCCCCAACGGCTCAGACGTCACCGACGAGGGGCTCCTGGTAGGTCCGCAACAGCTCCCGCAGCTCCGCTGCGCTGCTCAGCTCGCCCGAGGGGTACGCGGTCGGGGCGTTGGCCAGCAGGGCGGGCAGTGCCCCTTCGGCCGCTGCCCGCTCGATGAGTTCGTCGGCGACGACCTCGCCCTGCCGCACGTCGTAGAGCGAGTAGAGCAGCCGGAGCATCGACAGCGGGGCGGCGGCCGTGAGGATCCGACCCGCCAGGTCGGCGCGCTGGTGCGGCAGCAGCACGACGAACTCTTCGCGGAACGCACCAGCCCCGCCCACCGCTCGCTCGGCGATGTGGACGAGCGCGGCGAGGACCGCGGCGGCCAGGCAATCGCGCCCCTGCTCGGCCAGGCGACGGGCGATCCCGAACAGCCGACGCGGCTGGAACCCGTGGCGGGCGGTCTCCCGGACGGCCCGTTCGGTCGCCGGCGCGTCGTCGACGAGGCCCAGCAGGGCGACCAGGTCCACCGCCCGCGCCGACCACACAGCCCGGGCGAGCAGTGCATCACCCATGGCGCAGTCCTCTGCCGTGACCCACCGCGCGTACAGGTGGGCCAGGTCCTGGGGCGTCCTGGCCCTGACGGCCTCCGAGAGCAGTTCGCGGTCCAGCTCGACCTCACGCCCGAGCGCGGGCAGTTGCTCGCCCAGCGCTGCCACCGTGTCCACGGAGCGGTACTCGCACACCAGGCCCACCAACCAGTCCGCCCGGTGCCGCGCCTCAACGACGAGCCATCCCAGGATGCGGAACAACTCGTCCGCCGGCCGCTCCCATGCGGCTGCCTCCAGCGCCCTCGTCACCTCGCGCGGCCGTCCGGCCACGAGGTGGCTGGACAGCCGGTCCAGCAGCTCCAAGACAGACAGGGGCCGCTCCGGGGCCGCTTCCTGCTCGCGAGCCGCTCGCAAGGCGGCGAGTTCCTCCTCCAGCCCGAGCACCCGGTCCTCCAGCGTGCGGCAGCGTGCCTGCGCGTCGGTCTTCAGAGCGTTCACGTCGGCGAGGTCGGCCCGTGCCCGGGTGAGCTCCCCTTCAAGGGTCTCGCGGATGTGCCGGTGCTCGGCTGTGGCTGCGAGCAGCTCCAACTCGCGGTGCCGCGAGGCGGCCCGGTCCCTGGCCCAGTCGTGGCCCAACTGCTTCCGCTCGGCGGTCACGGCGGCCAGTTCGGCCTCCAGGCGGTCCATGTGCTCGTGCAGGGCCGCCTGCTCGCGTTCCAGGCGGGCGATGGCGCGACGGGCGTGGGCGACCTCCTGACGCGCCAACTCCACCTCGTACTCGGCCGGGTCCGTGGCCCGAACCGCCGCGAGCCGCTGCTCTCGGACCCGGGTCTTGGCCGCTTCCTTGAGCGGGGCACCGAGCTGCTCCTGCGCCTCCTGGATGAGGCGTTCGACGAAGTCCCGGGAAGCCACCCGTTGGCCGCCGAGATACCGGGAAACGATCGAGTGGTGCAGTTGGACGCGGGCCGCGTAGCCGCGCTGGGAGATCCCGAGCGTGTTGAAGAGCCGTGTCAACGTGTTGCCGAGCGCGGCAACCTCAGGCACTTCCCCGCGTTCCACCGTGGACGAACCGGCTGGTGGGCGCGTTGGATCGGCCATGAGCCCCCTCCCGCGAGCGGTGCACCTCATTGGCAACGGTGCGAGCTGTCGCAACGTATCCGGCATTCCCCAGTCTGGGGTCGTCAATCAGCCGCTAGCGCAGGGAACGTGACATATGATCGACAAATTGCCGTGCCTGTTGGCGAGCGCCCGCTGGTCGGGTCGGGTGCTCGTGGTGACGCTCGCGTTCGTGCCCGTGGTCATCGTGACGCTCGCCTCCGTGCCCGCGCTCTTGGTGCTGCCCTTCTCGCGCCGGCGCAGCGCACAGGCGTCCGGCATCGTGCGTCAACTGGTGGGCTGGACCCGCGGGCTTCTCGTGACGGGCCGCGAGTGGTAGCCGGTACGGAATCGACCCGGCCGATCAGGACGGGGCGGGCCCCGACCGCGCTGGAGATCGGACCGCGCTGGTCGGGGCCAGCTCCGTCAGCACTCGATGACGTTGACGGCGAGACCGCCGCGCGCTGTCTCCTTGTACTTGACCTTCATGTCGGCGCCGGTCTCCTTCATGGTCTTGATGACCTTGTCCAGGGAGACCTTGTGGCTGCCGTCGCCGCGCAGCGCCATCCGGGCCGCGGTGATGGCTTTGACCGCCGCCATGCCGTTGCGCTCGATGCAGGGGATCTGCACCAGGCCGCCGACCGGGTCGCAGGTCAGGCCGAGGTTGTGCTCCATGCCGATCTCGGCCGCGTTCTCCACCTGCTCGGGGGTGCCGCCCATGACCTCGGCCAGGGCTCCCGCCGCCATGGAGCAGGCCGATCCGACCTCGCCCTGGCAGCCGACCTCGGCGCCGGAAATGGAGGCGTTCTCCTTGAAGAGCATGCCGATGGCGCCGGCGGCGAGGAGGAAGCGGACCACGCCGTCCTCGTCGGCGCCGGGGACGAAGTTCACGTAGTAGTGCAGGACCGCGGGCAGGACGCCGGCAGCGCCGTTGGTCGGGGCGGTCACCACCCGACCACCGGCCGCGTTCTCCTCGTTCACGGCCATCGCGTAGATGGTCGTCCACTCGCTGCGGTGCAGCATCGGGTCGCCCTCGGTGCGCAGCTGCCGTGCGGTGGCCGCGGCACGGCGCCGCACCCTTAGCCCGCCGGGCAGGATGCCCTCACGGGCCAGGCCCCGCTGCACGCAGGCCTGCATGACTCGCCAGATCTCCAGCAGCCCCTCGCGGATCTCCTCCTCCGTCCGCCAGGCCTTCTCGTTCTCCAGCATCAGCGAGGAGATCGACAGGCCGGTCTCGGAGGCCAGCCGCAGCATTTCGTCGCCGCTGCGGAAGGGGTACTTCAAGACGGTGTCGTCGAGCTTGATCCGGTCCTCGCCGACCGCGTCCTCGTCGACGACGAAGCCGCCACCGACCGAGTAGTAGGTCTTCTCCAGCAGGGGGGTGCCGGCCTCGTCGTAGGCGAAGAGGGTCATGCCGTTCGCGTGGTAGGGCAGGGACCGGCGGCGGTGCAGGACCAGCTGGTTGGGCTCGTCGAAGTCGATCTCGTGGGTGTCGCCTATTTCCGCTCCGAGCAGCCGCAGGCGGGCCGTCCGGCGGATGCGCTCGACCTCCTCGTCAGCCCGTTCCACGTCCACGGTGCGCGGTGAGTAGCCCTCCAGGCCGAGCAGGACGGCCTTGGGAGTGCCGTGGCCGTGACCGGTGGCGCCGAGGGAGCCGAAGAGTTCGGCCCGTACGGAGGCGGTCTGGGCGAGGACCCCCTCCTTCTTCAGCCTGGTGACGAACATCCGCGCGGCACGCATCGGGCCCACCGTGTGCGAGCTGGACGGGCCGATGCCGATGGAGAAGAGATCGAATACGGAGATGGCCACGGTGGCGGACTCCCTTGTCTGCTCGTGGGGCGGGAGGGGCAGAAGGTGCGGGATGGGATGTGTGCGGAATTTGTCCGACAGGTGAGCGTAGCGCGAACGAGCGAACGGCTGTCCTGTCGAAGTTGAACAAAAGGGTCACGCCGGAGCTGGCGCGAAGGCTCCGCGGGGCTCCGTGGGGCATGAGGAAGGGGCCCGGCCCCAGGTGGTGACGCGGCCGGGCCCCTTCGACCGTCGACTACAGCGACGGGTACAGCGGGTGCTTCGCGGCCAGGGCCGAGACGCGGGCCTTGAGGTCCTCGGCGTCGTACGAGGGCTTGAGGGCGGCGGCGATGATCTCGGCGACCTCGGCGAAGTCCTCGGCGCCGAAACCGCGGGTGGCCAGGGCCGGCGTGCCGATCCGCAGGCCGGAGGTGACCATCGGCGGCCGGGGGTCGTTGGGGATGGCGTTGCGGTTGACCGTGATGCCGATCTCGTGGAGCCGGTCCTCGGCCTGCTGACCGTCCAGCTCGGAGTTGCGCAGGTCGACCAGAACCAGGTGCACGTCGGTGCCGCCGGAGAGGACGGAGACGCCCACCTCGGTGACGTCCGGCTGTACCAGGCGCTCGGCGATGATCTTCGCGCCGGCCAGGGTGCGCTCTTGGCGCTCCTTGAACTCGGGTGAGGCCGCGACCTTGAACGAGACGGCCTTGGCCGCGATCACGTGCTCCAGCGGACCGCCCTGCTGGCCCGGGAAGACCGCGGAGTTGATCTTCTTGGCCAGTTCCTGCGTGGACAGGATGACACCGCCACGGGGACCGCCGAGGGTCTTGTGGGTGGTGGTGGTGACGACGTGGGCATGCGGCACCGGGTTGGGGTGCAGGCCCGCGGCCACCAGGCCGGCGAAGTGGGCCATGTCCACCATCAGGTACGCGCCGACCTCATCGGCGATCCGTCGGAAAGCCGCGAAGTCCAGCTGACGCGGGTAGGCCGACCAGCCGGCGACGATCAGCTTCGGCTTGGACTCCTTGGCGAGGCGCTCGACCTCGGCCATGTCCACCTGGCCGGTCTCGTCCACGTGGTAGGGGACCACGTTGTAGAGCTTGCCAGAGAAGTTGATCTTCATGCCGTGGGTCAGGTGACCGCCGTGAGCCAGGCTCAGGCCCATGATGGTGTCGCCCGGCTTCAGCAGCGCGAACATCGCGGCGGCGTTGGCCTGTGCTCCCGAATGCGGCTGCACGTTGGCTGCCTCGGCGCCGAACAGGGCCTTGATGCGGTCGATCGCGATCTGCTCGACCACGTCGACGTGCTCGCAGCCACCGTAGTAGCGGCGGCCCGGGTAGCCCTCGGCGTACTTGTTGGTCAGGACCGACCCCTGGGCCTCCATGACGGCCACCGGAGCGAAGTTCTCCGAGGCGATCATTTCCAGGGTCGACTGCTGACGGTCGAGCTCGGCGTCGACGGCGGCGGCGACGTCCGGGTCGAGCTCGTGGAGGGAAGAGTTGAGAAGCGACTTGTCGGTAGACATTGCGGTCCCTGTGATCAGTTGCCGGAGGTGAGCTTGGCGTACTCGTCTTCGGAGAGCAGGTCTGCCGGCTCTGCGCTGATGCGCACCTTGAACAGCCAGCCGTCCACGAAGGGGGCGGTGTTCACCAGGGCCGGGTCGTCCACGACGTCCTGGTTGGCCTCGACGACCTCACCGGTGACGGGGGAGTAGAGGTCGCTGACGGACTTGGTCGACTCCAGCTCGCCGCAGGTCTCACCTGCGGTCACGGTGTCGCCGACCTCGGGAAGCTGGGCGTAGACGACGTCACCGAGCGCGTTGGCCGCGAACTCCGTGATGCCGACCGTCGCGACGCCGTCCTCGGCGACCGACAGCCACTCGTGCTCCTTGCTGTAACGCAGCTGCTGGGGGTTGCTCATGACCTGATTCTCCTGGATGCGGGGAAGTGCGAACGAACGGTGGTCTTGCTGGGTGAGACGAGCCGGGGCGAGGCGGATCACACGCCGCGGTGCGTACGCTGAGCGGGCCCGGTACGGGCCACGCTCACTTCTGCCGCTTGTAGAAGGGCAGAGCGACGACCTCGTACACCTCATGCGTACCTCGGATGTCCACGCCGACGCCGGAGGTGCCGGGTGCGGCGTGCTCCGCGTCGACGTAGGCCATCGCGATCGGCTTGCCCAGCGTCGGGGACGGCGCTCCGGAAGTGACCTCGCCGACGACCTCACCACCGGCCAGCACCGAGAAGCCGGCCCGCGGAACGCGCCGGCCCTCGGCGATCAGGCCGACCAGCTTGCGCGGCGCCTTGGCCGCGGCGCTCTCGGCGGCCGACTCCAGGGCGCCGCGCCCCACGAAGTCGCCCTCCTTCTCGAACTTCACGACCCGGCCAAGGCCCGCGTCGAACGGCGTCAGGGAGGTGGTCAGCTCGTGCCCGTACAGCGGCATGCCCGCTTCCAGGCGCAGCGTGTCACGGCAGGACAGGCCGCAGGGGATCAGGCCGGCGCCCTCGCCCGCCTCGGTCAGGGCCCGCCACAGGCCCTCGGCGTGCTCGGGGGCGACGAACAGTTCGAAGCCGTCCTCGCCGGTGTAGCCGGTCCGGGCGATCAGCGCGGGGACGCCGGCAACGGTGCCGGGCAGACCCGCGTAGTACTTCAGAGTGTCGAGATCGGCATCGGTGACCGACTTCAAGATGCCCGGGGACTGCGGGCCCTGGATCGCGATCAGGGCGTAGGCGTCACGGTCGTCGCGCACCTCGGCGTCGAAACCGGCGGACCGCTCGGTGACGGCGTCGAGGACGGTCTGGGCGTTGGAGGCGTTCGCGACGACCATGTACTCGGTCTCGCCGAGGCGGTAGACGATGAGGTCGTCCAGGATGCCGCCGTCCTCCCGGCAGATCATCGTGTAGCGGGCGCGGCCCACGCCGATGGTGCCGATGTTGCCGACCAGCGCGTAGTCGAGGACCTTGACGGCCTCGGGGCCCGTCACGGTGATCTCGCCCATGTGCGACAGGTCGAAGAGGCCGGCCCGGGTACGCACGGCGTTGTGCTCGTCGCGTTCGCTTCCGTACCGCAGGGGCATGTCCCAGCCCGCGAAGTCGGTCATCGTCGCACCGAGCGAACGATGCAGGGCATCGAGGGCGGTCAGACGGGGGGTGGTCGACATAAGGGTGGCTCCCAAGGCAGGTCCGCAAGCGTGACTGAGGACGATCCTCCCCATCTGTCATCGGAACCTGAGAGGTTCGTCACGAGCGCACAGGAGTACGACAGTGACTTGCACCTTGGGTGGAGCCGGCAGCGGCTCGCTTTTCAGATGTGCCTCGCCCGCGCGGTACGGGGCCTGAGAGATTCAAGGGAGGTACTTGCTCCTTCGGCGTCCGGAGGCACCTGGTGTCGGTGGCCCGGAACTCTCCCGCGCGGATTCAAGCGGCCGGTATGCAGTTGGCGCGCACATCATTGCACGGCACCGGCCCGGGCGGGGGAGTCGGGCCGAACTCGGATTCCGTTTGACGGCATGGAACCGGAAACCGTTTGTCTTGGATTACCGTCTCTTTACACTCAGTGGGCATGGGGCTACCAGCCCTGACTGGGAGGCGATCACCTTGCGGAGACCCGGACCATTCGCGACGACGAGCCCGAACGGCGCAGCCGCCGCAGCCGTCCCGGCGCAGCCCGGCAGAGCCGTCCGGGAGGCGTTGCGGGCCCGGTCGGCGACCGCCCCTCAACTACTGAGGTCCGCCACACCCGTCCGTGACCTGCGCGGTCGGGGCGCCGACAGCCCGCGCCAGCTGACCTTCGCGGGGGGTGACGTGGTGGTCGTCTCCGGCCTCCCCGGCAGCGGCAAGAGCACCCTGATCTCCCGCGCCGTCGCCGGTCACGCCGTCGACTCCCAGGAGACCCGCGAGCGTTGGGAAACGCGGATGCCGGGGCTCCTGCCCTATGCCGTCTACCGGCCGCTGGTACGTCTCGCCCACTACGCGGGCCTGTGGCACGTCCTGCGTTCCGGCAAGAGCGTCGTCGTCCACGACTGCGGCACCCAGACCTGGGTGCGCAGGCTCCTCGCCCGGGAGGCCCGCCGGCGCGGCCGGTCCCTGCACCTGCTGCTGCTCGACGTCACCCCCGACGAGGCGCTCTCCGGGCAGGCCGCGCGGGGGCGCGGGGTCTCCCGCTACGCCTTCGCCCGGCACCGGCACACCGTCACCCGGCTGCTCGGTGACGCCGAAGCGGGTCGCGTCCCGCGAGGCTGCTCCTCCACCGTGCTCCTTGACCGTGCCTCGGCCACGCAGTTGACCGGCATCGGCTTCGGCCCTTGAGGGCGGTCCCGTCATTCCCGGGGGGAGCGGCTCGCGGGCGTCAGATGTAGTGCGCCGCAAGGCGGATGAGCCTCCCCATACCGGGGTGTATTCGGGTGATCTGTCACTGCGGTGGGGCGCCGTAGCTGTCATCGGGCACCCGCCGGAGGTAACGGGACAGCCCTAGTAGGGTGCGCAGCGCACGCGCGGTGTGGGGGAGAGGACCTCGATGAGCATGGACCAGGGCAGCCAGGGCGGCGCCACCTTCGCAGGCGAGGGCCACGGAGGGTACCCAACGCAGGCCTCCGGTGCGCCCGGGGGCGGTTGGCCGGCGAACGAATTGGAGGAGGTCCTGTCCGCGGCCCTGGGTAACCCGGCGGCCGGCGGACGTCTGATCGAGGTGCTCGGGCGCAGCCAGGTCTGGGTTCCGCTGCCGAGCGGCGGCTCACCGGACGCCGCCAAACTGGACCTTCCCACCATGGACATCGGCGGTGAGGCCTACGTACCCGTCTACAGCTCTCAAGCCCAGTTCGACCACTGTGCCGGGGCCCACATGCCGTTCGCGGTCGCGCCGGCGGTGGAGTTCGCCCGTGGGCTGCCGCCCCAACTGGGCATCGCGGTCAATCCCGAGGGAGTGATCGGGGTTCCGCTGCCACCTCCCGCCGTCGCCGAGCTGTGCCGCGCCGGCCGGACCTCCCTGGACGGGCCCGCCACCGGTGGTCGGGTGCGCCTGTGGGAGCCGGACTGGAAGGAGGACCCGGCGGACTTCCTCTCCGCCGTGGCCGAGGAGTTCCGTACCGGTGCGTCGGTCAGTACCGCCCGCCGGTGCCTGGCGAGCATCGAGGGCGACACGCCCGTCCTCTTCATCGGTGTCCAGATCTCGGGACGCGAGTCCAGCGACGCGGATGCCGTGATGGAGGCTCTCGGGCGCGCCCTTGGCCGGATCCAGCCACCGTGGCCGGTCAATCTGGTGCTGCTGGACGTGGCTCAGGACCCGGTTGCGGACTGGCTCCTGGAACAAGTGCGTCCGTTCTACCTGGCCTGACCGTGCGCGGCACACGGCCGATCGGGCGCGCCGCGCGGCGGGGCGTTGTCGATGGCGCCGCTTAAGCTGGACCCAATTGCGTCGGCTGGATGATGAGGGGCGGTAGACGGGTGAGCGCGTCGGGCAAGGCCGCGGCCGGGCAGGTCGAGGAGATGCTGCGCCAGGTGACGCCCGGGCGCTACGACAGCTACGAAGCACTGCTGCACGCCTTGGCGGACGGCCGGGTGTGGATGCTGTTGTGGCACGGGCAGCCCGGTGCGCCCGACGCCCAGTACGGATCCATGGAGATGGGCGGGCAGGGGTACGCACCCTGCATCACCTCCCCCAAGGAGTTGACCGCCAGCGGCTGGAACCGCTCCTGCGAGGTGGTGACGGGGCGTGAGATCGCCCGAACCCTGTATCCCGAGCGCTGGGGGTTGTGGCTCAATCCGCACGCAGCGGGGGGCGGGGTGGGTGTCCCCTGGGCCGATCTGCGCCGCATCGCCACCGGCCTGGACCGGATGCCGGCGGGCCCGTTGCGGATCAGCGAGCCCGCCGTGGAGATCCCCCAGTTCTACGCGCTGCTCACCCGCAACGCCCACCAGACCCCGGCCGTTCGATCCCTGCGCCGCGCCTGGGTGCAGCCCACCGTGGGCAACGCCCAGCTCACCGTCGGCCTGGACCTCTACGACCTCTCGCCCAGCTCGGTGGAAGCGGCCCGCGAGATGATGCGCCAGTCCGTTTCGGCAGTCCCGGCGGGTTTGCCGGTCTCCACCGCTTCGCTGGCCGACGACCACGACCCGGTCGCCCTGTGGATGCGCGCCCAGGCCCGGCCGTTCTACGACCGCGAGGCTCACGTCGGGGCGTACTGACCGCCGCCTCGCGTGGCGAGTGGATCCTTCACCAGGGGCCGTACTGATTCCTTGATCAGTACGGCCCCTGTCCGTCTGCCCGCCAATTCTCCTACTCGGCAATGGTGTTGGGTGGCATGTCCCATGTGTCGCGTACGACCGCCCTTGCTCCGCTGAGCCGACACGGGAGTTCGGATAACGGAAGTCCCATGCTCACATCACGAATACGCATCCTTTCCCCGTCGGGTCTGGCGGCTGATCACAGCCGCGTTGAAGACTCCGTGCATCCAACGACCTGGCGGTAATACGCCGGTCCTTCTCCAGCACTCGCTACTTCGCAGCACGACGTGAACCAAGCCGCTACAGCGGCGGGCATGGGCCAGCCACCGCTGGCCGAGAGGGGCTCCCACCACGATGACGGCACCACTGCACGACACGAGCGAGGCCGAGGCCGCCGCTGTCGACGTAGCCGCCGACCTCCCGCAGAAGGCGATCGAGGGACGCTCTCCGTGGAAGATCGCCTGGACCCGCCTCAAGCGTGACAAGGTCGCGCTCGCCGGCGGAATCGTGGTGGTCCTGCTGATCTTCGTCGCGATCCTGGCACCACTGATCGTGAAGCTCCTCGGGCATCCGCCGGAGGACCTGCACGAAGACCTGTTGGACCCGCTGCTCGGTCTTCCGCTCGGCGACTACGGCGGCATCAGCAAGGACTTCCTGCTGGGTGTCGAGCCGGTCAACGGCCGTGACGTCTTCAGTCGTATCGTCTACGGCGCGCGGATCTCCCTGCTGGTCGCCTTCCTCTCCGCCTTCGTGGCGGTCACCCTGGGCACCGTCTTCGGCATCATGGCCGGCTACTTCGGTGGCTGGGTGGACGCGGCGATCAGCCGGGTGATGGACCTGCTGCTGGCCTTCCCGCAGCTGCTCTTCATCATCGCGCTCGTCTCGGTGGTGCCCAACGAGCTCTTCGGCTTCGAGGGGTCGGGCCTGCGCATCGCAGTGCTGGTGCTGGTCATCGGCTTCTTCGGCTGGCCGTACATCGGACGCATCGTTCGCGGTCAGACCTTGTCCTTGCGGGAGCGGGAGTACGTCGAAGCGGCCCGCAGCCTGGGGGCCGGCCGGGCGTACATCCTCTTCCGTGAGCTCCTGCCGAACCTGGTGGCGCCCATCACCGTCTACACGACGCTGATGATCCCCACCAACGTGCTGACGGAAGCCGCCCTGAGCTTCCTGGGTGTCGGCGTGAAGCCGCCGACCCCGTCCTGGGGCGAGACCCTGGCCACCGCGACGCGGACCTACCAGGACGACCCGCTCTTCATGATCTTCCCGGGCATGGCGATCTTCATCACCGTTCTCGCCTTCAACCTGTTCGGCGACGGTGTGCGTGACGCACTCGACCCGAAGGGCTCGCGCTAGCAGCCCCCTCTGGGAAAGACAGTACCCATCGGAAAACTCGGCCCATCAGGGACCGTAAGGACAACGGAGGTTGCGAGCATCGTGACTACCCACCGCACGTCGAAGCGCCTGGCGGCCAGCACCGCCGTCGTGCTCGCGGCCATGTTGACGGCGACCGCCTGTGGCGGCGGCGACAAGGACTCGGACGACTCGGGCAAGCCGGGCGCGGCAGCCGGCTTCAACGCCGGCATCGGCAAGATCGCGAACGCCTCGGACAAGTCGGGTGGCGAGCTGAAGTTCGTCGGTACCCAGGATGCCGACTCGTGGGACCCGCAGCGCGGCTACTACGGGTTCATGTGGGACTTCGCCCGCTACTACACCCGCCAGCTCGTCAGCTTCAAGGCTGAGCCGGGCCAGGCCAGCACCGAGTTGGTGCCGGACCTCGCGACCGCCAACGCCGAGATCTCCGATGGTGGCAAGACCTACAAGTACACCCTGAAGGACGGCGTGACCTGGGAGGACGGCTCGCCGATCACCTCCAAGGACATCAAGTACGGCATCGAGCGCACCTGGGCCCAGGACGTCATCGCCGGTGGCCCCGTCTACCTGATGCAGGTCCTCGACCCGAAGACCGAGTACAAGGGTCCCTACAAGGACACCGACCCGGAGAAGCTCGGCCTGAAGGCCATCGAGACCCCGGACGACAAGACCATCATCTTCAAGCTCCCGAAGCCCAATGGTGACTTCGAGCAGATGCTGGCCATGCCGGCCGCTTCCCCGGTCAAGCGCGAGAAGGACACCGCCGCCAAGTACGGCCTGAAGCCCTTCTCCAACGGCCCGTACAAGATCGACTCGTACGAGCCGAACAAGAGCATGAAGCTCTCGCGCAACACCAACTGGAAGAAGGAGTCGGACACGATCCGCAAGGCTCTTCCGGACACCATCTCCGTGACGTTCATGGCGAACTCCGACGACATGGACAAGCGCCTGCTCAACGGGGACTTCGACCTCGACATCAACGCGACCGGCATCGGCCAGGCGGCCCGCGCCACCGCGCTGCGCGACCACAAGGCCAACCTGGACAACGGCCAGACCGGCTTCATCCGCTACGCGGTCTTCCCGCAGACGGTCGCGCCGTTCGACAACATCGACTGCCGCAAGGCGGTCATCTACGCGGCCGACAAGAAGTCCCTGCAGACCGCCCGAGGTGGCCCGCAGGCCGGTGGAGACATCGCCCCCAACATGCTCCCGCTGGGCATCAAGGGCTCGGACGGCGCCTACGACCCGTACGAGGTCCTGAAGAACGACGGCGGCCCGAACGTCGAGAAGGCCAAGGAGCACCTGAAGGCCTGCGGCAAGCCGGAAGGCTTCAAGACCACCATCGCGGTGCGCAACAACAAGCCGGTCGAGATCGCCACCGCCGTCTCGCTGCAGAACGCCCTGAAGCAGGTCGGCATCGAGGCCTCCGTCGACCAGTTCGACGGTGCCCAGACCTCCGGCATCATCGGTTCGCCGAAGGTCGTCAAGGACAAGAACTACGGCATCATCATCATGGGTTGGGGCGCCGACTTCCCGACCGGTCAGGGCTTCTCCCAGCCGCTGGTCGACGGCCGCTTCATCCTGCAGAGCGGCAACAACAACTTCTCCGAGCTCAACGACCCGGCGATCAACAAGCTGTTCGACGACGCCATCGCCGAGACGGACCCCGACAAGGCCGGCGAGATCTACAAGCAGATGAACATGAAGGTCTCCGAGGCCGCCGTGTACCTGCCGTTCGTCTACGACAAGACGATCACCTGGCGCAGCAGCCGGCTGACCAACACCTACACCGCGGACGCCTACAACGGCCGCTACGACTACGCCTCCCTGGGCGTCGTCAAGTAGTCCGCAGTAGTCCAGTCAGTCAGTTCCAGTTCCAGTGCCACACCCGCTAGGCACGAAGGGCAGGTGATGGCCGCGGCGACGGCCCGGGGGCGCTCTCCAGAAGAGGGCGCCCCCAGGTCGCAGCCAGGCCGAGCGCAGTGCTTGCATATCTCATCCGGCGGATCTTCGCCGTAGTCGTCATGCTGATGGTCATCACCCTGGTGACCTTCGGAATCTTCTTCCTGTTCCCGAAGATGATCGGTGCGGACCCGGCTCTCTACTTCATCGGGAAGCAGTCCGACCCGGCCTCCATCGAGGGCATCCGGCAGAAGATGGGTCTCAACGACCCGATCCTCGTCCAGTTCGGTAAGTTCGTCGTCGGGCTGGTGGCGGGTCGTACGTACGCCAACGGCAACGACGTCACGCACTGCGCCGCACCCTGCTTCGGCTACTCCTTCAAGACCGAGCAGGAGGTCTGGCCGCTGCTGCTGGACTGGCTGCCGGTCACACTGTCCCTCGCGGGCGGCGCGGTGATCCTCTGGGTCATCGGCGGCATCACCACCGGTGTCACCTCCGCCCTCAAGCGCGGCACGGTCGTGGACCGCTCCGCCATGGGCGTGGCCCTGGCCGGTGTGTCCCTCCCCATCTACTTCACCGGCATGCTCGCGCTGGCGCTCTTCGCCGACCAGCTCGGCTGGTTCGGGCGGCCCGACGTCGAGTTCGCCGACGACCCGGCCAAGTGGTTCAACGGCATGGTCCTGCCCTGGGTCTCCCTCGCCTTCCTCTACGCGGCGATGTACGCCCGTCTCACCCGCGCGACGATGCTGGAGGTCCTCAACGAGGACTACATCCGCACCGCCCGAGCCAAGGGCCTGACCGAGCCCGTGGTCATCTCCAAGCACGCCATGCGCTCCACGATGACGCCGATCCTCACCGTTCTCGGCCTCGACCTCGGGGCACTGATGGGTGGCGCGGTGCTGACCGAGTACACCTTCTCCCTGCACGGTCTCGGCTACAACGCGGTCCGCGCGATCAGCGAGCACGACCTCCCGGTCATCCTCGGCGTCACCTTGATCTCGGCCTTCTTCGTCGTGGCCGCCAACCTCGTCGTGGACCTGATGTACGCGGTGATCGACCCCCGAGTGAGGCTGTCATGAGCGACCTGACCAAGACCGGCGCCCTTGGCGAACCCGTCGTGGACTCGGCCCCCTCGACCGCCTTCCTCGAAGTGCGTGACCTCCAGGTCCACTTCCCGACCGACGACGGCCTGGTCAAGTCGGTCGACGGGCTGTCCTTCACCTTGGAGAAGGGCAAGACCCTCGGCATCGTGGGCGAGTCCGGCTCCGGCAAGTCGGTGACCTCCCTGGGCATCATGGGTCTGCACCGGGTCGGCCAGTACGGTCGACAGAAGGCCCGCATCTCGGGTGAGATCTGGCTGAACGGCAAGGAGTTGCTCTCCGCGAGCGAGGACGAGGTGCGCAAGCTCCGCGGCCGGGAGATCGCCATGATCTTCCAGGACCCGCTGAGCGCCATGCACCCCTACTTCACCATCGGCAAGCAGATCTCCGAGGCCTACCGGGTCCACCACAAGGTGGACAAGAAGACGGCCCGCAACCGCGCCGTCGAGCTCCTGGACAGGGTCGGCATCCCCGAGCCGCACAAGCGGGTGGACAACTACCCGCACGAGTTCTCGGGAGGCATGCGTCAGCGCGCGATGATCGCGATGGCGTTGGTCAACAACCCCGAACTGCTGATCGCCGACGAGCCGACCACCGCCTTGGACGTCACCGTCCAGGCGCAGATCCTGGACCTGATCCGGGACCTGCAGAAGGAGTTCGGCTCAGCCGTCATCATGATCACCCACGACCTGGGCGTGGTGGCCGAGATGGCCGACGACCTGCTCGTCATGTACGGCGGTCGATGCGTGGAGCGCGGTCCCTCCGAGAAGGTGTTCTACGAACCACAGCACCCCTACACCTGGGGCCTGCTCGGTTCGATGCCGAGGATCGACCGCGACCAGACGGAGCGGCTGATCCCGGTCAAGGGCTCGCCGCCCAGCCTGATCAACATCCCCAGTGGTTGTGCCTTCCACCCGCGCTGCCCCTACGTCGACGTGCCCAAGGGCGGCGTCTGTCGCACACAGCGCCCCGAGCTGACCCAGGTCGGCGACCGGCACTTGTCCGCCTGCCACATGGCGCAGGAGGAGCGGACCCGGATCTGGACCGAAGAGATTGCGCCGAAGCTGTGAGCGATGTGAACGAGACCGCGACGGCCGCCATCCCTGAGCAGGCGACCACCTCTCCGGAGCCGTTGCTGAAGGTCACCGGGCTGACCAAGCACTTCCCGATCACCAAGGGGGTGCTGCGCCGGCAGGTGGGCGCGGTCAAGGCCGTGGACGGCCTCGACTTCGAGGTCCTGCCGGGTGAGACGCTGGGCGTGGTCGGTGAGTCCGGCTGCGGCAAGTCCACCATGGGTCGACTGATCACCCGCCTGATGGAGCCCACCGGCGGAAAGATCGAGTTCGAGGGCAACGACATCACGCATCTGGGCACCGCTGCGATGCGGCCGATGCGCCGTGACGTCCAGATGATCTTCCAGGACCCCTATGGTTCCCTGAACCCGCGGCACACCGTGGGTTCGATCATCTCGGCCCCCTTCAAACTCCAGGGAGTCACACCCGAGGGCGGGATCAAGGCGGAGGTCCAGCGGCTGCTGTCCCTGGTGGGGCTGAACCCGGAGCACTACAACCGCTACCCGCACGAGTTCTCCGGCGGCCAGCGCCAGCGCATCGGCATCGCCCGAGCGCTGGCGCTCAAGCCCAAGCTGGTCGTCGCGGACGAGCCGGTCTCGGCGCTGGACGTCTCCATCCAGGCCCAGGTGGTCAACCTGATGGACGACCTCCAGGACGAACTGGGCCTGACCTACGTGATCATCGCCCACGACCTGTCGGTCATCCGCCACGTCTCCGACCGCATCGCGGTGATGTACCTGGGCAAGATCGTCGAGCTGACGGACCGCAAGTCGCTGTACGAGTCGCCGATGCACCCGTACACCAACGCCCTGATGTCCGCCGTTCCGGTTCCTGACCCGAAGCGGCGGGGCGTCAAGAGCGGGCGCATCCTGCTCAAGGGCGACGTCCCCTCGCCGATCTCGCCGCCCAGCGGTTGCCGCTTCCACACGCGTTGCTGGAAGGCCACGGAGGTCTGCAAGACCCAGGAGCCGCCACTGGTGGCGCTCAAGCCGGGCCATCAGGTCGCCTGCCACCACCCTGAGAACGCGGCCGGCACCCCCGCCGCGGCGGCGGCTCCGGCGCCCGCAGCGGAGTAGAGCCAAGAAGCGGAAGGTGTCCGTCCGTTCCCGTGCCGGACGGACGCCGCCCGCTGCCGGGTCACTCGGTGGCCGCCCCCGTCGCCCCCGGGGCGGCAGGGGAGCGGCGGGTCGCCACCCGGCACAATGAGGGCGTGCTCCCCGACCTCTTCACGCCAACCGTCCAGCATGCGCTGGACATCATCGGCATCTTCGTCTTCGCGACCTCCGGTGCGCTGCTGGCCGTGCGCAAGAACTTCGACGTCTTCGGTATCGCGATGCTCGCCATGGTCACCGCGTTGGGCGGGGGGCTGTTCCGCGACTTGATCATCGGAGCGGTCCCGCCTGCCGCCTTCACTGACTTCGGGTACTTCATCACCCCGTTGGTAGCCGCGACGCTGGTCTTCTTCCTGCACCCCGAGGTGCAGCGCATCAACACCACCATCAACGTGTTCGACGCCGCGGGACTCGGGCTGTTCTGTGTGACCGGTACCACCAAGGCCTACGAGTACGGGCTGGGGCTTCCCCAGTCGGCCGCGCTGGGCCTGGCCACGGCCGTCGGCGGCGGCGTGATCCGGGACGTCCTGGCCAACGAGGTGCCCTCGTTGCTGCGGGACCGCGAGATGTACGCGGTGCCCGCCATCGTCGGCGCGGGTCTTGTGGCCGTTTTCATCGCCTTCGACGTGCTGGACGGGGTGACCAGCACCGTCGCCGTCGTCGCCGCCTTCTGCTTCCGACTGTTGGCCATGCGCTACCACTGGCGGGCACCGCGGGCCTGGAACCGTCGCTCCTCGGTGGCGGAGGACGAGGCTTCGGTGTAGCGAGGGACTCTCGCCCGCCGCACCCCGCACCCCGCACCCCGGACCGGCCCGAGTGCCCTCACCCGCACGACGCCGGGTCAGTGCGACGGACCCACCCCGATCCCGCCTTCCCGGACAGCATCCGCCAGCCAAAAAGCTACCGCTTAGTAGCCCCGCGAGGTAGATTGGTGCCCATGGGACAGGCAGAGGCACTCACCGCGCTGGCCGCCATCGGCGACAGCGAGTTCGACCGCGACACGGCGGTCACCCCCCGACCGGGCGAGCCCGGCGTCTATGACGCGGAACTCTCCGCCGGCTGGACGATCATCACCGCGGTCAACGGCGGCTACCTGCTCGCCCTCATAGGTCGGGCGCTCTCACAGGCCCTCCCGCACCCGGACCCCGTCACCGTGTCCGCCCACTACCTCACCCCCTCCACGGCGGGCCCCGCCCTCGTGCGCACCGAACTCATCAAGAGCGGACGCACCCTCTCCACCGGCCAGGCCTCCCTCTACCAGTACGACGACTCCGGCGCAGAGGTCGAACGCATCCGCGTCATCGCCCGCTACGGCGACCTCGACTCCCTGCCCGCAGACGTTCGGACCACCGCCACGGCTCCGTCCCTCCCGCCCTACGACCACTGCCTCGGCCGCGAGGACGGGCCGGCGCCGATCCCCGGTAGCTCCGAGATCACCGAGCGGCTCGACCTCCGCCTCGACCCCGCCACCGCGGGATGGGCGATCGGAGCCCCGTCGGGCAAGGGCGAAATGCGGGCCTGGTTCGGCCTGGCGGACGGCCGCGACGCCGATCCGATCTCCCTGCTGCTGGCGGTAGACGCCCTACCGCCCACCGCCTTCGAAATGGGTCTCCTCGGTTGGGCCCCGACGGTCGAACTCACCACGCACATCCGGTGCCGCCCCGCGCCCGGCCCGCTGCGGATCTCCATCACCACCCGCAACCTCGCCGGAGGCTTCCTCGAAGAGGACGCGGAGGTCTGGGACAGCGCCGACCGGCTGGTCGCCCAATCCCGCCAACTGGCCGCCGCACCCCGCACCTGAGCCCCACCACACGCCCGAAAGAGTCCGGACCCGGCATCGGTCCGCCACCGGAGCGGACCGATCCGGCCAACAGGCACCCCCAGGGCATCCCGAGGCCGGACGCCGGGACCAAGCCTGCGAGCGGGCTCGTAGAATCATGCCCACCATGGCTTATCTCGACCACGCCGCGACCACCCCGATGCTGCCGGAAGCCGCCGAGGCGATGACCGCGCAGTTCACCGTCACCGGCAACGCGTCCTCACTGCACGCCGCCGGCCGTCGGGCCCGCCGAACCGTCGAGGAGTCCCGCGAGACCCTCGCCGAAGCCCTCGGCGCCCGCCCCAGCGAGGTGGTGTTCACCGCAGGCGGCACCGAAGCCGACAACCTCGCGGTCAAAGGACTCTACTGGGCCCGCCGCGACAGCGACCCCGCCCGCACCCGGGTGCTCACCAGTCCGGTGGAACACCACGCCGTCCTCGATGCCGTGCACTGGCTCGGCGAACACGAAGGCGCCCGGGTCGAATACCTCCCCGTCGACCGCTACGGACGCATCCACCCAAGTGACCTGCGCGAGGCGATCGCACGCAACCCCGCGGACGTGGCGCTCACCACCATCATGTGGGCCAACAACGAGATCGGCACCGTCCTGCCCATCGCCGAGCTCGCCGCCGTCGCGGCCGAGTACGGCGTCCCGATGCACTCCGACGCCGTCCAAGCCGTCGGGCAACTCGACGTGGACTTCGCCGCCTCCGGCCTGGCCGCCCTGACCCTCAGCGGACACAAGATCGGCGGACCGTACGGCATCGGCGCCCTGCTTCTCGGCCGTGCGTGGTCCCCGGTACCCGTCCTGCACGGTGGCGGCCAGGAACGGCAGGTCCGCTCCGGAACCCTCGACGTGCCGGCGATCGCCGCCTTCGCCGTGGCCGGCGAACTGGCGGCAAGGCGCCGCGAGGCGTTCGCCCGGGACATCGGAGCCCTGCGTGACGACCTGATCAGCGCCGTCCTGGCGGCGGTTCCCGACGCGGTCCTGGGCGGTGACCCCCACGACAGGCTCCCGGCCAACGCGCACTTCTCCTTCCCCGGCTGCGAGGGTGACTCGCTGCTGCTGCTCCTCGACGCCCAGGGCATCGAGTGTTCCACCGGTTCCGCCTGCACCGCGGGCGTGGCCCAGCCCAGCCACGTCCTGCTGGCCGTCGGCACCGACCCCGAGCTTGCCCGCGGCACGCTGCGCTTCTCGCTCGGCCACACCTCCACCCGCGCCGACGTCGAAGCGGTGGCCAAGGCCATCGGCCCAGCCGTGGAACGCGCCCGTACCGCCGGCCTCAGCTGATCCCACCAGCGGAAGGGGCCGGACCGGCCCCCCGGTGAGCTTCGGCCGCCGTCCGCCGCCGAGCCCGAGCTCCTGGGCTCGGGCCGAGGTGTGCCGCCCGCGGCGTGCAGGCCGTCGCCGGATGCGGTGGGCGTGGTGCCGCGCCGCTCCCCGGTGCACCGCCAACTGTATTAATTCCGCTGCCATTTGGGCTGCCCGTCGGTGGCGCTCCAGAGCCCGCCAGGCGGGCTCCCACGGTGCCGGCCACCCCGCTCGATCAGCAGGTCGGCGCGACCGCGGACTGATGGCGTGGGGGCAACCGGCAGCCCCCGGGGAACCGCGGTGCGCACGAGCTAGCCGGCCGGCTCCGTGCGGGCCGCGGCGGCCTCGGCCTCGCGGTCCAGGCCCGCGCGGGCCGCCCGGACCAGCCTGAGGTAGCGGGGCCAGTCCCAGTACGGGCCGGGGTCGGTGTGGTCCGCTCCGGGCACCTCGACATGGCCGACGATGTGCTGCCGGTCGATCGGGATGCCGTACCTGCGGCAGATGTCCGCCGTGAGGCGGGCGCTGGCGGCGTACATCGCGTCCGTGAAGCTGCTCTTGCGGTGCACGAACCCCTCGTGCTCGATGCCGATGCTGCGCTGGTTCCACGATCGGTTGCCCGAGTGGTAGGCGACGTCCAGCTCCCGCACCATCTGTGCGATGTGCCCGTCCTTGCGCACCACGTAGTGCGCCGCGGCCTTGTGCTTGGGGTCTTTGAACACCTTCAGCGCGACCGGGAAGCTGCCCTGCACCACATGGATGACGACCCGGTCGACCCGGTAGTCGTCCGGGCGGTCCGCTCGCCGCCAGTTGGCCTCCGAAGCCGCGGTCCAGGAGGCGCCCTTGTGATCCAGCTCACCGGGCTTGCGCGGCTTGGACGCCACCGGCCCGCGCCACCAGGCGTCCCCGGATCCGTTCTGCTGCGCCACCGCCACCCCGAGGACCGCGCCGATGCCGCCGAGCAGCAGCACCCGCCGCGCCGGACCTCCGCGTCTTCTCCCGCGTCCCATGCGAGACCACCCCCGTATTCGGTTTCGGTCTCCCCAACGAAAACACGCGAGCATCCAGTTCCCGGGGAGCCGTACCCTGGTGGGTGCTATGACTGACATCCCGCAGCCCCCGCGCCCGCTCCGTGTCCTTGCCGCCATGTCCGGCGGGGTGGACTCCGCCGTCGCCGCCGCCAGAGCCGTCGAAGCCGGACACGAGGTCACCGGCGTGCACCTCGCGCTCTCCGCCAACCCGCAGTCCTTCCGGACCGGTGCGCGCGGTTGCTGCACCATCGAGGATTCCCGTGACGCCCGCCGCGCCGCGGACGTCATCGGCATCCCCTTCTACGTGTGGGATCTCGCCGAACGCTTCCGTGAGGACGTGGTGGAGGACTTCATCGCGGAGTACGAGGCCGGTCGCACCCCGAACCCGTGTCTGCGCTGCAACGAGAAGATCAAGTTCGCCGCGCTGTTGGACAAGGCCCTCGCCCTCGGGTTCGACGCGGTCTGCACCGGTCACTACGCCACCGTCGTGCGGAACGAGGACGGCACCCGCGAGCTGCACCGCGCCTGCGACATGGCCAAGGACCAGTCCTACGTCCTCGGTGTCCTCGACGAGAAGCAGCTCGCCCATGCGCTCTTCCCGCTCGGCGACACCTTGACCACCAAGGAGGAGATCCGGGCCGAGGCCGAGGCCCGGGGTCTGGCGGTGGCGAAGAAGCCCGACAGCCACGACATCTGCTTCATCGCGGACGGCGACACCCAGGGCTTCCTCGCGAGCCGCCTCGGCAAGGCGGAGGGCGACATCGTCGATGCGTCCGGCGCCAGGCTGGGCACCCACGACGGCGCCTACGGTTTCACCATCGGGCAGCGCAAGGGTCTGCGCATCGGCCATCCGGCACCCGACGGCAAGCCTCGCTACGTGCTCGACATCTCGCCGGTCAACAACACCGTCACCGTCGGCCCGGTGGAGGCCCTGGACGTCACCGCCCTGAGCGCGATCAAGCCCCGCTGGTGCGGTGCCCGGGAGGCAGCTCCCGGTACCTACACCGCGCAGCTGCGCGCCCACGGCGGTGAGAGCGAGGTGTTCGCCGAGGTCGTCGACGGCGAACTGCGGGTGACCTTCACCGAGCCGGTCCGCGGTGTAGCTCCCGGCCAGGCGATCGTGCTGTACGACGGGACCCGCGTGGTGGGTTCGGCCACGATCGCGAGCACGGTCCGGGCCGCGGCCGGCGTCTGATCCAGCGGTGGCTCAGGCCACCGTCAGGACGATCTTTCCGGTGGTGCGACCGCGTTCGCCGATCTCGTGTGCCTCGGCGGCGCGTTCCAACGGGAGCACCGTGTCGATCTGCGGGCGCAGCTTGCCCTGCGCGACCATCTCGGCGATCGCCTGGAGTCCCGCGAAGTCGGGCTCGACGATGGTCCAGCCGGTGTGCACGCCCGCGGCTTCCTCCGGTACGGAGTCCGGGCTGGGCAGCGTCACCAGGTGGCCGCCGGGGCGCAGCACCTGAAGCGAGCGGGTTCCGTAGTCTCCGCCGACCGAGTCGATCACGATGTCCACGTCGGACACGAGCTCGGTGAAGTCGGCGGTGCGATAGTCGATCACCTCGTCCGCGCCGAGCTCGCGCAGCAGCTCGTGCTTGGCCGCGCTGGCCGTTCCGATCACGTATGCGCCCAGCGCCTTGGCGATCTGCACCGCGAGGTGGCCGACCCCGCCCGCGGCTGCGTGGACCAGGACCCGCTGTCCGCTGCGCAGCCCCGCGGTGTCGACCAGTGACTGCCAGGCGGTGAGCGCGGCCAGCGGCAGCGCGGCGGCGCCGACGTGGTCGATGTTCTGCGGCTTGCGTACGAAGTGACGGGCGGGTGCGGTCACGAACTCGGCATAGGCGCCGGCCTGCTTCGGGAAGTTCGGCATGCCGAACACCTCGTCGCCGGGCTGGAAGAGGGTCACCCCCGGGCCGACGGCTTCGACGGTGCCCGAGACGTCCCAGCCGACCACGGGCGTCTGACCCCAGGCGATGAAGGCCCCCGATGTGCGGGTCTTCCAGTCGACCGGGTTCACACCCGCCGCGTGGACCCGCACCAGGATCTCCGCCAGGCCGGGTTCGGGACGCTCGATCTCGGTCTCCTTGAGTACCTCGGGACCGCCCCACTGGCTGACGACTACAGCGCGCATGAAATCTCCTTGACGAATGGGATGAGTATGTCCCTGACCTGCCGGTTTCTCCGGCGTCAGGACAAGCATCGATGGGATCGAGTGATCGTGGTGTTGGCCGTACTGCCACTATCTGACAGAATCGGGCCATGCATCGTGTGGTCATCCTTGCCCTGGACGGCGTCCCGCCGTTCGAGCTCGGCATCCCGTCCAGGGTCTTCGGCAACGCCCGCGGCCCGGGGGGCCAGCCGCTGTACGAGACAGTCGTCTGCACCGCCGACGGACGTCCGGTCAGCAGCGACGCCGGGTTCACGGTCACACCAGCCGCCGGCCCCGAGGCCCTGGAAGCCGCCGACACCGTGATCATCCCGCCCACCGACGCCATGCGTGAGCTGGCCCGCGGCGGCACCCTCCCGGTGGCTCTTGCCGAGGCACTCGGGCGGATCCGGCCAGGCGCCCGGCTGGTGTCGATCTGCACTGGTTCCTATGTCCTGGCCGCTGCCGGCATGCTCGACGACCGACCGGCCACCACCCACTGGCTCAAGGCCGAGGAGTTCCGCAGGGCCTTCCCCCGGGTCAAGCTCGACGAGGACGTCCTCTTCGTCGACGACGGTGACGTGCTCACCTCCGCCGGGGTGGCCGCCGGTGTCGACCTCTGCCTGCACCTGGTGCGGCGCGATCACGGCAGTGCCGTGGCCAACCTGACCGCACGGCTGTGCGTGGTCCCTCCCTGGCGCGAGGGCGGGCAGGCGCAGTACATCGCCCGGCCCGTACCCCAGCCGAGCCTCGCCACCACATCCGACACCCGGGCCTGGGCGATGGAGCGGCTGCACGAGCCGATCTCGCTGCCCGAACTCGCGGCGCACGCCCGCATGAGCCTGCGCACCTTCACCCGCCGCTTCCGCGACGAGGTGGGCACCACCCCGGGGCAGTGGCTCACCGCACAGCGACTGGAGCTGGCTAAACAGCTCCTGGAGACCAGCGACCTGCCGGTCGACCTGGTGGCCCTGCGGTCCGGCTTCGGCTCGGGCAACTCGCTGCGCCAGCACATGCGCGCCGCCTTCGACGTCTCGCCGATCGCCTATCGGCGCACCTTCCGTCGGACTCCGCCAGTGGCCGTGGCCTGAGGCGCGAGCCGGTCACCGCGGCGCACGAGCACCCCGGCCCGGGTGCGAGCATGTCCGGTATGGCTACTCACCTGATCACCGGTGCCGGATCCGGCATCGGCGCGGCCGTCGCGCGGCGCCTGCACGCGCGCGGCGACGCGCTCGTACTGCTGGCCCGGGACGCCGCCCGCGGCAAGGAGCTGACCGCACGCTTCCCCGGCTCCCGGGCGCTCGTCGGCGACCTCGCCGACCCGGACCGGCTGTCCTGGGCCTTCTCCCACCAGGCGCTGCCGGACCGCCTGGACTCCCTGGTGCACGTGGCGGGGAACGTCGACCTAGGGCCGGTCGGCGAGCTGCGGCCCAAGACCTGGCACCAGCAGCTCAACGTGAACCTGATCGCCCCGGCCGAGGTCACCCGCCTTCTCCTGCCGAGCCTGCGGGCCTCGCAGGGGCAGGTCGTCTTCGTCAACTCCGGTGCCGGGCTGACCGCACACGCACACTGGAGTGCCTACGCCGCGTCCAAGCACGGACTGAAGGCGCTCGCCGACGCGTTGCGCGCCGAGGAGAAGCCTGCCGGTGTCCGGGTCACCTCGGTCTACCCCGGCCGCACCGCCAGCCCGATGCAGGCCAAGGTGCACTCCCAGGAGGGCAAGGAGTACGACCCGGAGCGTTGGATCGACCCCGAGTCGGTGGCCACCACCATCATCATGGCCGTGGACCTCCCGCGGGATGCCGAGGTCCACGACCTGACGGTGAGGCCGGGCCGGTGAACACCACTTCCGCCGTGCGCCGGTTCGGGACCGCCACCGGTGTCGGCTCCCTCCCCGGCGGTGACGCCCGGGAAGCCGCCAAGACCGTCACCGGCACCTTCGAGGACTTCCCGTACCTGTCCGAACTGCCCGCTCGCGGCCCGGGTGCCGACATGATCGGCCGCTCCATCGGCCTGCTGGTGGATCTCTACGCGCACGTGGAGCCGAGCGGTTGGCGGATCAGCGACCGTCCCGGCCGCGACACCCGCCGGGCCCGCTCCTGGCTGGGCGAGGACCTGGACGCCCTGGAGGAGTTCACTCAGGGCTACGCGGGGCCGCTCAAGGTCCAGGCAGTGGGGCCCTGGACGCTGGCCTCGGCCCTGGAGCTGCACGGCGGTGAGGCGTTGCTCCAGGACGCCGGCGCCTGCCGGGATCTGGCCGGTTCGCTCGCCGAAGGACTGCGCGAGCACCTCGCCGAGGTCCGCCGGCGCGTCCCCGGCGCCCGCCCGGTGCTCCAGATCGACGAACCCTCCCTGACGGCGGTGCTGCGGGGGCAGGTCAGGACCGCCAGCGGCTACCGCACCTACCGCGCGGTCGACCGGCAGGTGATCGAGGCAGCCCTGCGGGACCTCGTCGCAGTGGCCGGTGAAGCCCCCGTAGTGGTCCACTCCTGCGCGCCGGCGGTGCCCTTCGGTCTGCTCCGACGGGCGGGTGTGTCGGGAATCTCGTTCGATTTCTCCTTGCTCACTGAGCGCGAGGACGAGGCGGTCGGTGAGGCCGTCGAGGGCGGCACCACGCTCTTCACCGGAGTGGTGCCGGGTACTGACGCCGCATTGTCAGACCCTGCCGGTAGCGTCATGGGGGTCAGGACGCTTTGGCGCAGGCTGGGGCTGGCTCCGGGGGCTCTCGCCGAGTCCGTGGTGGTCACTCCGTCGTGTGGGCTTGCGGGCGCTTCGCCCGGATATGCCCGCGCGGCCCAGGCGCACTGCGTCAGGGCGGCGAAGTCGCTCGCCGACAACCCTGAGTGATGTGACTACGGGAGGACAGGGCATGGCAGCCGAACAGGGGCAGCAGCTTCAGCAGGGTCGACAGGACACGGTCCCCGCCGCGTTGCGCGAGCAGCACGCGCTGATCGCCGAGCAGGTCGAGGAGCACCGCTTCCGCTACTACGTGAACGCCCAGCCGGTCATCAGTGACGCGGACTTCGACCTGTTGTTGCGCCAGCTGGAGGCCCTGGAAGCGGAGCACCCGCAGCTGCGCACCCCTGATTCGCCCACCCAGAAGGTCGCCGGGCAGTACGAGACCGAGTTCACCTCGGTCGAACACCGCGAGCGGATGCTTTCCCTGGACAACGCCTTCGACGAGGAGGAGTTGGCTGCCTGGGCGGAGCGCATCGCCCGGGACGTGGGCGCCCCCGGCTACCACTTCCTGTGCGAACTGAAGGTGGACGGGCTCGCCGTCAACCTCACCTACGAGCAAGGCAGGCTGACCCGTGCCGCCACCCGTGGCGACGGCCGCACCGGCGAGGACATCACGCCCAATGTGCGGACCATCGCCGAGATTCCGCACCGTCTGCGGGGGGATAGGATCCCGGAGTTGGTGGAGATCCGCGGTGAGGTCTTCTTCCCAATGGAGGCTTTCGAGGAGCTCAACGCCCGGCTGGTCGCGGCCGGCGAGAAACCCTTCGCCAACCCGCGCAACGCCGCCGCGGGATCGCTGCGCCAAAAGGACCCCAAGGTCACCGCCACCCGACCACTGCACATGGTGGTCCATGGCATCGGGGCCCGCGAGGGCTTCGACATCGACAACCTCTCGCACGCGTACGAGCTGCTCCACGAGTGGGGCCTGCCCACCGCGCGGCACAACAAGGTCGTCGACTCCCTGGAAGGGGTCCGTGCGTTCATCGCGCACTTCGGTGAGAACCGCCATTCCGTGGAGCACGAGATCGACGGAGTGGTCGTCAAGCTGGACGAGATCCCGCTCCAGGGGCGGCTCGGCTCCACGGCTCGTGCGCCGCGTTGGGCCATCGCTTGGAAGTACCCGCCGGAGGAGGTCAACACCAAGTTGATCAACATCCGGGTCGGGGTGGGGCGTACCGGCCGGGTCACGCCGTACGCGCAGGTGGAGCCGGTGACGGTGGCCGGATCCGAGGTCGAGTTCGCCACCTTGCACAACCAGGACGTGGTCAGGGCCAAGGGAGTGCTCATCGGGGACACGGTGGTGCTGCGTAAGGCGGGAGACGTGATCCCGGAGATCCTCGGCCCGGTCGTGGACCTGCGCGACGGCACCGAGCGCGAGTTCGTGATGCCCGCCGAGTGCCCCGAGTGCGGGACGCCACTGGCCCCGGCCAAGGCGGGTGACATCGACTTGCGATGCCCCAATTCCCGCTCCTGCCCGGCCCAGTTGCGCGAACGCCTGTTCTATCTCGCGGGTCGCCGCTGCCTGGACATCGAGAACTTCGGTTACGTCGCGGCCGTGGCCCTGACACAGCCGTTGGAGCCCGCCGAGCCGCCGCTGCGCGACGAGGGCGACCTCTTCGGACTCACCGTCGAGGAACTGCTCCCCATCAAGTCCTACGTGCTGGACCAGGACACCGGCCTTCCCAAGCTCGATCCGAAGACCGGCGGCGCCAAGGTCGTCACCTTCTTCGCCAACCAACAGGGCGAGGCCAAGAAGAACACCCTGGCCATGCTGGAGAACATCCAGGCCGCCAAGGAGCGCCCGCTGGCCCGCATCCTGACGGGGCTGTCCATCCGCCATGTCGGGCCGGTCGCCGCGGAGGCGCTGGCCAGGGAGTTCCGTTCGATCGAGCGGATCGAGGCGGCCACCGAGGAGGAGCTCGCCGCCACCGACGGGGTGGGTGCGATCATCGCCGCCTCCCTCAAGGAGTGGTTCGCCGTCGACTGGCATCAGGAGATCCTGCGCAAGTGGCGGGCCGCCGGGGTCCGGATGGAGGAAGAGGGCGCCGGCGAGGACCAGGGGCCCCGGCCGCTGGAAGGGCTGACCGTGGTCGTCACCGGCACCCTGGTGAACCACACCCGCGACGGAGCCAAAGAGGCCCTTCAAACTCGCGGAGCAAAGGTCACCGGTTCGGTTTCGAAGAAGACCTCATTCGTCGTGGTCGGCGACAATCCCGGCTCCAAGTACGACAAGGCGATGCAGCTGAAGGTGCCGGTGCTCGACGAGAGCGGATTCGCACTGCTGTTGGAGCAGGGTGCTGATGCTGCCCGCGAAGCAGCCGTCCCGAGCGAACCTGCTGGCGAGGCGGCCACCAAAACCGAGGGCGAAGCGGTCGCCGTAGAGGAGTAGCGGGCCGGCGGGCGGGGCATCTCAGGGACGGGGCCCCATCGGCGAAAACCTGCGGGTGGGAGGGGGTCCTCGTCCGAACTCACCCGTTCAGCGGATACCTTACTGATGAGGAAGGCTGGGGCGCATTCGGGCAACCAACGCCGACTGCTGCCCCTGGGAGCCTCCTGCGGCCTAATGTTGAGGGGTGCGCTTGTCGTGCACGGCTGCGTGGTGTGTTTCCAGCTGTGATGGCATGACAAGGGGGCCATCGCGATGCATGGGCACCTCCGGCTGTGAGAGGGACGGGCATGAAACCCACCGAAAGCGCCGACCCGTCACCCGAGTTCTGCGGGGAGAGGCCGGCCCGAACGCTGGGCCGGATCGGCGCGCTGGCCGGCAGCGAATCCGGACCGGCGCCCAACAGGGCCCTCTCACCCCCTCGGTTGCTGCCCCTCGCCATCGTCGCCGGCGCCGCGTTGCTGCTCGCCGGAGGCGTACTGGCCGCACTCACCCAGGGACACGCGCTGTTTCCCGGCTCCACCGCCGGCTGGTGCCTGTCCCTCCTCACCGCGATCATCGTCTGCCACCTGGTGGCCCTGGGGCGTGAGCGCTGGTGGGGCGGCACCGGCTCCGGAGCCGCGCTCGTCCTGGGCGTGCTCCTGCTCTACGGCTGGGTTCCCGCCGGGCTGGTCAGCCTCGCCGTCGTCGCTCTCGTGGGAGCTGCCCGCAGGCACCGCTGGCGCCAGAGCCTGCTGCACGGCTCCGTCGACCTCGTCGGTATCGGTGCGGGCGCGCTGGTCCTGATCACCAGTGGCCAGATCCCAACCGTGGAAGATCCCTGGGAGCCCACCGAGTGGGGGATCGCCGCGGTGCCCGAGGTCGTCCTCGTCGCCCTCGCCTATCTGGTGACCACGCGCGCGCTGCTCTGGTTCGCCCTCGCCCCACGCCGGGACCGCCTGCCCACGGTGGCCCGCACCGCCTTCCTGCGCCAGGGTTTAGTCGCCGTCGCCCTGCTCGGCATCGCGCCGCTGATCTGCGTGGTCGCGGTGAGCCTGCCGGTACTGCTGCCCCTGTTCGCCGTTCCGCTGATCGCGCTCGACTCCACCTTGTGGATCGCCCGAGCCCGCGCTGAGGAACAACTGCGCGACCCCCTCACCGGCCTCCCCAACCGGCAGTGGTTGCTGGAGCGTGCCTGGAGCGCCCTGGACGAGGCAGAACGCGTCGGCAGCCGGTCGGCGCTGGTACTCATCGACCTGGACCGCTTCCGTGCGGTGAACGACACCCTCGGCCATCTGGCCGGTGACCGGCTCCTGCTCCAGATCGCCGAACGGCTGCGCAACGCACTGCCACGGGGAGCCGAGGCCGCCCGTCTGGGCGGTGACGAGTTCGCCGTGCTCCTGCCCACCGCCGATTCCACCACCAGCGCCCAGCGGGTGGCCCGCCACCTGGTGGCGGAGCTCAGCTCCCCCCTGGACCTGGACGGACTGACCCTGGTCCTGGAGGCCAGCGCCGGCCTCGCCGTCTTCCCCGACCACGCGCTGGACGCCGAAGGGCTCTTGCGCCGTGCCGATGTGGCGATGTACCAGGCCAAGCGCGACCGCACCGGTGTCGAGGTCTACGAGTCCAAGCGGGACAGCAACACCCCCGACCGGCTCGGCCTCCTCGGTGACCTGCGGCGGGCCCTGGACGCGGGCGAGGTGGAGCTCCACTACCAGCCCAAGGTGCAGTTCGACGGTCATGTGGCCGGCCTGGAGGCGTTGGTGCGCTGGGTGCACCCCGAGCGCGGCCGGGTCTCCCCGGACGAGTTCATCGCCATCGCCGAAACCTCCGGGCTGATGCCCCACCTGACCGAGTACGTCCTGGAGACCGCTCTCGCCCAGGTCGCCCGCTGGAGGGCACAGGGACTGAAGGTCCCGGTCGCGGTCAACGTCTCCCCGAGGGACGTGCACACTCCCGGGTTCGCGGGCGCGGTGGCCGCTCGGCTCGCCCGGCACGGGGTTCCAGCCGGTGCCCTCCAGTTGGAAATAACCGAACACGTGCTCCTCGAAGACCCGCAGAAGGCCGCCGACACCATGGCCGGACTCACCGGCCACGGCGTGAAGATGTCGCTGGACGACTTCGGTACCGGCTACTCCTCGCTGGTGCACCTGCGTCGGCTCCCGGTCAGCGAGCTCAAGATCGACCGGTCCTTCGTGGCCCGCCTCGCCGTGGACTCCCAGGACGCCGAGATCGTGCGCTGCACCGTCGACCTCGCCCACTCCCTCGGACTGCTCGTCGTCGCCGAGGGCGTGGAGGACGACGAGACCTGGGAGCGACTGCGTGACCTCGGCTGCGACGCCGTCCAGGGCTGGCTGGTGGCCGCCGCCATGCCACCAGCAGAGGCCACGGCCTGGCTCCGGGCCCGCGGTGAGCGTGGCTGGCGCCGCCCGGCCGACATCACGGCGGAGCTGGCTGCCTCCGAGACGCCCTCCCCGTGACCGCGTGCCGCGCAGCGGTCCTCCACGCCCCACGTTGAGTCCTCTTCCCGGCAGGCGCCGCCGGAAGCTCATCGTGGGGTGTGCGTCGTCGAGCAGAAGCGGCGCGAGGTGCCGGCCCCGTTCCGGCGGTGGCCAACCGCACTGATCCGCCCGCCCGGAGTCCCGTTACCGGCACCGGTCGCGGCCCCTTCCGCAACCGCCTTCGAACGGGTTCCGGTTGGGCGTCGCGCGCGATTTCCTGACCGTCCCGAGGTGGCCCCCCACCGTCCCTGGTCGCGGTTGTCCGCCGTGGCCGGGGACGGTCTTCGCCCGCCGTTTCGTGGCCGGGGCCCCGGTCCCCATAAGATTGGGCGCGAAACCTACACGCTCACCACCCCCAGAGGATCGCTGCATGCCTGGCATCACGCGCGAGGAGGTCGCCCACCTCGCTCGGCTGGCGCGTCTGGAGCTGGCGGACGAAGAGCTCGATCACTTCGCCGGTCAGCTCGACGACATCATCGGCGCGGTCGCCCGCGTTTCCGAGGTCGCCGACCAAGACGTCCCGCCGACCTCCCACCCGCTGCCGCTGACGAACGTCATGCGCGCGGACGAGGTCCGTCCGTCGCTCACCCCCGAGCAGGCGCTTTCCGGCGCTCCCGCCCAGGAGCAGCAGCGTTTCAAGGTGCCGCAGATCCTGGGGGAGGACTAACAGCCATGACGGACCGCAACATCATCAAGCTCACGGCCGCAGAGATCGCCGAGAAGATCGCTTCCGGCGAGCTCACGGCCGTCGAGGTCACCGAGGCCCATCTGGCCCGCATCGAGGCTGTTGACGAGAAGGTCCACGCCTTCTTGCACGTCGACCGGGAGGGGGCCCTCGCGCAGGCCGCCGCCGTGGACGCCAAGCGCGCCGCCGGTGAGGAGCTCGGCCCGCTGGCCGGCGTCCCGCTGGCCCTGAAGGACATCTTCACCACCCAGGGGATCCCGACCACCGTCGGCTCCAAGATCCTGGAAGGCTGGATCCCGCCCTACGACGCGACCCTGACGCGCAAGCTGAAGGAAGCCGACGTCGTGATCCTCGGCAAGACCAACATGGACGAGTTCGCCATGGGGTCCTCGACCGAGAACAGCGCCTACGGCCCGACCGGCAACCCGTGGGACCTCACCCGCATCCCCGGCGGCTCCGGTGGAGGCTCCTCGGCGGCCCTGGCCGCCTATCAGGCCCCGCTGGCCATCGGCACCGACACCGGCGGCTCCATCCGCCAGCCGGCGGCCGTCACCGGCACGGTCGGCGTCAAGCCCACCTACGGTGGCGTCTCCCGCTACGGCATGGTGGCCTTCTCCTCCTCCCTGGACCAGGGCGGGCCGTGCGCCCGCACCGTCCTGGACGCCGCCCTGCTGCACGAGGTGATCGCCGGCCACGACCCGTTGGACTCGACCTCCATCGACGCGCCCGTCCCGCCGGTCGTCGAGGCGGCCCGCAACGGCTCGGTCGCCGGCATGCGGGTCGGGGTGGTCAAGCAGTTCGCGGGTGAGGGGTACCAGGCCGGTGTCGTCCAGCGGTTCAACGAGTCGGTGGAGCTCCTCAAGGAGCTCGGCGCCGAGATCGTGGAGCTGGACTGCCCGTCCTTCGACCTGGCGCTCTCCGCGTACTACCTGATCGCCCCCTCCGAGTGCTCCTCCAACCTGGCTCGCTTCGACGCCATGCGTTACGGCCTGCGGGTCGGTGACGACGGCACGAAGTCCGCCGAGGAGGTCACCGCCCTCACCCGTGAGGCCGGCTTCGGGGACGAGGTCAAGCGCCGCATCATGCTCGGTACGTACGCGCTCAGCTCGGGCTACTACGACGCGTACTACGGCTCCGCCCAGAAGGTCCGCACGCTCATCACCCAGGACTTCGAGAAGGCCTTCGAGAGCGTCGACGTGATCGTCTCTCCGACGACCCCGACCACCGCCTTCCCGATCGGTGAGCGCGCCGACGACCCGATGGCGATGTACCTCGCGGACCTGTGCACCATTCCGACCAACCTGGCCGGCAACGCCGCCATGTCGCTGCCCTGTGGCCTGGCGCCCGAGGACGGTCTCCCGGTCGGACTGCAGATCATCGCCCCCGCCATGAAGGACGACCGCCTGTACAGGGTCGGCGCCGCCGTCGAGGCCGCCTTCAACTCCCGCTGGGGGCACCCGCTGCTTGAGGAGGCTCCGTCGCTGTGACCGGTAGTGCACTGAGCAAGGCCAAGGGCTTCAAGAAGTCGAAGTCCGGAACGTACCTGTCGATCGGCACCACCGCCTTCGGTGCCATCAGCGTGATCAAGCAGGCCCGCAAGGCCCGCAACGAGCACGACGTGCTCAAGCTCGTCGACGCCGCCGTGTCCGCCGCCGCCATCGTCACCGGCCTCGCGATCCTGTATCGCGAACTGAAGCGCCTGGGCGACGACGACGTCCTGCTGGGCTGAGAGGGAAAGTTTCACCGTGACCGTCACCGAACTCCTGTCGTACGACGCGGCGCTCGCCGTGTACGACCCCGTCATGGGCCTTGAGGTCCACGTCGAGCTCGGCACCAGGACCAAGATGTTCTGCGGCTGCTCGACGTCGCTCGGCGCGGAGCCGAACACCCAGACCTGCCCCACCTGTCTCGGCATGCCCGGCTCCCTGCCGGTGGTCAACGCGATCGGCGTGGAATCCGCCGTCAAGATCGGTCTCGCGTTGAACTGCGAGATCGCCCAGTGGTGTCGTTTCGCCCGGAAGAACTACTTCTATCCGGACATGCCGAAGAACTTCCAGACCTCTCAGTACGACGAACCGATCGCCTTCAACGGCTATCTGGATGTCCAGCTGGAGGACGGCGAGGTCTTCCGCGTGGAGATCGAGCGGGCCCACATGGAGGAGGACACGGGCAAGTCCACGCACGTGGGCGGTGCCACCGGCCGTATCCACGGCGCGTCCCACTCCCTGCTGGACTACAACCGTGCCGGCATCCCGCTGATCGAGATCGTCACCAAGCCCATCGAGGGCGCGGGCGAGCGGGCACCCGAGGTCGCCAAGGCCTATGTGGCCGAGCTGCGGGAGCTCATCAAGGCGCTGGGCGTCTCCGAGGCCCGCATGGAGATGGGCCAGATGCGTTGCGACGTGAACCTGTCGCTGCGCCCGAACGGAACCGAGAAGTTCGGCACCCGTTCGGAGACCAAGAACGTCAACTCCCTGCGCTCGGTGGAGCGGGCGGCCCGGTACGAGATCCAGCGGCACGCCGCGGTCCTCCAGTCGGGCGGCACGATCATCCAGGAGACCCGTCACTTCCACGAGGAGGACGGCTCCACGACGTCCGGCCGGGTGAAGGAGGAGGCGGAGGACTACCGCTACTTCCCGGAGCCCGACCTGGTGCCGATCGCCCCGGACCGGGCCTGGGTCGAGGAACTCCGGGCCACCCTGCCCGAGCTGCCCCGGGTGCGCCGCAACCGGCTGCGCGAGGAGTGGGGTGTCAGCGAGCACGACATGCAGTCGATCCTCAACGCCGGTGCCGTCGACCTGATCGTCGCCACCATCGAGGAAGGCGCCGAGTCCGCCTCGGCCCGCAAGTGGTGGATGGGCGAACTCGCCCGCAACGCCAACGAGCAGGGCAAGGGTCTGGACGAGCTGGGCATCACCCCGGCCGCCGTGGCCCGGGTGGCCGCGCTGGTCGCCGAGGGTTCGCTGAACGACAAGCTGGCCCGTCAGGTCATCGAGGGCGTCCTCGCCGGCGAGGGCACCCCCGACGAGGTCGTCGACCGCCGTGGCCTGAAGGTCGTCTCGGACGAGGGCGCGCTCGGCGCGGCCGTGGATGAGGCCATCGCGGCGAACGCGGCCGTCGCGGACAAGATCCGTGGCGGTAAGGTCGCGGCCGTCGGAGCGCTGGTTGGCGCGGTCATGAAGACCACCCGCGGCCAGGCCGACGCCGCTCGTGTCAAGGAGCTGATCTTGGAGCGCCTGGGCGTCGAGGGCTGACCCCGTCACCGGCAGACGGTCCAGGGCGCCCCGCACCGGTGAACAACCGGTGCGGGGCGCCCTGGCGCGTTGCGGTCGACGCGGTGGGGTCGGCCTCGGTGACCGGCCGTAGCCCGGACAGCCGGGTGGCGGCGAGGACCGCCAGCGACATGAGCGCCACGCCGCAGCCGAAGGTCCAAGGGAAGGACCCCGTGGTGGTCAACAAGGTGGCCATCAGTGCGGTGCCGACGGAGGCGGACAGCTGTTGGACGATGTTCATCGTCGTGGTGGCCGCCGGTACGTCCGCGTTGCTGAACGAGCGGGTGGCGGCGGTCATGTTGGGCATCATCGTGAATCCGATTCCCGCGCCCATCAGGCACAGCGAGCCCACCAGCCGCCACAGCGGGGTCTGCGGGCCTACCTGTGAGGCGAACAGCGCGAAGCCGGCTACGGCGGTGCTCACCCCTGGGAGCACGATCCAGCGAGGCGGTAGCCGGTCGGCCAGTCGGCTGGCGATCTGCATGCAGGTTCCGGTGACCAGGGCCTGCGGGATGGCGAGCAGACCGGCCTCGCTGGGGCTCAGGCCGCGAGCGCTCTGCCAGTACAGCTGGAAGAGCATCATGGAGCCGAAGTAGGCGCTCACCACGGGGAACTGGACGAAGACGGAGCGGCTGAGCGCGCTGTGTCGCAGCAACCTCAGGTCGATCAGCGGCTGTGTGGTGGTGAACGCCCGTCGGACGAAGCAGCCGATGAGCGCCGCGCCGAGCAGCGCCGGCAGTTGGGCCTGCGGGGCGAGGAAGTCCGCGCGTCGCGCTCCTGTGGAGAGTCCGTAGATGAGCAGGGCCAGACCGGGGGAGAGCATCAACAGGCCCGGCAGGTCAAGGGTGGTGACCCGCCGTCCGCTCCCGGGGCCGTCCGGCCGAAGGACGCGTGCGCTCAGCAGGAGTGCCAGCAGCCCCACCGGGACGTTGACGAAGAAGATCAGCCGCCAGGTGAACGCGTCCACGAACCACCCGCCGAGGACCGGTCCGGCGATCGGGCCGATCAGCACCGGCAGTCCCATGAGCCCCATCATCCGCCCTTTGTGGGCGGGGTCGGAGGCCCGCAGCACCATGGTCATGCCGACCGGCATCAACATGCCGCCGCCCAGGCCCTGCAGGACGCGGAAGGCAATCAGAGAGTGGACGTCCCAGGCCAGGCCGCTGAGGGCGGAGCCGAGCACGAAGAAGCAGAGCGCCGTCAGGTAGAGGGGTTTGGTGCCGAAGCGCCCCACGGCCCAGGCGGTCACCGGGATCACGGAGGCGAGCGAGAGGGTGTAGGCGGTGGCGATCCAGGCGACTGTGGACAGTGGGGCGTCGAAGGTCCGTGACAGGTGGTCCATGGCCACGTTGACGATGGTCATGTCGAGCACGGTCATGACCGTGCCGAGGATGACGACGGCCGCGACCGCCGTGGCCCGTAACGGCGCCTTGGCTCCGACGGCGGGAGCGGCCTTGCACGCGGCGGCAGGAGGGTTCGCCATGGTTGTCAAACTAGCGCCTGTGAATCGCCAACAGCCTTTTGATGCAACGCAGTTGCACGGGGGCAGTTGGCTACCTGCGCCTTGGGTGGGGTCAGGGCGCGGCCATGACCCTGGAGCGGTCCAGGAATCCCAGCACGGCGGTCTTTGCCGGTAGGTACACCTCCGGGAGGTCCACCTCCGGCAGTTCGATCTCGCCCTGCACCTCGAAGCCGATGCGGCGCAGCAGCGAGATCGCCTTCTCGTTGGCCGCGTCGGGTTCGGCAACCAACCGACTGGCGCCGTCCGAGAAGGCGAAGGTCATCAGGGCCGACACCAGCGTGCGACTGAAGCCGGGCCGCGGGCGCCCGCTGACCGGCCCGAGCATCAAATGGACGCCGAGGTCACCCTTGCGCACCGGGTAGCACTCGCTGATCCGGTCCTCCTCGGGCTGGTAGGTCTGGAACAGCGCGACCGGCTCCCCGTCCCGGTGGACCAAGAAGGCGTGGTGGGTGGTGCGACGGTCGAGGTCCTCGTAGATCTCCCGGACGACCTCCTGCGTCAACTCGCGCATCCCCCAGAAGGCGGCCCGGTCCTCGCGGACCCAGGAGTGCAGCAGTGGTGAGTCGACGGCCGGGTCGACCGGGGTCACCCGTATGGTCCCGAAGTCCTCGATGTGGCGGACGTGTACGGGTTCGCGGGGGGCACCGGACCCGGGGGCGGTGGCGGGGGAGTGATTCATCGGGGGTCCTCCTTGGTGAGCTGGGACCAGTCGGTGGTGACCGGGAGGAGTTCGCCGTCCACCCACTGGCTCATCTGGTCGCGGTGGTGCGGGTGGCCGGGGATGCCCGAGGCGCCCAGCGGCACCACCCATCGGCTGTTCTCCCGCCGGTGGAGGTCCCAGACGAAGCGCGCGGCCGGTCCTCGGGCGCTGAGGTCCGTGACGCCGGGGACCGAGGAAGTGCACAGGACACAGTCGTGGTCTCCCGCGAGTCCGGGCCAGTCGGGGTCCGCTTGAGGCAGGGCCTGCCAGGCCGCGAGGCGGTGCACTTGCGCCCAGGGCGCGGGTTCGTCGGGGCGGGCGGCCACCTCCTCCAGTGCCGCGCGGACATGACCGGCGCGATCCAGCTCCGGCAGCGCCCCGGTGGTCAGGATTCCTTCGAGGGCGTAGCCGATCCGCGGGAGGAGGTGCAGCCAGGGTAGGAACACCGGGTGGCCGACAGGCGGTTCGGTGAGGTGGGTGAAGGCGGGGTCGGAAGCCAGGGCGCGCACTACGGCCGAACGCAGCGCCGAATAGCAGGTGGCGTCGGTGGAGTCGGCGGCCATCATCTGGTCCCAGTCCAGCAGCCTTCGACGCAGCGACTCGGCTGCGGGGGAGAGTCCGTCGAGTGTGGACACCACGGACAACAGGGCTTGCGCGGAGCCCAGATGGGTGTCGGTCAGAATCGGTTCCATGTCATCGGGGGACCAAAGGGACCGGGAGTCCAGCAGTTCGCTGATCCGGTCGGCTCGGTGCGGCGGAGCGAACTCGATGCCGAGCGGGGCGGCGATTCCGCGCTGGTTCGCCATCACGGCCACGTCCCGCACCTGCGTGCGCGGGCTGTCGGCCCAGCCGTGCCAGCGGTGCTCGCCCTCCCAGGCTGGGACCGGGCGCAGCCGGTTGGCGGCGTGACGCAGCGGGACGGTGCCCGCGATCCGGTGCAGCAGGCCACCGCTGGTGTCGGCTGCCTGCACGACGTTGACGGGTTCCGCCCAGTGGTCGAAGGCGCGATCGACGTCGGCCACGGTACGGGCGCGCAGCAGGGCGGGCAGCGCGGCGAACCCGAGATCGGCCCGGACCCGTGGCGGGTAGCGCAGGGTCAGGGCCTCGCCTGGACGGCCGCTCTCCGTCTCGTCGGCGATCACCGGGCCGCGCGCCGTCTCGATCACCTCGATCTCGATCGCGTCACCCCCTGCCACCTCGATGGTCTCGGTGTGCCACTCGGCCGCCTCCCAGGCTCCGTCCGGTCCCAGCGCCTCGATGAGGGGCGGTCCGGGGGGCGTGCCCGCGCCGGTGGGCCGGTTCGGGTTGCGGCGTAGCCGTTCCCGGTAGAGGTCCTGGAAGTCGGCCATGGCGTTGGTGATCGCCCAGGCGACGGTGCCGGTGTGGCCGAAGTGGGCGAGGCCGGGGACTCCTGGGACGGCGAGGCCGAGGACGTCGTACTGAGGGCAGGACAGTCGTATCTGTTGGTAGACGCCCGGGTCTTCGATGAAGCGGTGGGGGTCGCCGGCCAGCAGGGCTGATCCGCTCGTGGTGCGGTGGCCGGGGATCAGCCAGCCGTTGGAGCCGGCCACCGCCGGGCCGTCGGTGGCGAAGAGGTCGATGAGCTCCTCGCCGAGGGTGGCCGCGACCCGGTCGCGCCACAGCTTGGTGGGGAAGCCGGCGAAGAGGATGTGCGTGGAGATCCAGATGCCTAGCGGTACCCAGGGCTGCCAGGGTGTGGGAGTGAGATCGGTCTCGGCGAAGCGGGGGTCCAGGTGTGCCGCCCCGGGCAGGGCATCGTTGACACCGTCTACATAGGCCTGGAGCCAGTCGGCCGTTTCGGGGTCGAGGGCGGCGTGACACCGTCGAGCGGTGTCCGCGAGACGCGCCTGGCGGGCGAACCGGTCCCAGGCGACGGACTCGGGGCCGAGGAAGGCGGCGGTGGCGCCCTGGGCGCGGTGGCGTTCCACTTCGAGCTGCCAGGCGCGGTCGAGCGCGGTGATCCGGCCCTGGGCCCGGGCCAGCTCACGTGGGTTGGGCGCGGAGAGATGCGGGACGCCCCAGTCGTCTCGGTAGACCTCGAAGCTCACACTACTCCCCAGACGCATTAGGTTAGGCTGACCTAACTATAAGGTGATCGAGTGTGTGGGTCGCAAACCCACCGGCTGATCGAAGCCGGCGGTGGGCCTGCTGGTACGAAGGGTGGGGCGGACGATGAGTGGTCATGGCTGGGAGGGCGTGGTCCTCAAGCTGATGCGCGGCAAGGACTTCGTGTTGACCGTGACGGGAGCCGAGCAGGTCACCGAGACCTACCGCCGGATCCAGCTGTCGGACGGTGGGCTGCTCGCCGCGGCGGGTGCGTCCGTGCACCCCACCATGTGGGTTCGGTTGTGGTTCCAGCACGCGGGCAAGCCGCACCAGCGGGCGTACACCCTGGTGGACCCCGACCCGGAATCCGGTACCTTCGCCCTCGAATTCGCCCTTCATGAGGGCGTGGCCAGCGACTGGGCGCGCAGAGCCGAGCCCGGGGACACCATCGAGGCCACCGTCCAGGGCACCGGATTCACCGCCCCGCGGCCCGCTCCCCGCCGACTCCTGGTCATCGCAGACCCCGCCTCGCTGCCCGCCGTCAACTCGCTGCTGGACGCCTACCCCTCGACGGAGGCGACCATCTGGTTCGAAACCCAGTCCCAAGCGGACGAGGAACTGCCCATGCGGCTGGACCCCGCACGCCATGAGGTGCGCCGAGTGCCACGGGGAGACGGCGCGGCCCTGGTGGCGGCCGTGCGGGAGGAGGCGCCGAAGTTCCTGGAAAACCCGGGCGAGGCGTATGTCTGGCTCGCCTGCGAGGCCGCGACCACCCGCACCCTGGCCGCGTTCCTCCGCAAAGAACTCGCGCTGCCCAAGAGCCGGATCAACGCCCTCGGCTACTGGCGAGCCGCCTGAGGTCACTGGCGCCCGGGGGCCTGCCCCGGCCTGGGCGGGGGCAGGGCGAACGTAGTCGGCGGCTTTGACGGGGGTGGGGTGTGGGCCGGGGCGGCGGCCCTTAGTCTGCGGCCATGAGTGAAGATCGCCCCGAGGGTGTGTACGTCGGCAATGCGGGCCGGGACGCCGTCCTTGATCGCGGCTGGCTGCTCGGTCACTTCAAGGACCCCGAGGATCCCCGCCACAGCACGGACGTGGAGATCAAATGGGGTTTGCACCCGAGGGGTGACGAGCGGGCCGACTGGGTCCGCGGCGAGGAGCGGACCGCCCTGCAGGTGCTGATCAGTGGGCGGTTCCGGGTCGAACTTCCCGGCCGCAGCGTGGTCCTCGCCGAGCCGGGTGACTACGTGGTGTGGGGTCGCGGAGTGGATCACTCCTGGTTTGCCGAGGAGGAGTCGGTGGTGCTCACCGTCCGCTGGCCGTCCGTGCCGGGGTACGGCGTCGAGGGCTGAGCGGCCGAGAGCCCCTGCGGGTTCGGGGTGCAAAGCCCCTTTGATGTGCGGTTCCTGTGACTCTGCACACGAAAGGGGCAATTGATCATGTTTGCCTGCCATCGTGGCAGAAACCGGCAGCTCCGGTTCCGGAACGCCCGCGGAACCGTCCCGGCATGCCATGGCGCAGGCGTTCTCGCGGGCTGATCCCGTCCGGAACCATCAGGGAGCAAGTCCGTGACAGCTATCGCTCGGTGGTGCGTACGACACCGCCTCGTCGCCGTACTGATCTGGCTCCTCGCCCTCGGCGGCGCAGCGACCGCGGCCACCGTCGCGGGAAGCGCGTACTCCAACGACTACGAGGTGCCCGGTACCGAATCGGGCAAGGCCAACACTCTGCTGCGCGAGGGCTTCCCCGGGCAGGGCGGCGATACCAACACCGTCGTCTGGCACACCGCGGGGGCCCCCGGCGTTCGTGAGGCCGCCGTCGAGAAGCAGATGGCCGGCGTACTGGACCAGATCGCCCAGCTACCCGGCATCGGGTCGGTGACCAGCCCCTACACCGCCGAAGGCGCCTCCCAGATCAGCCCTGACGGCCGTACCGCCTACGCCGTGGTCACCTTCGACGAGCAGGGTGACGCGGTCCCGGAGGAACAGGCCCGGGCCCTGGTCGACACAGCTCTCGGTGCCGAGAACGACGGGCTCGACATCGCCCTCGGAGGTCGGGCGGTCGGACTGACGGAGTCCCCGACCTCCCACCTCAGCGAAGCCATCGGCGTGGCAGTGGCCGCTGTGGTCCTCTTCCTCGCCTTCGGTTCGCTCGCCGCGAGTCTGCTGCCCATCGGTACCGCACTGGTGAGCGTCGGCATCGCCTACTCGGGGATCGTCCTGCTCGGGCACCTGATGTCAGTGGCCGACTTCGCCCCGATGCTCGGACTGCTCATCGGGCTCGGTGTGGGCATCGACTACGCGCTCTTCATCGTCACCCGGCACCGCAAGGGGCTGATGCGCGGCCTCCCGGTCGCCGAAGCCGCCCGCAACGCCGTGGCCACCACCGGTCGGGCGGTCGTCTTCGCCGGCGCCACCGTCTGCATAGCCCTGCTCGGCATGCTGATCCTGCGCCTCGACTTCCTCAACGGCGTCGCCCTCGCTGCCTGTCTCACCGTGGTGATGACGGTCGCCGCCTCGATCACGCTGCTCCCGGCGCTGTTGTCCCTGATCGGCATGCGGGCGCTGTCGCGGCGCGAACGTCGCACACTGGCCGAGGAGGGACCGCGGCCCGAGACCAGCACGGGGCTCGCCGCCCGTTGGTCGGCCTTCGTGGAGCGCCACCCCAAGCTGCTCGGCGGGCTGGCCGCCGTCGTGATGCTGGTGCTGGCGCTCCCCACGCTCGGACTGCACCTCGGCACCTCGGATCAGGGCAACAACCCGACGAGCTCCACCACCCGCCAGGCCTACGACCTGCTCGGTGAAGGCTTCGGACCGGGAGTCAACGGTCCGCTCACCCTCGTGACGCGCCTCGACGGTGCCCGGGACCTGGAGGCGCTCGGCCGGCTGCCCAGCGCCGTACGGGACACCGAGGGCGTCGCCTCGGTCGGTCCCGTGCTGATCAATCACGCCGAGGACACGGCGATGCTGACCGTCGTTCCCGATTCCGCACCGCAGTCCCAGGAGACCAGCGAACTCGTCACCCGACTGCGAGCCGAGACCGTCCCCGCAGTCGAACACGGGTCCGACCTGGACATACAGGTTGGCGGGGTCACCGCCGGCTACGACGATTTCGCCGACGTCATCATCGGGAAACTGCCGCTCTTCGTCGGCGTCGTCATCGCCCTCGGATGCGTCCTGCTCCTGTTCGCCTTCCGGTCGATCGGCATTCCGTTGAAGGCCGCGCTGATGAACGTCGCCGCGGTCGCCTCCTCCTTCGGGATCGTCGTCGCGATCTTCCAGTGGGGTTGGGGCAGTGAACTCCTCGGGCTCGGCAGCGCCGGCCCGATCGAACCCTTCCTTCCCGTGATCATGGTGTCGGTTCTCTTCGGGCTCTCCATGGACTACCAGGTGTTCCTGGTGAGCCGGATGTACGAGGAGTGGCTGGAGACGGGCGACAACCGGCGTGCCGTGCGGGTCGGACTCGCCGAGACCAGCCGGGTGATCAACTCCGCCGCGGTGATCATGATCTCGGTGTTCCTCGCGTTCGTGCTCAGCGGCGACCGGATCATCGCGATGTTCGGCATCGCCTTGGCCGCGGCCGTGGCACTGGACGCCTTCGTCCTGCGCACCCTTCTGGTCCCGGCCCTCATGCATATGCTCGGCGGCGCCAACTGGTGGCTACCGGCCTGGCTGGAACGGCGGCTTCCGCGTATCAGCATCGAGGCCCCGGGCTCCGGTATCGACACCGGTGATCAACAGCGTGCGACACTGCCCGCACCGCGCCCGGCGGAGGAACGGGCGCAGCGGGCCGACGCGCCCCGCTGACGGATCGCCGAACGCACACCGGAGGAAGAGCAGTGTTCGCCATAGGCCTCGGCCAGGACGCCGAGTTGTTCGCCCTGGAACCTCACCATGCACCTGAGTTCTTCGCCCACATGGAACGAGGGCGCCAGTACATCGGCGAGTTCGTCGGCTTCGCCGACGCCGCCGCAGACCTCGAAGCCGCCCGCACCCTGCTGAGCGGCTACGCCCAGAAGGCGGCGCAGGACACCGGGCGGCTCTACGGCATCAGGCTCGGCGGCGAGCTCGTCGGCGGAGTCCTGTTCCGCGTCTTCGACGCCCGGTCCGGCAACTGCGAGATCGGCTGCTGGCTCGAACCGACGGCCACCGGCCGCGGACTGGTCAACTCCGCTTGCCGCGTCCTCATCGACTGGGCCTTCCACGAGCGTGGCATGCACCGCGTCGAGTGGTGGGCCGCGGCAGCCAATGAGAGCAGCCTCGCCGCCGCCGCCCGACTGGGCATGACACGCGAAGGCGTGATGCGGCAGAGCTACCTCCACCGAGGCACGCGTCACGACATGGAAGTCTGGTCGGTCCTCTCCCACGAGTGGCCGCCCTCAGACCCCGCCTGAGCACTGCCCTGTCTTCCCCGGCCCGTGCAGCGCCGGCTGCGGCCATCATCCCCTCGGGCAGAGCCTGAACCGTCTCTCCACGGATGCCCACCCGGGTCCGGCCCGGGCGACGGCGACGGCGTGACGCCCCCCTCGCCGTCGTCGCGGGCCCGAGAACGGGCGGACGACACCCGGGCGGGCCCCGCGGGCCTCGGGGGCCTCAGAAGGGCAATGCAGTTGCCTTTGAGCTTTGGAGATCGTTGCCCCGCGTGTGACGGGGTGGGGCGCGGGCCAGCGGGTGCGGATCGGGATCCTGACGAAGGTGTTCACCGCTGAGCTGGTGGACGCTGCGATAGCCAAGCACGACGGGGACGAGCGGCGCCGGCGCCTCCTGCCGGCGGGGCTGGTCGTGTACTTGTTCCTGGTCCTGTGCCTGTTCGCAGCCAGCGTGGTCAGGGTGATGAAGCGGCGTCTGGGCGTGTGGAAGGACGGGTTGATCACCTATGGATGGTACGGAGCGTGTCTGACCTGCCGGCCCGCGCCCTACTCCGTCACAGGCAGGGTGAGGATCCCCCGCAACTCAAAGGCAACTGCATTGGCCTCAGGAGGGACCTGGCGTCGGACCTCCTCGTCTAAGGGCCCGGGCCGTGGGGAGATGGGTCAGGCTCCCGATGCGCGCCCGCGTACTGGGACGTGAGTCTGGTGGCACCAACCACCACCGTGATCCACACCCTCAGGGAGACGCCTTGTTCCACTACGAGCTGGAGAAGCTGCACCACGCCGAGCGCATCCGTGAGGCAGAACAGAGCCGGATCGCCCGGCGACTGGCGAAGGCCGACCGCGCGGCCCGCAAGTCCGCTGCGCTGCAGAGCGCCCGAGGTCGACACAAGCCACGAACCCGCTTCACCCGCGCCGCATGAGCACGCCACCACACGCCCGGATATCCGGTGCCGCCGCATCGGACCCCTGTGCGATGCTCGGCGACGTGGAGAACAGGTCCGTCAGCCCGGTGTTCGTCGGGCGAGCCGATGAGATGACCGCCCTCAGCCAAGCCCTCACCCGCGCACAGACGAGCAGACGGCAGGACCCCGACGCCCCCGAACGGGGCGGCGAACCGCAGGCGTTGCTGATCGGCGGGGAGGCGGGGGTCGGCAAGACCAGACTCACCGAGGAGTTCCTGGCCGAGGCGACCGGGCGCGGCGCCGTGGTGGCCGTCGGCGGTTGCGTGGAGATCGGCGCGGAGGGTCTGCCCTTCGCGCCGTTCGCAACGGCCCTTCGTGCCCTGCGGCGGCAGCTTCCCGAGGAACTCGCCGCCGCCGCCCAAGGGCAGGAAGGCGAACTCGCGCGCCTGCTGCCCGAGCTCGGTGACACCGCGCCCGGCCCGCACAACGAGGAGAGCACCGCCCGACTCTTCGAGCTCACCGCCCGGCTCCTGGAGCAGGCAGCCGCCGACCGCACGATCGTGTTCGTCCTGGAGGACCTGCACTGGGCGGACACCTCCACCCGCCACCTGCTCTCGTACCTCTTGCGGACCCTCGCCGGCGGTCGCCTGGTACTCATCGCCACCTACCGGTCCGATGACATCCACCGGCGCCACCCGCTGCGCCCCTTGCTGGCCGAACTGGATCGGCTGCGCACGGTTCAGCGCATCGAACTGGCCCGCTTCAACCGCGCCGAAGTCCGCAGCCAGCTCGCCGGTATCAAGGCCTCAGAGCCCGAGGAACCGCTGGTGGACGCGGTCTTCGAGCGCTCCGACGGCAACGCCTTCTTCGTGGAGGAACTCGTCGCCTCGATGGACAGCGGATGCCGTACCGGACTCAGCGACTCCCTGCGCGATCTGCTGCTGGTCCGGGTCGAGGCGCTCTCCGACGAGGCCCAGCGTGTGGTGCGCATGGTCGCCGAGGGAGGCTCCAGTGTCGGGGACGCGCTGCTGCGCGCTGTGGCCGAACTCGCCGAGGACCAACTCATCGCGGCCCTGCGGAGCGCCGTCGGCGCCAACATCCTCCAGGCCACTCCCGAGGGGGAGGGATACCGCTTCCGTCACTCCCTGGTGCGTGAAGCGGTCAGCGATGACCTGCTGCCCGGCGAACGCTCACGCATCAACCGACGCTTCGCCCGAGCCTTGGAGGCCGACGCCACCTTGGTGAGGGCCGAGGAACGGGCCATCCGGCTGGCCAACTACTGGTACGCCGCCCACGACCCCGCCAAGGCCCTGCCGGCAGTCCTCGACGCCTCCGTCGCCGCCCGCCGCAGGCACGCCTACTCCGAGCAACTGCGTCTGCTGGAGAGGGCCATCGACCTGTGGGAAGACGCCCCCGAAGAGGTGAGGGCCAGCCTGCGGACGGCCGACTACACACACGTCTACCCGCCCTGCGGTTGCGAGACGGAGGGCGCCCCGCTGCGCCGCCTGGACCTGCTGGCGGAGGCAACCGTCGCCGGCCGGTTCGGCGGCGAGCGGGAGCGCGCCCTCACCCTCACCAAGACGGCCCTGCGGTTGCTGAAGGAGGAGGACGACCCGCTGCGGGCGGCCTGGTTCTGGACCGAACGCGCCAAGCTGGTGTCCAGCCTCTCCCGTGGTGACGGCTGGGCGGAACTGGGCACGGCCCAAGAACTCGTGCGCGGGCTGCCACCTTCACAGGTGCACGCCGAAGTGTTGGTGCAGGCCGCTGGTTGGACCATGCTGCACAGCCCGGGGCCTGACAACTTCCCCACTGTGGAACGGGCCGTGGAATACGCCCGCATGGTCGGAGCCGAGGACATCGAACTGGACGCCCGCCTGACCAGGGCAACTCTGGTGGTGGACTCCGGCGACATCGAGGGGGGCCTCGCCGAAATGCGTACGGTCGCCCGCCGGGCCGTCGAACTGGACTGCGCCATGCTCGCCGGCCGTGCCTATATCAATCACAGCCATGTGCTGGAGAGCCTCGGACGCTCCCGGGAGGCTGTCGAACTCGCTGAACAGGGCATCGCTCTCGTGCGCACCTACCGCCTGTTGGACTCGGAGGCCTGGGTGACGGGCAACCTCTCCGAGTCTCTCTTTTCATTGGGGCGTTGGGAGGACTCCGAAGCCAGCGCCCGGGCGACCCTGCGGGCTGCCCGCAGCGCCAAGCCCCGTGGTTCGGGCGCGGCCCGGCTCGCCGACCTTGCGCTGGCTCGAGGGGATCTGGTCGAAGCCAAGGCCCAACTGGATCGGGCTCTGGACCAGTTCGGTACCCATGACAAGGAGCCCCAGCACCAGGTTCCCCTGCACCGTATCGCGGTGGCCGTCGCCGCCGCGGAGGGCCGATTCTTCGACGCGCGCTCCGGATTCCAGCACGCGGTGGCTGATGGGTTTCCGCCGGGAATCCACCGCTACGCATGGCCGTTGGCTCTTGCTGCGGCCACTGCCGAGTCCGACTCCCGCGGGTTGCCCGTCGCCGAGCCGGGCCGCGCCGCAACCACCGACCTGATCCGTCAGGCTGTCACCTCCCTACCCACCCCCGTCCCCCTCTGGGATGCCTACGCACACTTCGTGAACGCCGAGCTGCTACGCGCCGAGGACCGAGACCGCCCGGACCACTGGGCGCAGATCGTCTCCGAACTCAGTTCCCTGGAAAGGCCGGCGTTGCTTGCTCAGGCCCGCCATCGGCTGGCCGAATCACTCCTGGCCGCTGGTCGTGATCGGGAGGCGGCCGGGCTGCTCTTGCGGCAGGCGCAGGCCACCGGTAGCCAACTGCGTGCCCTCCCCTTGCTGACGGACCTGGAGCAACTCGCCCGCCGTGCCCGCCTCTCGCTCACGGAGGGCGTCCCTGAGCCGGAGTCGGACCGTGGTCAGTGCCTGGCTGATCCGACGAAGTCCTTGGGGTTGACCGCCCGTGAGAGTGAGGTGCTGCGCCTGGTGGCCGCCGGTCGCAGCAATCGACAGATCGCCGAGGCGCTCTTCATCTCGCCCAAGACGGCCAGCGTTCATGTCTCCAACATCTTGGCCAAACTCGGCGTTTCCGGCCGTGGGGAAGCTGCTGCCATCGCGCACCGGCTGCGGTTGTTCACCCCTACAGGTGCGTCGTCTCCTCGGGCCGTATGACCACTCGTCCCGAGGAAAGGTCTATCGGACCCCGACCCGGGTCGCCGTCACTGGTGTCGGTGCGGGTCAGCTCAAGCCGCTTGTGTTCATCGTGGGTGTGCTTGCGCCCCGGGTTGAACAGTTGCTCGATCAAGTTGAACACGGTGCCTCCCTCGACTCGGGCTCGGCCGTACGGCCGAGCCGTGATCAGCGCACCTGGAGTTCCAGGATGCGGTCGTCCCCCGGCTCCGGAGTCCCCCGGCGGTCCGTCTCGCTCGTCACCAAAAGTATTCGATCATCACCCACGGTGATGACGGTGCGCAGTCGCCCGTATTCGCCCTCCAGGAATGCCTCGGGTGCGGCGGCGGCCCTCCTGCCGTCCACAGGGATGCGCCAAAGCCGTTCGCCCTTCAGGCCGGCCATCCAGAGGGAACCCGCGGCGAAGGCGATACCGCTCGGTGAGGCTTCGTCCGTGGGCCACTGGGCCACCGGGTCCTTGAATCCGCTTCGTCCTGCGGCGCCCTCGGCCTCGGGCCACCCGTAGTTTCCCGAGGGCTCGATCGCATTGAGTTCGTCCCAGGTGTCCTGGCCGAATTCGGCAGCCCACAAATGCTTCTCACCGTCCCACGCCAGCCCCTGCACATTGCGGTGGCCGAGCGAGTACACGACGGAGTCAGCTTGCGGGTTCCCATGTACAGGCTCCCCGTCCGGGGTCATCCGCAGGATCTTGCCGCCCAGCGAGCCCCGGTCCTGTGCCAGCTCGCTCCTGCCGGAGTCCCCCGTGCCGACGTAGAGCATTCCGTCCGGGCCGAACGCGATCCGGCCGCCGTTGTGCACCAGGCCCTTGGGAATGCCGCGGAACACGGTGTCGGGTTCCCCGAGCTGCTGGCCCACGGGCCTGCGCTCGTCGTAGCGCAACCGGGCGATGCGGTTGTCCGATTCGGTGGTGAAGTAGGCGTAGACCATGCGGTCCTCGGCGAAGGAGGGGGAGAGTGCCAGGCCCAGCAGACCACCTTCACCTGCGGGGGAGACCCCGGACACCGAGCCGATCTCGGTCAGGTGCCCGCTGCGCAAGGCGACCCGGGAGATCGTGCCCTCGTCGCGCGAGGCGACCAGAAGGTCTCCACCCGGCAGTGGTGCCACACCCCACGGGGAGTCCAGCCCCTTGGCCACTTCCCTCAGCACGGTCACCGAACCGTGGGCGGGCGCCGGAGTCGTGCTGCGCGTGCCCGCGGAGGCGGTCGGAGCGAGGCCCGAGCTGGGAGTGCCGCTCGGGGTCTCCACCGGTCTGGAGGAGCAGCCGGCGAGCAGGAGCAGTACGCATCCGGCCAGCGCACCGGCGTTAGCTGTCTTCGAGCGGCGATGTCCCACGGCTTGCTCCCTCCGAAGGGCTCCGTGGCCGTCTTGTGGCGGCCACCCACCAGCACACGGTGGCTCTGGCGCCACCCGGCGGCCCTGCCCGCCCACACTTGTCACAACCCACGACGAGCCCTCCGAGTTCCCTCCTTCGTACACTCGATCGAGTGGTTCAGTGTGATCTTGCGAGGAACCTTGGGGCTTCAGCCCCGGGAGCAATCGCGTCCTTGGCGGGCTGGCGCGGAGTGCCGGAGTGCGCTGCGCCTTTGTCCGTGACGGTCAGTCGGGTCGCTTCTGGTTCTCGATGTACTCCTTGATGACCGCCAGCGGTGCGCCGCCAGCAGGCGCGGCGAAGTGGCTGGGGGACCAGAAGTGCTCTCCCCACAGGTACTTGCGGATGTGGGCTGGCCGGGAACCTGGGCAAGCCGGGCTCGAAGCGCCGCCGCAAGGCGGAGTCGAAGCCGATCACGTCCCGGCCCGAGGCCGCGCAGCCGTCAAGCGACCCTCGCGTGCCGGGCCTGCGGGTACCTGGCCAACGCGGACGACAGCGCGTCCCACAACATCGGCCACAAGGCCGAGACCGTGTGGACTGCGGGGCGTGAGTCACGCGTCCCGGCCACCCCCTAACAGAGGTGTCTGGACGGAGGAGCCCACCCAGCAGCCAGTTGGGAGCTACCTCCAAGTCCGGTCCTGTGAGAGCCGGGTCAAGTTGACTACCAGGCCTCCCGGGCCGCCGGCAGGGCCGCGATGCCCGCCAGGTCAGCAGCCGTCAGCTGGAGCGACGCGGCCCGGGCGTTCTCCGCCACCCACCGGGCGTGCTTGGTCCCCGGCACCGCCACCACCTGGGATCCCTGGGCAAGGACCCAGGCCAGTGCCACCTGTGCGGCGCTGACCTCGGGGCCGTGCCTGCGAGCCACCCTTCGCAGTTCCGCCACCAGCACCTGGTTGCCCGCCATGGCCTCAGCTGTGAAACGCGGATGTCGGGCCCGCACGTCCTCCGGCTCGAAACCCTGGCCGGGCTTGAGGGTCCCGGTGAGGAAGCCGCTCCCCAGCGGCTGCGCCGCGAGGAATCCCACGCCACGTGCTGCGCACCAGGGCAACAGGGTCTCCCGCGCCTGCGGGGTCCACACCGAGAGTTCCGCCGTGACCGCGCTGATCGGGAACACCTGTTGGACGCGCTCAAGTTGGCTGACGGTCGTCCGGTACCGCTCGGCTCCGGTGACCAACCGGCCGGCGCGGATCGGCGAGGGTCTCCGGCCGGCGTATGCACCCACCGCACAGAACCCGAGCGAGCGCACCTTTCCCGCGCGGACCAGATCCGCCATGGCTCCCCAGGTCTCCTCCACCGGAACCTCCGGGTCCGGCCGGTGAAGCTGGTAGAGGTCGATCACGTCCGTCCGCAACCGTCGCAGCGAGGCGTCGCAGGCCCGCCGCACATATCCGGGATGCCCGTTGGCCACGATGTGCTGATCACCCACCAGGAGACCGCACTTGGTGGAGACGAAGGCGTCCGCGCGGCGCTCTCGAAGGACCCTCCCCATCAACAACTCGTTGGTGAACGGGCCGAACATGTCGGCGGTGTCCAACAGGTTCATCCCCAAGTCGAGGGCCGCATGGATCGCTTCGAGCGAACCCTCACGACGTCGCGCGGAGGCGGTGTACGCCCAGTGCATCGGCATGCAGCCCAGCCCGACCGCGCCCACCTGGAGGGACGGTGCCCCGATTGTCCTGCGCTCCACCGTCTCCTACCCTCTCCCCGCCCTCTCCAGTGCCCACCCAAACTAACGTCTGAATTAAGCCGGGTGGTCTAGCCTCCAGGCCATGACGAGCCTGAACAGCGCGAAATCCGATGTGTGGCTGCCCATTCCCGCCGCCGAGTTCGACGGGCTTCCAAGCGATTTCCGTTACCTCTTCTGGGACGGAGACCAGCCCTTCCCGGCCGATCCCGCATCCTGCGCCTTCTATGTGGTGCCGTACATGAAGGGCGAGGAGGTCGCCGTTCGCCCGTTGGCGGGGATGCGTTCGGTGCGCGTCGTCCAGACGCTCTCCGCGGGCATCGACCACGTCACGCCCGGCCTGGGGCTGCTGCCCGCCGGAGTTCGGCTGTGCAACGCCCGCGGCGTGCACGAGGCGAGCACCGCGGAGCTCGCGGTCACCCTCGTCCTCGCCTCGCTGCGCGGCATCGCCGGCTTCGTGCACGGTCAGGACGCACAGGAGTGGCGAGCGGGCTTCTACCCGGCGCTGGCCGACAAGTCGGTCCTGATCGTCGGCTACGGCTCGATCGGCGCCGCCATCGAAGAGCGCCTGGCACCCTTCGAATGCGTCCGCATCGACAGGGTGGCGCGCAGCGCGCGGGAGGGCGCGCGTGGTCCGGTGCACGCTCTCACGGACCTTCCCACGCTCCTTCCATGCGCCGATGTGGTGATCCTCTCCACCCCACTCACGGAGCAGACCCGAGGGATGGTCGATGCCGATTTCCTCGGCCGGATGAAGGACGACGCCCTGCTCGTGAACGTGGCCCGCGGCCCGGTCGTGGACACCGAGGCGCTCCTCACCGAGCTCGGCGCCACCAGATTGCGGGCGGCTCTCGACGTCACCGACCCGGAACCGCTGCCCCCCGGACACCCACTGTGGCATGCTCCGAATGTCCTGATCACTCCCCATGTCGGCGGTAGTACCTCCGCGTTCATGCCCCGGGCCAAGCGGCTGATCATGCGCCAGCTCCAACGCTTCGCAGCCGGCCACGAAGTCGAGAACACGGTGCGCGTCACCGACTGAGCAACACCCTCCGCAGTGGTTTGAACGCACCCCGTGTCCAGCATGCATCCATGGTCACGCAGAGTAGAGATGCTATGTCCCTGAGTGACGAAACTGGTGTATCGTCCGGAACCAGGGGCTGCGCCACGAACGTAGGGCGCTGGGGAGTGATCGGACAGTTTGGGGGGCGACGGGCGATGTGCGTTCAATGGACGAGTCATCCGATGCGGCGAGACCGCCGGTCAGGGATCGCGTCGACGCCCTCCGGGGCGATCCGGTGAGCGTCCCGGGCGCGCTCCTCGCTCGGTCACCGCTCTCCGGCGGCGGGAACCCGATCGCGGCCCAGATCCTCCTGGCGCTGGTGATCGGCAGCTACGCGGTCGGCGCCGCGTTGGGGTGGGGGTCGGAGCGCCTCGCCTCGATCATGGGCGACTTCGGCCTCAGTGCCGCTGCCGTGCTGGCCGCGCTCTCCTGCTACCGATATGCCCGGAGCGTGGCCAGCCAGGACCGCCCCGCCTGGCTGCTGTTCGCCTTCTCCTCCCTGATGGCCGGTTGCGGGAATGCGGTCTGGGGTTGGTACGAGGTGGTCCTCGGAGGGAAGTTGCCGGGGACCACCGCCGCCGACTTCTTCTTCCTGTGCTTCGCGCCACCCGCGATCATCGGCCTGCTCGTGCTCGCCAAGCGCCCCGTCACCCGCGCCGGTTGGGTCTGTCTGGCCTTGGACTCCTGGCTGATCGGCGGGTCACTGCTCACCCTGTCGTGGAGCTTGGCGCTCGCGCACTCCGCACAGCTCGACGGATCGCCCGGCGTTCCGCGCGCCGCTCTTGCCCTCGCCTACCCGCTCCTGGACATCGCGCTCGTCTCGATGGTCCTTGTCCTGCACTTCCGGCGGTCCAACGCCAATCGATCGGCCATCAACACGGCCATCGCCGCCTTCGCCCTGACTGTGCTCAGCGACGCCCTGTTCACCTCCCCGCTCCTGCGCGAGAACTACCGCTCCGGCCAACTGTTGGACGCCGGTTGGTTCGCAGGCTCGCTGCTCCTCGCGTACGCGCCCTGGGTCGCCCGTCGCGGCACCGCGGCCGACTCCGCCCGGCTCCCTGTCATCCGTCATGGAAGTCGTCCCATCGCAGGCTCCCTTGCGGCGCTCACCCCGTACCTGGCTGCCTCCGTCTGCACCCTGGGGATCCTCTACAACGTGGTGGACGGCACCAGGGTGGATCCCGTGGTGGTCTTCACCGGCTGCACGGTGGTCCTCGCCCTCGTCGTCCGGCAGGCGATCATGCTGTGGGACAACCTGATGCTCACCCAGGAACTGGCCCAGAAGGAGAACCACTTCCGCTCCCTGGTGCAGGGTTCCAGCGATGTCATCATGATCGCCGCGCCGGACGGCGTGCTGCGGTATGTCAGTCCCGCCGCGGCCGGTGTCTACGGCCGGGAAGCGGAGGAGCTCGTGGGCTCCCCGCTCTCCACCCTGATCCACCCCGACGACCTGGGCAGGGTGATCCACGAGGTACGCCGGTTCCTCGCGCTCCCACCCGCTGAAGAGCCAACCACCCGCATCGAATGCCGCTTCAAGTCGGGTCGCGGGGATTGGCTCAACGTCGAGTCCACCGTCAATCGCCACGAGGGCGGGCTGATCCTCAACAGTCGTGACGTCACCGAGCGGGTCCGCCTCCAAGCGCAACTGCAGCACAGCGCTGAACACGATCCGCTCACGGACCTGCCGAATCGGGCGCTCTTCACCCGTCGGGTCCGCGGAGCCCTCACCGGACGTCGGTCCGGGGACCACTCCACCGCGGTGCTCTTCATCGACCTCGACGGATTCAAGGCGGTGAACGACAGTATCGGCCACCAGGCCGGAGACGAGCTCCTCATCCAGGCGGCGAGGCGGCTACAGGAGTCCGTGCGAGCCGGGGACACTGCCGCTCGCCTAGGCGGTGACGAGTTCGCCGCGCTCATCCTGGGCGACGGCAGCCGAGATCGCGGGGCCCGCGAGTACCAGGTCTACGAGATCGCCGACCGGCTGCGAGCCACCCTCTCCAAGCCCTACGAGATCGACGGCAGGCAAGTGCGGGTAGCCGCGAGTATCGGGGTCGCCTTCGCCGACCCTGGCATCACCCCCTCGGCCCTGATGCGCAACGCAGACCTGGCGATGTACCGGGCGAAGAAAGGCGGCAAGAACCGGGTCGAGCTCTACGAGCCGCAGCTCCAGGCCGAGTTGGCGGTCAAGTCGGAGTCCGCCACCCGGCTCGGCGGACCGTGGCAGGGCGGCGAGTTCGCGCTGCTCCACCAGCCGGTGATCGAGTTGGCCACCGGAGCCGTCACCGCGATCTCGGCGCAGCCCCGATGGCGCTCGGCGCAGGGCATCCTCTTCACTCCCGCCGAGGCCCTGCGGGTGTCCGAAGCCACCTCCGATGCCGCCGGCCATGTCAGGGCCACCGGCTGGGACCGGCGCTTGCTGCAGGGGGCGAGCGAGCAGGCGGCGGACCGCTACGCGGCCGGCCATGACGTTCCCGTCATCGTCAGGATCCCGGCTCAGCAACTACTGGACCGGTCGATGCCGCGGGGCTCCGTCGAGGCGCTGCTGACGCGGTACGGCCTCCCGTGCGGATCGCTGACCATCGAGCTGGCCGACAGCGACCCCCGGATGCCCTTCGATGAGCTGGAGAGGCGCCTGACATCCTTGCGGCGCATGGGCGTACGGATCGCACTAGACGGCTTCGGGAGCGGCTACGCGGCCATCAGCGCCTTGCGCCGACTCCCGCTGGACGTACTCAAACTCGACAGCTGGCTCGTCGAGGGAGTAGTGGAATCGGCCAGACTGCATAAAATCACCGCAGGGCTCTTGCGCATTGCAAATGACCTCGGTATGCAGTCGATCGCGGATGGAGCGGACGACCCGGAGCAGGTCCTGGCGCTGCGCGCCATGGGGTGCACTCATGCTCAGGGCCTGGCGTTCTCCGGCCCTCTCGACGAGTACCGCCTGCGGCGGGCGTTGGTCCGGGGTTCCTATCCGGTCCCCGGTGGCGTGGCGCTCCCTGCCCTGCTCGGCGGCTCGCTCGCCACCCAGAGGGGTTCACATGATGAGACGTCCGTCCCACCCACTTGACATCACCCTTGCCCCAGGGGGAGGGTCAATGCCATGCGCACCCGAATTCTCGTACTTGGAAAGCGCGTCGGCTGAAGCTGGGCTTCTCATGTCCCCGCTGATCGACCCCGACGCGCTCCCCTCGCTTGCCATCAGGCACGAGGGGTTTTTTGTTGCACTGGCAAAACCCGAACCCTCGCAAAAACCCTCAGCTTCGAGAAGAGAATGCCGATGACCGAGCAGGCCACCGGGGCCCACCATCCGCAGCCGCGGGCCCGTACCGGCGGACAGCAGAACGCTTCGACTGAACACGTCACGGGTGCGCAGTCCCTCATCCGCTCTCTCGAAGAGGTGGGTTGCGACACCGTCTTCGGCATCCCGGGCGGCGCGATCCTGCCCGCCTACGACCCGATGATGGACTCCCGCCGGGTTCGCCACATCCTGGTGCGCCACGAGCAGGGCGCCGGTCACGCGGCCACCGGATACGCCCAGGCCACCGGCAAGGTCGGGGTCTGCATGGCCACCTCCGGTCCGGGTGCCACCAACCTCGTGACCCCGATCGCCGACGCGCACATGGACTCCGTCCCGCTCGTCGCCATCACCGGCCAGGTCTCATCCAAGGCGATCGGCACCGACGCCTTCCAGGAGGCGGACATCGTCGGAATCACGATGCCGATCACCAAGCACAACTTCCTGGTCACCAAGGCCGAGGACATCCCGCGAACCATCGCCGAGGCGTTCCACATCGCCTCCACCGGTCGCCCCGGCCCGGTCCTGGTGGACATCGCCAAGGACGCCCTCCAAGCCCGGACAGCCTTCAGCTGGCCGCCCAGCATGGACCTCCCGGGTTACCGGCCGGTCACCAAGCCGCACGCGAAGCAGATTCGTGAAGCGGCCAAGCTCATCGTCCAGGCCAAACGCCCGATCCTGTACGTCGGCGGCGGCATCATGAAGTCCGGTGCCACCGCCGAGTTGAAGGTCCTCGCCGAGCTGACGGGCGCGCCGGTGACCACCACGCTGATGGCGCTGGGCTCCTTCCCCGACAGTCACCCGCAACACGTCGGCATGCCGGGCATGCACGGCGCTGTCACCGCCGTGGCCGCCCTGCAGAAGGCGGACCTGCTGATCGCCCTCGGCACTCGCTTCGACGACCGGGTCACGGGCAAGCTCGACAGCTTCGCCCCCTTCGCCAAGGTCATCCACGCCGATATCGACCCGGCCGAGATCGGCAAGAACAGGGCAGTGGACGTTCCCATCGTCGGAGACGCCCGTGAGGTCATCGCCGACCTGGTGCAGGCAGTCCAGGCCGAGCACAACGAGGGCCACACCGGCGACTACACCGCCTGGTGGAACGACCTCAACCGCTGGCGCGACACCTACCCGCTGGGCTACGACCTGCCGGCGGACGGCATGCTCTCGCCCCAGCAGGTCATCGAACGGATCGGGCAGCTCGCCCCCGAGGGGACCGTCTTCGCCGCAGGCGTCGGGCAGCACCAGATGTGGGCCTCACACTTCGTCAACTACGAGCAGCCACGCACCTGGTTGAACTCCGGCGGCGCCGGAACCATGGGCTATGCGGTTCCGGCCGCGATGGGGGCAAAGGTCGGACAGCCGGACCGCGCCGTCTGGGCCATCGACGGTGACGGCTGCTTCCAGATGACCAATCAGGAGCTGGCCACCTGCGCACTGAACAACATCCCCATCAAGGTCGCGATCATCAACAACGGTGCGTTGGGCATGGTCCGCCAGTGGCAGACGCTGTTCTACAACCAGCGTTACTCCAACACCGTCTTGCACGCCGACGAGACCGGCCACGAGACGGTCGGGTCCCAGCTCGGCGAGTCCACCGCACGCCGTCAGGGCACCCGGGTCCCGGACTTCGTCAAGCTCTCCGAGGCCATGGGCTGTGTGGCCCTGCGCTGCGAGGACCCTGCGGACCTCGACAAGGTCATCGCGGAAGCCAACGCGATCAACGACCGTCCGGTGGTCATCGACTTCATCGTCCACGAGGACGCCATGGTCTGGCCGATGGTCGCCGCCGGCACCTCCAACGACGAGGTCATGGCAGCCCGGGGCGTTCGTCCCGACTTTGGTGACAACGAAGACGACTGAGCGTCTGAGCGCAAGAGCCAAGAAAGAGACTGATCATGTCCAAGCACACGCTCTCCGTCCTCGTCGAGAACACGCCCGGCATCCTGGCCCGGATCGCCGCCTTGTTCTCCCGCCGAGGTTTCAACATCGACTCGTTGGCCGTGGGCGTCACCGAGCACCCCGACATCTCGCGCATCACCATCGTCGTGAACGTCGAGGACCTGCCGCTTGAGCAGGTCACCAAGCAGCTCAACAAGCTCGTCAACGTCCTGAAGATCGTCGAGCTGGAGCCGTCCCACGCCATCCAGCGTGAACTCGTTCTGGTGAAGGTCCGCGCCGACAACGAGACCCGGTCGCAGATCGTCGAGATCGTCCAGCTGTTCCGCGCCAAGACCGTGGACGTCTCTCCGGAGGCCGTCACGATCGAGGCCACCGGTGGAGCGGACAAGCTGGAGGCCATGCTCAAGATGCTGGAGCCCTTCGGCATCAAGGAGCTCGTCCAGTCCGGCACCATCGCCATAGGGCGTGGCGGACGCTCCATCACCGACCGCAGTCTGCGGGCGCTGGACCGCAGCGCCTGAGCCGCGCTCGGCGGGCGGGCGCGCCCGTATGCCGAGACCGGTCGACCCCTCTTCCCCTCCCCGCCGTACGGTGGGGCGCAAAGCACCAAGACCAAGGAGATAGTCCAGTGGCCGAGCTGTTCTACGAGGACGACGCCGACCTGTCCATCATCCAGGGCCGCAAGGTCGCGGTCATCGGCTACGGCAGCCAGGGCCACGCCCACGCGCTGTCGCTGCGTGACTCGGGCGTTGACGTCCGTGTCGGCCTCCAGGAGGGCTCCAAGTCCAAGGAGAAGGCCGAGGAGCAGGGCCTGCGCGTGGTTTCCGTGGCGGAGGCCGCGGCCGAGGCTGACGTCATCATGATCCTCACGCCGGACCCGATCCAGGCCAAGGTCTACGAGGAGTCCATCAAGGACCACCTCAAGGACGGCGACGCGCTGTTCTTCGGGCACGGCTTCAACGTCCGCTACGGCTTCATCAAGCCCCCGGCCGGTGTGGACGTCGCCCTTGTCGCTCCGAAGGGCCCCGGTCACCTGGTGCGCCGTCAGTACGAGGAGGGCCGCGGGGTTCCGTGCATCGCCGCGGTCGAGCAGGACGCGAGCGGCAACGCCTTCGCGCTCGCCCTCTCCTACGCCAAGGGCATCGGTGGCACCCGTGCCGGCGTCATCAAGACCACCTTCACCGAAGAGACCGAGACCGACCTGTTCGGTGAGCAGGCCGTGCTGTGTGGCGGGGCCTCGGCGCTGGTCAAGGCCGGTTTCGAGACCCTGACCGAGGCCGGCTACCAGCCGGAGATCGCGTACTTCGAGTGCCTGCACGAGCTGAAGCTCATCGTGGACCTCATGTACGAGGGCGGCCTGGAGAAGATGCGCTGGTCGGTCTCCGAGACCGCCGAGTGGGGCGACTACGTCACCGGCCCGCGGATCATCACCGACGCCACCAAGGCCGAGATGAAGAAGGTCCTCGCAGAGATCCAGGACGGCACCTTCGCCCGCACCTGGATGGAGGAGTACCAGAACGGCCTGCCCAAGTACAACGAGTACAAGAAGGCCGACTCCGAGCACCTGCTGGAGACCACCGGCAAGAAGCTGCGCAAGCTGATGAGCTGGGTCGACGAGGAGAAGTAGGCCTGCCCGGGGCGCGCGTTCCAGCGGCGGCCGAGCCCCGGTCGAGCGGGGTCGGGACGATGACTTCCGACCCCGCTTGTCCAACCCGGCCAACCACGGACGGGTGATCCTTCCGGACAGGCGGAAATCCGGCCCCGTTCCGCCACTACACTGCTCAACACATACGCGTCAGGCCCACAGTGTCGTGCGTCTTCCACGCGGCTAGCCCCTCCGCCTGCGGCCGTCGGGACGGCCGTCCGCACTGGACTTGTGAGGACCCACGTGAGCTCGAAACCCGTCGTACTCATCGCAGAAGAGCTGTCGCCCGCGACGGTCGACGCTCTCGGCCCCGACTTCGAGATCCGGCACTGCAACGGAGCCGACCGCGCGGAGCTGTTGCCCGCGATCGCGGACGTCGACGCCATCCTCGTGCGTTCCGCCACCAAGGTCGATGCCGAAGCCATCGCCCTGGCGAAGAAGCTCCGGGTCGTCGCCCGGGCCGGTGTCGGCCTGGACAACGTCGACGTCTCCGCCGCCACCAAGGCCGGTGTGATGGTCGTCAACGCGCCCACCTCCAACATCGTCACCGCCGCCGAGCTGGCGTGTGGCCTGCTGGTGGCCACCGCGCGCAACATCCCCCAGGCCAACACCGCCCTGAAGAACGGCGAGTGGAAGCGCAACAAGTACACCGGTGTCGAGCTGAGCGAGAAGACCCTCGGCGTCGTCGGTCTCGGCCGGATCGGCGTGCTGGTGGCTCAGCGGATGTCGGCGTTCGGCATGAAGGTCGTCGCGTACGACCCCTACGTACAGCCTGCGCGAGCCGCCCAGATGGGCGTCAAGATGCTCTCGCTCGACGAGTTGCTCCAGGTCGCCGACTTCATCACGGTGCACCTGCCGAAGACTCCGGAGACGCTTGGTCTCATCGGCGACGAGGCGCTGCACAAGGTCAAGCCGACGGTCCGGATCGTCAACGCCGCGCGCGGCGGGATCGTCGACGAGGCCGCGCTGTACACCGCGCTCAAGGAGGGGCGTGTGGCCGGCGCGGGTCTCGACGTGTACGCGAAGGAGCCCTGCACCGACTCCCCGCTCTTCGAACTCGACCAGGTGGTCTGCACTCCGCACCTCGGCGCCTCCACGGACGAGGCCCAGGAGAAGGCGGGTGTCTCCGTGGCCCGTTCGGTACGCCTGGCTCTCGCCGGTGAGCTGGTACCCGACGCGGTCAACGTCCAGGGCGGCGTCATCGCCGAGGACGTGCGCCCGGGTCTGCCGCTCGCCGAGAAGCTTGGTCGGATCTTCACCGCCCTCGCGGGGGAGGTCGCTGTCCGTCTCGACGTCGAAGTCTGTGGCGAGATCACCCAGCACGACGTCAAGGTGCTGGAACTCTCCGCTCTGAAGGGCGTGTTCGAAGACGTCGTGGACGAGACGGTTTCCTACGTCAACGCCCCGCTGTTCGCGCAGGAGCGCGGGGTCGAGGTCCGCCTCACCACCAGCTCCGAGTCCCCCGACCACCGCAACCTGGTCACCGTCCGCGGCACCCTGTCGGACGGTCAGGAGGTGTCGGTCTCCGGCACGTTGGCCGGACCCAAGCACCTCCAGAAGATCGTGGGTGTCGGCGAGTACGACGTGGATGTGGCGCTCGCCGACCACATGGCCGTGCTCAGCTACACCGACCGTCCCGGAGTGGTGGGCACGGTGGGCCACATCCTTGGTGAAGCCGGCTTGAACATCGCCGGGATGCAGGTCGCCCGAGCGGAGGAGGGCGGTGAGGCGCTCGTCGTCCTCACCGTGGACGCGGCCGTTCCGGCGCCCGTCCTGGCTGAGATCGCGACCGAGATCGGCGCCACCTCGGCCCGCACGGTGAACCTGGCCGACTGACCACAGCCACCCGGTCCCGTACTTTCCGGCGCTACGGGTACCGGGGTGTCCGGGGCGCGCCGCCCGTGCGCGCGGGCCGGGTGTGGTCCGGCGACCTGCGGGGGAGCAGGTGCCGTGTCCCAGACGGCGCTCCTAGAGCCGCGCGGCCTTCAGCGCCATGTGGAGCAGCAACCGGTCCTCACCCTCGTCGAGGTCGAGCCCGGTGAGCTGCTCCACCCGGGACAGGCGGTAGTAGAGCGTCTGCCGGTGGATGCCCAGGGCGGCTGCGGCGCGGCCGGCCTGGCCGGCGCAGTCCAGAAAGGTCTCCGCGGTACGGGCCAGTTCCCGCTGCGCGGGCCCCAGCAGGGCTTGAACGGCGGAATCGGCCGGCCCGCCGGCGGGCAGTTGGGTCAGGAGCCGGTAGGGGCCGATCCCCGACCAGCGGGCCACCGGACCGAGTGAAGGCTTGGCGCGGGCCGCCCTGGCCGCCGCCACGGCTTCGGTCCAGGCGGCCTCCAGATCGCCCAGACCACGGCGGGGCGCAGCGATTCCCGCCGCCGGGGCGTGGTGGGCGGCTCCTGCGGGGGCTTCCGCGTCCGGTAGGAGACGGACGGCAGCGGACTCCGCGGGGCTCAGTACGTCCACCGAGCGTAGGCGCATCAGGACGGCCAGGGCGGTGACGGCGGTCGGTGCGCCTTCCTCGCCGCCGTGGTCGAGTCCTCCCGTCGAGCTGGCTGACGGGCGCCAGGGCGCCGTGCACACGGCTGCTGCGCCGGGCACCGAATGCGGCGGGTCCGCGGACCACGGGCCGACGCAGACCACGGCGTGCAGCCCGTCCGCGCTGGCTCCGAGTGCCGTGCGCAGCGCGGCGACCGCCATGTCCTGTTGCCATCCGGGGTCCGCCGTCAGGGCTCCTCGGAACTCGCGGGAGAGGTCCGCACCGGCTTTGGCTTCTTCGGCGAGGAGGGCGCCGATCCGGGTGGTCACTTCCATGGCTGCGGCGAGTTGGGCCGGCTGGGGTGCGGGGTCGTGGTCGAGGAGCCAGACGTAGCCATGCACGATCCCGCGGTGGCGCACCGGCAGGCAGAGCCGCCCGCGAAAGACCCCGGCGTCCGGGGCCGCGGGGATGTGCACGGGTCCGGTCGCCCGGGTGATGCCGAAGCCCTCGAACCAGGAGCGCACCGCGGTGGTCGACTGACGGGTCAGGATCGAGCGGGTCCGGACCGGGTCCATCGCCAGGTCGTCCTCGCTGTCGTGGGCGCCGAAGGCGATCAGCCGGAAGTCTCGGTTCTCCAGCGTCGCGGGCGCGCCGAGCAGCGCCGAGATCTCGTCGACCAGATCCTGGTAGTCCCCTTGCACCAGCACATTCTCCCACCGCGGGGGCGCAGCTTCAGACAAGTGTCTGAGATGGCGGCCACGGATGCGTGACAGCTGTCGATGGCCCAGGATCGGGGTGATCTCTAGGTTTCACGGTGGTTGTCCGTGCCGTACCGAGAACGTCAGTTTTCGTTCCCTTTACGGTGCCTTCTCTGCTGATTCTGTTGGAGGTGCCCATGCTGGGTCCCGTGATCCTCGCCGCTTCGCGTAGCGACCGCATGCGCCGATTCGTATCGGCTGCCCCGGGCACCAAACAGGTCGTCGACCGCTTCATCGCGGGCGAGACGGTGGGGCAGGTCATCCCGATCGTGCAAGACGCGGCCGACAAGGGCTTGGAAGTCACCCTGGACGTGGTCGGTGAGGACATCACCACCCGCGAGCAGTCCTACGCCGCCCGTGACGCCTACCTCCAGTTGATCGAGCGCCTGCGGGAGCTCGGTCTGGGGGCCCGGGCCGAGATGTCGGTCAAGTTGTCCATGTTCGGCCAAGCCCTTGAAGGCGGTCACGAGCTGGCGCTGGCCAACGTGCGCCCGGTGGTCGAAGCTGCTGCCGCCATCGGAACCACCGTGACCCTCGACGCGGAGGACCACACCACCCTCGACTCGATGTTCGCCATCCACGAGGAGCTCCGCAAGGACCACCCGCAGACCGGCTGCGTCATCCAGGCCTACCTCTTCCGCACCGAGGACGACGCCCGCAGGCTTGCCGCGGCCGGCAGCCGCGTGCGTATCGTGAAGGGTGCGTACAAGGAGCCCGCCTCCGTCGCCATCCAGGACAAGCCGGAGATCGACAAGGCGTTCGTCCGCATCGTCAAGATCCTGATGGCCGGCGAAGGCTATCCGATGATCGGATCCCACGATCCGCGCCTGATCGCCATCTCGCAGGAGCTGGCCCGGCAGGCGGGACGCAAGCTGGACGAGTACGAGTTCCAGATGCTCTACGGCATCCGCAGCGACGAGCAGGTCCGCCTGGCCGCGGAAGGCCACCGGATGCGCGTCTACACGGCCTACGGAACCGACTGGTACGGCTACTTCATGCGCCGCCTCGCGGAGAAGCCCGCGAACCTCCTCTTCTTCGCCCGCTCCATCCTCACCAAGGGCTGAACCACACCCCTCACCCCTCGCAGGCCCCTAAGGAGACACGGAACTCATGGACGCTGTTACCCAGGTCCCCGCGCCGGTCAACGAGCCGGTCCACTCGTACGCCCCCGGCACCCCGGAGCGCGCGCGGCTGGAGGCGAAGCTCAAGGAGCTCGCCGAGAACCCCATTGACCTCCCGATGACGATCAACGGTGAGAAGCGCATGGGTGCTGGCGACCGCTTCGACGTCGTCCAGCCGCACGCGCACCGCTCGGTTCTCGGCACCTACGCCAACGCCACCCAGGCCGACGCCCAGGACGCCATCGACGCCGCCCTCGCAGCCGCTCCGGCCTGGCGCGCCATGTCCTTCGACGACCGAGCCGCGATCATCCTGCGTGCCGCCGAGCTGCTCTCCGGCCCGTGGCGCGAGACGCTCGCCGCCTCGACGATGCTGGGTCAGTCCAAGACCGCCCAGCAGGCCGAGATCGACACCCCCTGTGAGCTGATCGACTTCTGGCGCTTCAACGTCCACTTCGCCCGGCAGATCCTGGCCGAGCAGCCGGTCGCCAACTCCACCGGCGTGTGGAACCGCAGTGACCACCGCCCGCTTGAGGGGTTCGTCTACGCGATCACGCCGTTCAACTTCACGGCCATCGCGGGCAACCTGCCGACCGCCCCGGCCCTGATGGGCAACGTGGTGGTCTGGAAGCCGTCCCCGACCCAGACCCACGCCGCGGTCCTGCTGATGCAGCTGCTGGAAGAGGCCGGCCTGCCCAAGGGCGTCATCAACCTGGTCACGGGCGACGGAATCGCAGTCTCCGAGGTCGCCCTTGAGCACCCCGAGCTCGCCGGTATCCACTTCACGGGATCGACCAGGACCTTCCAGCACCTGTGGAAGACGGTCGGCAACAACATCGAGAAGTACAAGTCCTACCCGCGCCTGGTCGGTGAGACCGGCGGCAAGGACTTCGTCGTAGCGCACCCCTCGGCGGACCGCGCGATCCTCAAGACCGCACTGACCCGGGGTTCCTTCGAGTTCCAGGGCCAGAAGTGCTCGGCTTCCTCGCGCGCCTACGTCCCCGCCTCCATCTGGAACGACGGCTTCAAGGAAGCCTTCGCCGCCGAGGTGGACGGCATCGCGATGGGTGACGTGCGCGACCTGTCGAACTTCATCGGCGCGGTCATCGACGAGCGTTCCTTCGCCAAGAACAAGGCGGCCATTGACCGGGCCAAGGCCGATCCGACCTGCACCATCATCGCCGGTGGCAGTTACGACGACTCCGAGGGCTACTTCGTCCGCCCCACGGTCATCGCCTGCACCGACCCGGAGAACGAGGTCTTCACCACCGAGTACTTCGGCCCCATCCTGGCCGTCCACGTCTACGAGGATGACCAGTACGAGGCCATGCTCGCCCAGATGGAGAGCGTCTCGGCGTACGCCCTGACCGGTTCCATCATCGCCGCTGACCGCTACGCGGCGGCCGATGCGATGGACAAGCTCCGCTTCGCCGCGGGCAACTTCTACATCAACGACAAGTCCACCGGTGCAGTGGTCGGCCAGCAGCCCTTCGGTGGCGGCCGGGCCTCCGGCACCAACGACAAGGCGGGCGCCGCCTCCAACCTGCTGCGCTGGACCTCGACCCGATCCATCAAGGAGACCCTGGTTCCGCCGACCGAGTACGGCTACCCCCACATGGGCTAGTGCCCCGTGAACCCCGCCCCCGCTCCGGTACCCCCAAGTCCGGAGCGGGGGCGGTCCCAGTAGTGGGGCCTTGAGGGGGCTGCCCAGGCCCTGGGCAGCCCCCTCACCCGTGCACCCCGCCGCGTCGGCCGAGGCGCTCGGGCACCAGGTGGATCGGGCACCGCGGCCGAAGCCGCGGCTCGCCCTCGGGATCGCCTGAACCGGAGCCCGTACTAGGCCTCGAAGAGAACCTGGTCCAGCGACTTGCGGACGAGGTCGGGCACCTCGCAGTCGTCCGCGGGATAGCCGACCGGGATCACCGCGAAGGCCTTCTCGTTCTCCGGCCGGTCCAGCACGTGCGAGAGGAAACGCATCGGGCTGGGTGTGTGGATCAGCGCGGCGAGACCCGACAGGTGCAGGGCGCTCAGCAGCATGCCGACCGCGATCCCCACGGACTCGTCCACGTAGTAGTGCTTGCGCTTGGTGCCGTCCGGAGCGAGCCAGTAACGCTGCTGGAAGACCACGATCAGCTCGGGTGCGTCCGTCAGGTGTGTCTTGACCGCGTCCGTGCCCAGGGGACGCAGCGCCGCGAGCCACTCGTCGCCGAGCCGGCCGTCGTAGGAGATGTTCTCCTCCTGCTCGGCGGCTGCCCTGATCTGTTGTCGGACCAGCGGGTCGACGACCCGCACGAAGGTCCAGGGCTGTTGGTGCGCACCTGACGGGGCGGTCGCGGCGACGGCGATCGCGTCCCGTACGACCTGGGTGGGAACGGGGTCGGTGGAGAACTGGCGTACGGTACGGCGTTCGTCCATGCGGGCGCGCAACTCCGCGGCCCGCGCGAGTGACTCGGCGCTCGGCATCCGGTCCGGGCGGTAGGGGACGGGGCGGTAGGGCTCTCCGTGGGTGGGCGTCCACTGCTGGGTCGTATGCGACATGAGGCTGAGTGTCTTGCCGGGGAACCCCGTTGGCCACCCTCGCGTTATCACCATGTGTCCGTTGTGTGCCGAAGGGGGAGCAATGGTCGATGTTGGCAGTGGCGTTTTCCCGGTGGGTGACGGCCGCAAGCGCGCGGCCGTACCCTGCTCGGGGAGCGCGCGGCGCTCACCCCGCGCGCATCCGGCCGACCTGCCGGGGCGGCCGGATGCGCGCGGCGCTCACAGCGTCACGATGGCGCATGCCAGCGGCATAGGCACCCGCGCCGACCTGCGGAGCAAGGGACTTGGGGGAGCCGCTGCACTTCGGCTCGGCTCCGGGGTTGCGTCGTCCGGATCGCGTGGGGTCACGGAGGAGTGTCGGGTCTGACGGGGGCGGCGGTGCCGTGCCCCGGTTTTCCGGGCACCCACCTGTTTTTGGCCTTTCCTTCACCCGGTGCACTCACCGCGACCGGCGCATCCACGGCCTCCGGCGTACCCCGCTGTGCTCTGGCGGTGTGGCTTCGGTCGGTGCTGCCTTCCCCGCCCGTACCGCCCAGTCGCCCACGAGTGACCTTCAGCCGCTGATGCTGGGCGTGCCCGTCTCGATGTGGCCGGTGTAGCGGCGTGACCAGGAGCCGTCCGAGGAACAGGAGATGGTGAAGTCGTACCAGCCCTCGCAGTAGGCCACCGCGTTGAAGCAGTCCTCGACGGATGACCCGGCGGGGACGGTGTAGGTCCACGGGCCGTCACTTCGATAGGCGTGGGATCGGATGGTGAAGGTGACGGGTTGCGAGGAGGAGTTGCTGAGCTCGAACCAGATCGCAGGCTTGCCGGTGTTCGGCGCCGGCGCATAGCGGGCGGCGACCTCACAGGATCTTCCTGACTTGGAGGCATCGCCGATGAAGCGCCGCAGAAAGCGGTTGGGCCCGACCATGGAGATGTCGTACTTGCCCAGGCCATGGCCGAGACCGATGTTGAAGTAGTCGGTGGTGCTCTCCCCGGCCTCGACCGTGTACTGCCAGGCCTCGGTGTTGCGGTACTGGTGCGGGTGGATGGAGAAGTGGGCGGCCCGCTTGGCCTCGACGCCCTGGTTGTTCATCGTGAACCACGCCAGGATCTTGCCGGTACTGCCGAACTCGAAGTGCGTGAGGTTGCCATTGGGTTGGTAGGGCAGGGGCCGGGCCGGACGGCTGCCCCTTTCCTGAGTCGGCAGTGCGTTGTCCTGTGGCGCGGGGTTGGGTAGGGGAGCGCAGGTGGCCTGACCGATGACCTTGGCGGTGGCGGGGAGGTCGGGCACGCCGTACACCGGGTTCGCGAAGTCGAACAGCCCCGTAAGGTCGCCGGAGACCTTCCGTCGCCAGTCGCTGATGTGCGGGCATGCGGCGGGCGTGCCCAGTGCTTCGGTCCAGGACTCCAGGAAGCGCAGTACCGAGGTGTGGTCGAAGACCTCGGAGCTGACCCAGCCGCCCCGTGTCCAGGGAGACATGACCAGCATGGGGACGCGGAAGCCGAGACCGTAGGGCACTCCGTTCAGGTACTCACCCGGTGTTCCGGGTGGGGCGACGGGTGGCGGGACGTGGTCGAAGAAGCCGTCGTTCTCGTCGTAGTTGAGGAACAGGACGGTGGAGTCGAAGACCTCCACCTTCGCTGCCAACGCGCGATAGACCAGGTCCACGAAGTGTGCGCCATCGCCGGGAGGAGCGTAAGGGTGCTCGCTGAACGCCTCATTGGCGACGACCCAGGAGACCTGCGGGAGCGTGCCGGCGACGACGTCGGCTCGGATGGCGGCAGCGATGTCGTCCGGAGTGGACCCGGTGGCCCGGGGCACCGAGGACATGCCCCGCTCGTGCAGGGCGCTGCCGGGCGCCGCGTCCTCGAACTGCTGGAAGTACGCCAGGCCGTTGTCCCCGTAGTTGTCCTGGGCGTTTTGGTAGACCTTCCAGCTCACGCCGGCGCGCTGAAGTGCCTCGGCGTAGGTCTCCCAGGTCAGGCCGGACTCGTCGCCGCCGTCATGACTGGAGGAGTCGATCTTTCCGCTCCACAGGTAGGTGCGGTTGGGGCCGGTGGAGCTCAGCGCCGAGCAGAAGTAGGCGTCGCAGATGGTGTAGGCATCGGCCAGGGCGTAGTGGAAGGGGATGTCGGAGCGGTCGAGGTAGCCCAGGGTGCGGGTGTTCCCCACACCGGTCACCCAGTTGTCCAGGCGGCCCTTGTTCCATGCGGCGTGCTGGGAGGCCCAACTGTGCGGCAGGTCCCCGGTGCACTGGGCGAGCGTCTCCGCGTCCACCCCGCCGGCCGGCGGGGTGGAGCTGAGCTTCCACGGGTACTGGCGACGCCCCCAGTTCGGCTGGTTGAACATCCCCCAACCGCCGGGGAGGTTGACGGCCGCACGGTCGCCGAATCCCCGGACGCCGCGCAGCCGTCCGAAGTAGTGGTCGAAGCTGCGGTTCTCCTGCATCAGGATCACCACGTGGCGGACGTCGGTCTGCGTGCCGGTCGCCGCGGCGGCCGACGCAGTGGGGGCGGACACTGCCGCCCCGGCCACGAGCCCCGCGCCTATCCCGACGAATCCCCTGCGGCTGATGGGTGTCATCCCGGCTCTCTCCGTATCTGGGCGTGCCCGTGCGGCACACGGTTGGCCAGAGTGGAGCGGCCGGCTCCAAAGGTCTACTTCCGTGCGGTAATGCTTCGGTTAACTTCCGAGGCTGGACCTCGAACCGGTCAGGTCGACCAGCGTCTTCCCGGTGTTCGCTCCCCTCAGCATGCCCAGAAAGGCGTCCACGGTGTGCTCGAACCCCTGGACAAAGGTCGTCTCGGAGGCGAACTGGCCGCTGCGGAGGTGCGGGACCAAGAAATCCTCCAGCTCCTCTTGGAGATTGGTGTGGTTGCTGACCAATACCCCCTCGATGCGGAGGGACTTGTGGACCACCTCGAAGAGGTTGTGCGGGGCGGCGGGCGGGTGCTCGTCGTGGTAGGAGGAGATGGCGCCCACCCAGGCGATCCGCCCGTGTTCACGCAATGCCTCGATGGCGCCCTCCAGGTGGTCACCCCCCACGTTGTCCACGTACACGTCGATTCCGTCCGGGGCGGCCTCCGCCAGTAGTTCGCCCACGGGACCGTCGTGGTAGTGGAAGGCGGCGTCGAAGCCGGCCGCCTCGGTGAGATGACGGACCTTGTCGGCCGACCCCGCGCTCCCGATGATCCGCCGTGCGCCCAGCAGGCGGGCGATGCGGCCGGCAGCGGTGCCCACGCCGCCCGCCGCGGAGGAGACGTAGAGGTCCTCACCGGCCTGCAACCGGGCCACCCGCGTCAGCGCGGCGTAGGCGGTGAGGCCGGTGCCACCGAGGATGCCCAGGTGGGCGTGGACCGGTACGCCGTCGTAGGTGCGGATCCGGCGTGCCCCGCCCACCCCGGCAGTCACCAGGGCGTGGGTGCGCCAGCCCTCCCGGTGGAAGACCAGGTCTCCTTCCTCCAGCCCCGCGTCGCGCGAGGCGAGGACCCGGCCCACCGCCCGCCCTTCCAGCGGGGCGTGCAGCGTGAAACCGTTCTCCCTGCCGTCCATCCGACCGCGGTGGTAGGGGTCGACGGAGAGGTAGAGGTTCTCCACCAGGGCGGTGCCCGGTGCGGGTTCGGGTATCGCGAAGGTGGTGTGGGCGAAGTGGTCGCGGGTGGGGAAGCCCTGGGGGCGGGCGATTTGGTGGAAGGCCCCACCGAAGATCGAAGTGCTCATGGCGCAGACGCTAGGCAGGGGGAGTCGGGTCGGGCAGTGGGCGGCGCTCATGGCGGGCTCCGTAGCATGAGCGTTGCTCATAGAGGGAGGTGAAGGGCCCGATGTCAGACAGTGCGCACCCGTCGGTTGGCCTTCCGTCGCGTCGGCCCACTCGGCCGGTGGCGCAGGATCTCGCCCCGCAGGAACTGCGGATCCTGGTGGCGGTGGCGGAGAGCGGCGGGTTCTCCGCCGCGGCTGAGCGCCTCGGTCTCACCCAGTCGGCCGTGTCGCACGCCGTACGCGGGAGCGAGACGAAGATCGGCGCGGTGCTCTTCGACCGGGGGCGCACCGGAGCACGGCCTACGGTCGCGGGGGAGCGGGCGGTCGCTCATGCTCGCCGGGTGCTGAGGCTGCTGGAGGTCCTGGTGTCCGAGGCCCGCAGTGCGGCGGGTCCGAAGGGCGGCGGTGAGGGCAGCTTCGAGGGGCCACTGCGCATTGCTGCCTTCCGAAGCGCGGCTCTGCACCTACTGCCTCCTGTGCTGGCCCGTTTGGCGCGGTCCCATCCAAGGATCCGTCCCGAGCTCCGGGTCGTGCGCGAAATCGGCCGCGGGGGTGCGGGGGAAGTCGTCGACGGGCGGGCGGACCTGGCTGTCGTGACGCTGGGCGGCCCGGCCGAGGTCCCACCCGGGCTGCTGAGCGGTGTGCTCATCGAGGAGGCCTACGCGTTGGTGCACCCTGCGGGGCATCCGGATCCGCGCCGGCTGCCGCTGTTGGACTGGGATGAGAACTGCGGTTCCTACACCCGTGCTTGGTGGCGGAGGCAGGACTGGATTCCCGCGGCGACGGTGAAGGCGGAAGACGACGCGATGGTGCTGACCATGGTGGGACGAGGCATGGGGATGGCGATCATGCCGGCCCTGTCGCTCACCGAGGTGCCCGAGTCCGTCGAGGTCACGGAACTCGATGAGGAGCGTCCCACCAGGTCGGTGGGGTACGTGGTGACCGCAGAGCAGGCTGGGAACCCAGCCGTGAGGGCCCTGATCCGGGAGCTCAGGGTGCAGCGCGACCACCTCGGGCGGTAGTCAGCCGTCTCAGATAGTAGGAAGCCCGAGTATTTGCAGAGACAGACAGCTTCCGCTGCCCTATTTTGTAGGGAGCCGAACGTCTCGCTGTACCAGCGAATGGCGGACGTGGGCCGGTGCCCCTGGCAGGCAACCCCTGTCGCACCCGCTCCCCGCCCCTTCCGGCGCCTTGGAGAACCCCTCATCCGCGGCCTTCCCGTGCCGCGATCTCAAGGAGTCGATCACCATGTCCGAGACGAGAACTCGTCGTGTCCGCCACACCTCCCGCGGCTCCGAAGCCGACCGTCGCGAGGCTGCCGCAGCCCTCCAGCGCGCCCTGGATCGGCGGGACAACGGCGGTTCCACCGGCCACTGAGCCGCTGCCCGACCCTCCGGCCCCCGGCTCTGCCGCCTGCCCCCGGCTCCGTGTCCGGCCGGGGAGCGGGGGTCCGGTCCTCTGGCTTCGGGCCCGGTTGCCGGGCGCACGACACGATGTCCAGATGGCGGACTCATCGTGTCAATCACTGGGATGGGGAGTACGGTTCCGGCATGTCTCGCAGCCTCAATCTCGCAGTGATCCCCGGTGACGGAATCGGCCAGGAAGTCGTGGCGCAGGGCCTCAAGGTCCTCACCAAGGTCCTGCCGCAGGACGTGAAGCTGGAGACCAAGGAGTACGACCTCGGCGCCCGCCGCTGGCACCGCGACGGAGAGACACTCCCCGACGCGGAACTCGAAGCCCTCAAGGGCCACGACGCCATCCTTCTCGGCGCGATCGGCGACCCCTCGGTCCCCTCCGGCGTTCTGGAGCGCGGCCTGCTGCTCAAACTCCGCTTCGCCTTCGACCACTTCATCAACCTGCGCCCGTCGAAGCTCTTCCCGAACACCGACACCCCGCTCGCTGGTCGTCCGGACATCGACTTCGTGGTCGTACGCGAGGGCACCGAAGGCCCGTACACGGGCAACGGCGGCTCGCTGCGCACCGGTACCCCCGCCGAGGTCGCCACCGAGGTCAGCCTCAACACGGCGTACGGGGTGGAGCGGGTGGTGCGCGACGCCTACGAGCGTGCCAACGCCCGTCCGCGCAAGAAGCTCACGCTCGTTCACAAGAACAACGTCCTGGTGTACGCCGGTCACCTGTGGAAGAACATCTTCGACCGGATCGGTCAGGAGTACCCCGAGGTCACCACGGACTACCTGCACGTGGACGCAGCGACGATCTTCTTCGTCACCCAGCCGGAGCGCTTCGACGTCATCGTCACCGACAACCTCTTCGGTGACATCCTCACAGATCTCGCCGCAGCCGTGACCGGCGGCATCGGGCTCGCCGCCTCCGGGAACATCAATCCCACCGGCGCCTTCCCCTCCATGTTCGAGCCCGTTCACGGCTCGGCTCCGGACATCGCGGGCACCGGCAAGGCCGACCCGACCGCCACGGTCCTCTCCGTCGCGCTCCTGCTGCGCCACCTCGGCTACGGGGTCGAGGCGGCCCGCATCGAGGAGGCGGTCTCCGCGGACCTCGCCGGGCGGGCGGGGTCCCCGCGCACCACGGAGGAGATCGGCGACGCGCTGGCCGCGCGGGTAGCCGGCTGACCCGGCCGCGCCGGCTCGTCACCGCGAGCGAGCAGCCGCCGGGTCAGCCCTTCGAGGGCACCCGGCGGCTTCTCTTGTGCGGCCCTCGGGTGTCACCATCTCCCCAGGACCGTGCCACCCGTTTCTCCCGGAGCGCCCCTCGCGCGATAATCGAACGTGGGGCCGCGGCATGCGGGAAAGCTCGGACGTCCTAGCAAGCTGGAATGAGCCTGCTGGACGTGAGTGAGCGCGGTCCGTCACACACAACCGGTGAAGGACAAGCACTCATGACGACGACGCCCACGATCGAGCTCAAGCCCTCTTCGAACCCGCTGTCCGACGCGGAGCGCGAGGCGGTCCTGGTCAGCCCCGGATTCGGCCGGCACTTCACCGACCACATGGTGACGATCAAGTGGACGGAGGGCCGAGGCTGGCACGACGCCGAGCTCGTCCCGTACGCGCCGCTCTCCATCGATCCGGCGAACATGACCCTGCACTACGCGCAGACGATCTTCGAGGGCCTCAAGGCCTACCGCCAGCCCGACGGAACCGTCTCCACCTTCCGCCCGGAGGCCAACGCCGAGCGTTTCCGGGCCTCGGCCCGCCGCATGGCGATGCCGGAGCTGCCCACCGAGCTCTTCATCGAGGCCTGTGACGCTCTCGTCAAGCAGGACCGCGCCTGGGTGCCGAGCTCCGGCGAGGCGTCGCTCTACCTTCGGCCCTTCATGTTCGCTACCGAAGTCGGCCTCGGTGTGCGCCCGGCGAACGAGTTCCTCTTCGTCGTCATCGCCTCTCCCGCCGGTGCCTACTTCCCCGGCGGGGTGAAGCCCGTCTCGGTCTGGCTGTCCGAGGAGTACGTGCGCGCCGTCAAGGGCGGCACCGGGGCGGCGAAGACCGGCGGCAACTACGCGGCCTCCCTGGTCGCGCAGGCGCAGGCCGCGGAGCAGGGCTGCGACCAGGTCGTGTGGTTGGACGCCGTCGAGCACCGGTGGATCGAAGAGATGGGCGGCATGAACCTGTACTTCGTGTACGGCCAGGAGGACGGCTCCCAGCGCATTGTCACGCCCTCGCTGACCGGCTCGCTGCTGCCCGGCATCACCCGTGACTCCCTGCTCACCATCGCCGGTGACCTCGGCTACACCGCTGAGGAAGGTCGGATCTCAACCGAGGACTGGAAGCGCGACAACGAGAACGGCACCCTCACGGAGGTCTTCGCCTGCGGCACGGCCGCCGTCATCACCCCCGTCGGCTCGGTGAAGTCGCAGCGCGCCAACTGGACCCAGGGCAACGGTGAGCCCGGGCCGGTCACGATGCGCCTGCGCGAAGCGCTCCTGGGCCTCCAGACCGGTCGCTCCGCCGACACCCACGGTTGGATGCACCCGCTGGGCTGATCTCCCGCAGGTACAGCACGAGGCCGTGGTCCCGCAGGTGGGCGGGACCACGGCCTGGTGTCTTTCAGTCGGTGTTTCCTCGATCACTCCGAGGCTGCGTTGACGGCCCGCGCTGCCCGCGCTTGCCGGAGCGTGGCGGCGGGCGCGCGGAAGTGGCCTCAGTCCACCGCGGCCCCGATGGCCCCGGCGAGTTCGCGCTGGTCCGCGGGTGCCTGGGTCTCGGCCAGCGCCCCGTAGAGCAGGCCGCCGACCAGCCCCGACAGGACGAAGCTGCAGTCCACTCCGCCCGTCAACGCAAGCAGCGGCCCCTCGTACAGCGGAGTGGAGACGGCGGCCAGGCCCACTGCCGCGCCGACCGCCCAGGAGGCCGTGGCACGCAGGTTCCACCCGGCGCTGTACCAGTAGACGCCGCCGCGGGCCCGACGGTTGAAGACCTGGAGGGAATCCGCGTCGTAGCGACCTCGCAACCGTATGAAGCCCATCAGGGTGATCACGGCCCACGGGGTGCCGAGCGCCGTGAGGAGCAGAACGAAGGAGGTCATCGCGGACTGTGCGTCCCAGGCGAAGGACCCGAGGAAGACGAAGCCGGTGGCGACCACGGCGGCGACCACGGTCGCCTGGGTGCGGGTGGCCCGGGGCACGATGGCGTCCAGGTCGAGGCCCATGGAGTAGAGCATCAGGCCGGCGTTGCCCACCGATCCGGCACTCGCTGCGATGAGCAGCGGTGCGAGGTACCAGACCGGCGAGGCGGCTACCAGCGGTCCCGCGTAGTCCAGTCCGGCGCCGGCGGCCAGCGCCGTGTAGGTGCCGAAGAGCTGGGGGATCAGCAGACCCAGCAGCAGGCCGAGCGCGGTGGTTCCCAGGACCTTGCGGGAGCTGTGCCGGCGCGGCGAGACGTAGCGGGTGTAGTCGCCGAGCAGTGTGATGAAGGCGACCGGTCCGCTCAGTCCTGCGGCGACCGCCGCCAGCAGCCAGGTCGGCCAGAAGGAGCCGAGCAGGTAGGGGGTGTCCGGTGGGGCGGCGCTGGTGAATTCCCCGCCGTAGGCGACCAGCCCGAGCAGTAGGAGCACCACCATGCCGACGGCCAGCACCTTGCTCATGCGCAGGAGCAGGCGGTAGCCGAAGACGGCCCCCACCACGGTGCAGGCGGCCAGTAGTCCGTACATCAGGGCCCGGGTCGAGCCTTGGTCAGGTAGACCGGTCAGCCGGGCGAGAGCGCCGGTCATCACGTCACCTCCGATCCACAGGGTGAGGGCGGTGTAGCCGAGGGAGAGCAGGAGGCCCACCACCGAGCCGACGAGGCGCCCGCGGACGCCGAACTGTGCGCCGCTGGAGGTGGAGAGGTTGGTGGCCGTACGCAGGGAGACCAGGGCCAGGGGCGCGGTGAAGGCGATGCCGACGAGGGTGCCGACCACGATGGCGCTGACCGAGGGCCACAGGCCGAGTCCGAAGGAGGGCGGGAGCCAGCCGAAGACGATGACTCCGAGGCACAGGTTGGAGCCGAGCAGGATCGACAGGAGGTCGCGGGGCCCGCTGGTGCGTTCCTCGTCGGGGATGGTGTCGACTCCGCGCTGTTCGATTGGCATGGGTTCTCCCTCAGGGCAGGGCACAGCTATTTGAGTGACACTCAATGTGTCTTGGGTGTGGTCTCAGGTCAATGCTTCCGTGAAGAAACGCCAAAGGTTAGAGTGATGCTCTAAATCTTGGAGGTGGAGAGCCGTGCGGCTGACCCCAACTGAGCGCGACCGGCTACTGCTGTTCACCGCGGCAGAACTGGCGCGGGCGCGCCGAGCCCGTGGCCTGAAGCTGAACGTCCCCGAAGCGACCGCGCTGATCGCCGACACCGTGTGTGAGGCGGCCCGAGACGGCCGCCTTCTCGCCGAAGCGATCGAGGCCGCGCGCAGCGTGCTGGGCGCCGACGAGGTCCTGCCGGGCGTCGCGGACGTGGTCACCGAAGTACACGTCGAGGCGGTCTTCGAGGACGGCTCCCGACTCGCCGTGGTCTGCGCGCCCATCCGCGCAGCGGAGCCGCTCGGCGAGGACGCGCCCGGCGCCGTGCTCCCGGGCCCCCAACTCCCCGACCCCGAGCCGGAACTGCGCCTGACCGTGCGCAACACGGCCACCGTGCCCGTCAGCGTCACCTCCCACTTTCACTTCTTCGAAGCCAACCCCCGCCTGCACTTCGACCGGGCCGCCGCCTACGGCACGCGGCTGAGCGTCCCCGCCGGCTCCTCCGTGCGCTTCGACCCCGGAGGCGAAGCCGAGGTCGGCCTGGTCCCGATCGGTGGAGACCGCGTCGCCATCGGTTTCGCCGGCCTCGTGGACGGCCCGCTCGACGCGCCCGGCGCCCGGGAGGAAGCCCTTCGCAAGGCCGCCGCCTGCGGGTACCTCGGCGTACCGGTCACCGCCCCCACCCCTTTGACGCCCCCCGGCCACGCCCGCGAAGGAGGCACCCGATGAGCCGTCCCACCAAACACGGCGACCACTGCGCACCGGGCAGCCGCCACATCGACCCGCACGAATACGCGGCCGTCCACGGCCCGCGCGCCGGCGACCGGGTCAGACTCGGCGACAGCGGCCTGACCGTTCGAGTGGAACACGACTCCCAAAAGCCCGGGGACGAGTTCCTCGCAGGCTTCGGCAAGACCGCCCGCGACGGACTGCACCTTCGGGCCGCCGCGATCCGCGACACCTGCGACGTCGTGATCAGCAACGTGCTCGTCATCGACGCCGTCGCCGGAATCCGCAAGGCGTCGATCGGCATCCGTGAGGGCCGCATCCACGCGATCGGCCGGGCCGGGAACCCGGACACCCTCGACGGCGTCGACGTGGTGGTCGGCACCGGCACCTCGATCGTCTCCGGCGAGGGTCTGATCGCCACCGCGGGAGCGGTGGACACCCACGTCCACTTGCTCTCCCCGCGGATCATGGAGGCCTCGCTCGCGGCCGGCGTCACCACCGTCATCGGCCAGGAGTTCGGACCCGTCTGGGGCGTGGGAGTCAACTCGCCCTGGGCCCTGCGGCACGCCTTCAACTCCTTCGACGCCTGGCCCGTCAACATCGGCTTCCTCGCCCGAGGGTCCTCCTCCGACGCGGCACCACTGGTCGAGGCCCTGGCCGAGGGCGGAGCCTGCGGTTTCAAGGTCCACGAGGACATGGGCGCGCACACCCGGGCGCTCGACACCGCGCTGCGCGTCGCCGAGGAGCACGACGTACAGGTCGCCCTGCACAGCGACGGCCTCAATGAGTGCCTGTCGGTCGAGGACACCCTGCGGGTCTTGGACGGCCGCACCATCCACGCCTTCCACATCGAAGGCTGCGGCGGCGGCCATGTCCCCAACGTGCTGAAGATGGCGGGGGTGCCCAACGTCATCGGCTCCTCCACCAACCCCACGCTCCCCTTCGGGCGGGACGCGGTCGCCGAGCACTACGGGATGATCGTCTCCGTCCACGACCTCAAGCCCGACCTCCCGGGCGACGCGGCCATGGCCCGGGACCGCATCCGAGCCGGCACCATGGGCGCCGAGGACGTCCTGCACGACGTCGGCGCGATCGGCATCACCTCCTCCGACGCCCAGGGCATGGGCCGCGCCGGCGAAACCGTCCGTCGGACCTTCGCCATGGCCGCCAAGATGAAGGCCGAACTCGGCCCCCTCGAGGGCGACGGCGAGGGCGACGACAACGCCCGAGTGCTGCGCTACCTCGCCAAACTGACCATCAACCCCGCCCTCGCGCACGGCCTGGCCCACGAGATCGGCTCCATCGAAGTGGGCAAGCTCGCCGACATCGTGCTGTGGCGACCCGCCTTCTTCGGAGCCAAGCCCCAACTGGTCCTCAAATCCGGTTTCCCCGCCTACGGAGTCGCCGGAGACCCCAACGCCGCCACCGACACCTGCGAACCCCTCGTCCTCGGACCACAGTTCGGGGCCCACGGGGCAACCGCCGCGGACCTCTCCGTCGCCTTCGTCTCCGAGGCCGCAGCGGCCCTCGACGGCGACCGGATGCCCACCCGTCGACGGCGCGTGGCCGTCCGCGGAACCCGCGGCATCGGCCCCCGGGACCTGCTGCTCAACTCCCGGACCGGAGCGGTGGACGTGGACGCCCGAACAGGGCTCGTCACCCTGGACGGTGCACCGCTGCGTTCCGAAGCCGCCGACTCGATCACCCTCAACCGCCTGTACTTCCTGTGAGGACGACCCGCATGTCCCCGACCACCCCCGCCACCGACGGTTTCACCATGCCTCCCGAGTGGGCTCCCCACGAGCGCACCTGGATGGCCTGGCCCCGCCCGAACCCGACCTTCACCGACGAGCGGGAGCTCGCCGAAGCCCGCCGGGCCTGGGGCGCGGTGGCCCGGGCCGTCCGCCGCCACGAACCGGTCACCCTGGTGGTCGCACCCGGTGACGCCGAGGGAGCCAGGGCCCTGGTGGGCGCCGAGGTCGACATCGTCGAGCGGGAACTCGACGACGCCTGGATGCGCGACATCGGCCCCACCTTCCTCACCGACGGCCGGGGCACTCTGGCCGCAGTCGACTGGACCTTCAACGGCTGGGGCGGCCAGGAGTGGGCCCGCTGGGAGAACGACTCCAAGATTGCCCGGCACGTCTCCGACCTCGCCGGCTCCCGCACCTACAGCACCCGACTCGTCAACGAGGGCGGCGCGCTGCACGTGGACGGCGAGGGCACCGTCCTCCTCACCGACACCGTGCAGCTCGGCGAGGGCCGCAACCCCGGCTGGACCCGAGAGCAGGTGGAGGCGGAGGTCCACGCCCACCTGGGCACCGCGAAGGCCATCTGGCTGCCCTACGGACTCGCCGGGGACTACGGCACCTACGGCACTCAGGGGCACGTGGACATCGTCGCCGCCTTCGCCCGCCCCGGCCAGGTCATGGTCCACGCCCAACCCGATCCGGCCCACCCCGACCACGAGCGTTGCAGGACCATCGCCGCCCTCCTGCGCGCTGCCACCGACGCCCGGGGCCGTCGACTGGAGGTGGTGGAGATCCCCGCCCCTACCGTGCTGGAGGAGGACGGTGAGTGGGTGGACTACTCGTACATCAACCACTACCTGTGCAACGACGGCGTGGTGCTCTGCTCCTTCGACGATCCCCGGGACGCGGAGGCGGCAGAGATCTTCCGCAACCTCTTCCCGGAACGTACCGTCACCCTCGTCGACGCCCGCACGATCTTCGCCGGCGGGGGAGGCATCCACTGCATCACCCAGCAGCAGCCGAAAGTGTGGCCCTGACACCGCAGGCCCCGCCTTCGGGACTGCCGGACCCTTCGGCTTCGTGTGGATAGCCAGGGCCGCGACTTCCGGCCGGCTCGGGTCGGTGAGGAACCGGGCCTGCGTGGTGGGTGATCCCGGCCCCTGAAGGGCAGCAGCGCTGCACGTCCGCCCGTCGGGCGCTGTCCCCGGACGGGGTCCGACGGGCGGATCGGTGGGGCAGTACTCGCAGCCAGCGAGGACGGGGGTCATCGTAGGGGCGGGCAGTGACAGCGATGCCCCTCCGCACGCCCGGAGCGGTCCCCGTGGTGCCCGTCGCACGGCTGAGTGGCGCCGACGGCGTCTTCCACGGGCCCTCACCAGTGGGCATATGATCGAGGGACGGCAGGCCGAGGCCAGGTGGGGTGGGTCTTTGCCGACGCCCGTCACGCATCCGGCGCGGCCGTGGGCCTCGGGCTTTTCAGGAGGAGGGGCACATGGCGCCTGGGGCGCGCTCGCGCAGGAACGCGCCGCCGCGCGAAGAGGTGCTCGCCGCCGCCATGGCCACCATCGCCGAGCGCGGCCTCGACGGGTTGACCATGGCCGGTCTGGGGCGGGAGGTCGGCATGAGCAGTGGCCACCTCCTCTACTACTTCGGGAGCAAGGACGAACTCCTCCTCCAGACCCTGGAGTGGAGCGAGGCGCAGCTCGGGGTGGAGCGCCGGGCGCTGCTCTCCCAGCGGGCTCCGGTCAGCCGGCGGTTGGCCGCCTATGTCGATCTCTACGTGCCCGAAGGGCCCCGGGACCCCCACTGGACGTTGTGGCTGGAGGTCTGGAACCGCTCGCAGGATGCCGGCCCGCAAGAACGGGACCGGCAGGCCACCATCGAAGGGGCCTGGCACCGGGATCTGGTGGCGCTCCTCGCCGAAGGCATCTCCCGCGGTGAGTTCCGATCCGTTGACGCCGACCGCTTCGCGACCCGCGCCCGGGCGATGCTGGACGGCTTTTCGATCCAGATGGCCGTGGGCCTGCCGGGTCTGAGCCGGCAGGACATCTTGGACCACGCCAGGGAGTTCCTTGAGGAACGGCTGGCCCCGGCGGAGGCCGGGGAGAACCGGCCGGCCTCACTCTGACCAAAAACGGGCAGCTCGGTACCGAATGGTGAGACGACCTCCGCCCGTCATGGACGGTGTGGCACACTGCCCAGCGTGCTTGCATTCACCATGATTATGGGAAGCAGCGCGCCGGTCCGCAGTGACCGCTGAACCGTGGAAGACCCCCACGGCAGCGGACATCGTGCCTCAGACCCGCGCGCAGACCTCTCGCACCCGCGAGGGGTTTTTTCGTTTCCCGGCCCCATTCCTGCCGGGGGCCGAAGGCGCGCGATGATGGGGGCAAGTGGAACCCGGGCATCCGGAAGCCACTCATCCGACAGGAGTCAGATCAGCATGACGACAGAGGTCATCGACGACGCCTTCCATGTCTTCGACACCACGCTGCGCGATGGCGCCCAGCGCGAGGGAATCAACCTCACCGTCGCGGACAAGCTGACGATCGCGCGTCACCTGGACGACTTCGGGGTCGGCTTCATCGAAGGGGGCTGGCCGGGGGCGAACCCCCGGGACACCGAGTTCTTCGCCCGGGCCCGCGCCGAGATCGACTTCCGGCACGCCCAACTCGTCGCCTTCGGTGCCACCCGCCGGGCCGGAGGCTCCGCGGCCGAGGACCACCAGGTCCGGGCGCTGCTGGAGTCCGGCGCACCTGTGATCACCCTGGTGGCGAAATCGCACGACCGGCACGTTGAACTTGCCCTGCGCACCACCTTGGACGAGAACCTCGCCATGGTTCGGGACACCGTTTCCTACCTGCGGGCGCAGGGGCGCCGCGTGTTCGTCGACTGCGAGCACTTCTTCGACGGCTACCGGGCCAATGCCACCTACGCCAAGGCCGTGGTGCGCACCGCCCACGAGGCCGGCGCCGAGGTGGTGATCCTCTGCGACACCAACGGTGGCATGCTGCCGGCCCAGGTGCAGGCCGTGGTGGGCACCGTCCTCGCCGACACCGGGGCCCGGTTGGGGATCCACGCCCAAGATGACACGGGTTGCGCCGTGGCCAACACCCTGGCGGCGGTGGACGCCGGCGCCACCCATGTGCAGTGCACCGCCAACGGGTACGGTGAGCGGGTCGGTAACGCCAACCTCTTTCCGGTCGTCGCCGCGCTGGAGATCAAGTACGGGCGCCAGGTGCTGCCCGTGGGCGCGCTCGCCGAGATGACGAGGATCTCGCACGCCATCGCCGAGGTGGTCAACCTGACTCCCTCCACGCACCAGCCGTACGTAGGGGTCTCGGCCTTCGCCCACAAAGCCGGCCTGCACGCCTCGGCGATCAAGGTCGACCCGGACCTCTACCAGCACATCGACCCCGAGCGGGTCGGCAACACCATGCGGATGCTGGTGTCCGACATGGCTGGCCGGGCGTCCATCGAACTGAAGGGCAAGGAGCTCGGGGTCGACCTCGGGGGAGACCGCGCCCTGGTCTCCCGGGTGGTGGAGCGGGTCAAGGAGCGCGAGCTCAGGGGCTACACCTACGAGGCCGCGGACGCCTCCTTCGAACTGCTGCTGCGGGAGGAGGTCGAGGGGCAGGCCCGGCGGTACTTCCGTACCGAGTCCTGGCGGGCGATCGTCGAGGACCGTCCGGACGGTACCCATGCGAACGAGGCCACGGTGAAGCTCTGGGTCAAGGGGGAGCGGATCGTCGCCACCGCGGAGGGAAACGGCCCGGTGAACGCCCTGGACCGGGCCCTGCGGGTGGGGCTGGAGCGCTTCTACCCGCAGCTGGCCAAGTTCGAGCTGGTGGACTACAAGGTCCGGATCCTGGAGGGGAAGCACGGCACCGAGTCCACGACCCGGGTCCTGATCTCCACCAGTGACGGCCGGAACGACTGGTCCACCGTCGGGGTGGCGGACAACGTGATCGCCGCTTCCTGGCAGGCGCTTGAGGATGCTTACACCTACGGTCTGCGGCACGCGGGTGTCGAGCCTGCGGAGTAGCCCCCACCAGCTGGGAAGGGCGCGCCTACCGTGGGTCGGGTGCTGGTCCAGAACGAGTGGACCTCTTTATTTATGCAGGCTTAACACCCTTTTGCGGCATTTCGGGTAGCGTCACGATATGAGGACCAGGCTGATTTCCTTCTTGTCCGGTCTGCTGCTCGCGCTTTTCGGCGCCGCCCTGTGGGCGGCGCCGGGCGCTCAGGCCGCCACCGGCCCCACTGCCGTGGCTGAGGCTCTCAAGGCGGGTCCGGTCTACGTAGATCCGCAAGTCGAGGCGCAGCTCCCGCCCGCGGAAGCCGAGGCTTTGGCGCAGAAGATCAAGAGTGCGAACAAGCCGGTGTTCGTCGCCGTTCTGCCGGCGACCGCGGACTACCCGGCGCAGAGCATCCTCCCCACCGTGCGCACCGAGACCGGGATCGCCGGCCTCTATGGAATCCGACTGGGTGACGGTTTCAACGCGGGCGCCGACCCCTCGGTGATGTCCCAGCAGGCGGTGCGCAACCTGACCGACGCCGTCAAGATCGGTGACCCCGATGCGGTCACCGAGCTGAACAACTTCGTCGATCAGGCCCTCCCGCAGGTGAAGGGTTCGGCGCCGGCTTCCTGGGGCGGGAGTTCGGCGACGAGTAACGGGGTCGCCACCTTGGTGGTGCTCGGTGCGGTCCTGGCCCTGGGTGTCGCTGGTGCGTACACGCTGACCTTGCGCACCCGCAGGGTCAGGGCACAGCGCGAGCGCGAGGCTGTCGAGAAGCTACGGGTGGTCGTGGACGAGGACATCACCGCATTCGGCGAGGAGATGGATCGGCTGGACTTCCACCCGGGTGAAACGGGCGCGGACGATGCGATGCGCGGTGACTTCGAACGCTCCCTGGACGCCTACGACCGCGCGAAGGCGGTCATGGGTTCCGTGCGGCACCCCGATGAGGTGAGGGGGGCGACGCAGGCGTTGGAGGACGGCCGTTTCGCTCTTGCCAGCCTCGCGGCACGCAGGGAGGGGAGCGCTCTGCCCGAGCGTCGGCTGCCGTGCTTCTTCGACCCGCGGCACGGCCCGAGTACCGAGGACGCCAACTGGGCGCCGGCAGCCGGTGTGACCAGGTTGGTTCCGGTGTGCGCGGCGGACGCGGTCCGTCTGCGCGAGGGTGCGGAGCCGATGGCCCGGATGGTGCAGACCGACCGCGGGCCGCGCCCGTACTACGAAGCCGGCCCGGCGTACGGCCCTTGGGCGGGCGGCTACTTCGGCGGCGGCGTCCTGCCGGGTCTCTTGATGGGCACCATGCTCGGCTCGATGATGTCGACCTCCGCCTATGCGGCCGACTACGGCGGCTTCGAGGGCGGCGACTACTCGGGCGCCGACTTCGACAGTTCGGGCTTCGACGGCGGCGGGTTCGGCGGCGGGGACTTCGGCGGCGGCTTCTAGCGCGCCGGCCCAGGAGGCGCTGGATCCGGCCTCCGGGCCCCGTGCGGGCCCGGTCCGGCTCCATCCGTCCGCGCCCGTCAGGAAGCGGACTTGATCGCGGAGATGTCGAAGGTCAGCTTGACCTTGTCGCTCACGACAACGCCTCCGGTCTCCAGGGCCGCGTTCCAGGTGAGTCCCCAGTCGGAACGCAGGATCTCGGCGCTGCCCTCGAAGCCAACTCGTTCGTTGCCGAACGGGTCGGTGGCTGATCCGTTGAACTCAAGGTCGATCGCCAGTGGGCGGGTCACGTCCTTGACGGTCAGTTCCCCGGTCATCCGGTACCGGTCGCCGCCGAGCTGCTCGGCTGAGGTGGAGCGGAAGCGCATCACCGGGTGGTTCTCGGCGTCGAAGAAGTCGGCGCTGCGCAGGTGGCCGTCCCGGTCGGCGATGCCGGTGTCGACCGAGGCGATCTGGACCTGGATCTCGGCGGTGGAGCGTGCGGGGTCGGTGCCGTCGAGGTGCAGTGCGCCCTCGTGTTCGGCGAAGGATCCGCGGACGTTGGTGACCATCGCGTGGCGCACGGTGAATCCGATGCTGCTGTGCGCGGGGTCGATGCGGTAGTCGCCGGTCAGCGAGGCCAGGGCGGGATCCACCTGGAGGGTGGCGACGCCTCCGGTACGGGATTCCTTCTCGCGGCGGTTGAACAGGGCCATGATGACTCCCTTGAGGTTGGTTCAACATTCAACGAGATTGAAGGTAGTCGCATTCCGTTCAAACTTCAACCTCTTGTGAGGGTGTGGTCGGCTCCCTGTCGTTTAGAGGAACCGAACAAGGCGCGCCGGTGACCTACTGGCGGGTTTCCCGTAAAGTGGCCCGGCACTGTCCAGGGCGAACAGCGGATGAGCTCGGAACCTGTACGGAACCAACGTCAGGTTTTCCTTGGTCGGCTTCGTAAGGTCAGTGCATGACCGCTGTGGATGAGACTCCGGACGCGCCGACCGACGCCCGTGGCCGGGTGGCAGAGCTGCACGCTCTGCGTGAGCAGGCCAAGCGTGGGCCGAGCGAGCGTGCGACCGAGGCCCAGCATGCGAAGGGCAAGCTGACCGCTCGGGAGCGGATCGAGCTGCTGCTGGACCCCGGCACCTTCCGGGAGGTCGAGCAACTGCGTCGGCACCGGGCCACCGGTTTCGGCCTGGAGGCCAAGAAGCCCTACACCGATGGTGTGATCACCGGCTGGGGTCTGGTCGAGGGCCGTACGGTCTTCGTCTACGCCCACGACTTCCGCATCTTCGGCGGCGCGTTGGGCGAAGCCCACGCCTCGAAGAT
>NZ_JBIAGC010000026.1:0-85591 GCF_042869595.1 Streptomyces sp. NPDC006879
AGGCATGCGTAGAAAGCACCCCGGAAGCGTGACGCTTCCGCGAACGCTTCCGGGCGGACGTCATCAGGCGGCAGACTCGCCATCACGGCCTTCGTCTCGGTCACGTGCACTCCTTGGTCGGAGCACAGAATCAGACGAAGGCCGCTCTCAGGACCGGCAAACCCCCAGGTGAGTGACCCCCGTACGAGACGCCGTTCGAGACCAAAAGAAAAAGAACAAGCTTAGGGCGGCGGCACGTAGATCAGGCGTGGTGCTCGCTGGGCGTGCCGGGTTTTCCCACGGCCTGGTGGCCGACACTGATCGTGGGAGCGTGCTCAAGGGCTGTCCGTCAGACGTCCGATCCGGTCGGCGTCGCAGGTGCGCGGGCACGTGGTGCAGGTGTCTCGCGGTCGGATCGTGTAGAAGAGGCAGCAACTCGCCCGGTTCCTCGTGGGCAGCTCCTGCCCCTGCGGGCCGACGAGGGTGCGGAAGCCCGCGGCGCCGGTGTACGGGGCGGTGCGGCCGGGCAGGAGGCGCTCCAACTCGACCATGGCCCGCGGTCCCTCACCGAGTAGTTGTCCCACGTACCAGAGCCCCTCGACGATCTCGTCGGTCGCCGTGCCCCAAAGTGCGCGGCGCCCCCTGCGCATGCGGGGCCCGAATCCCTCCAAGAGGGGTTGGAGGTGCTCGGCCACCGAGGCTCGTACCCGCGTGCGCAGGGCTTCCTCATCCGCCACGACCTCGGCCCCGGGGAGTGCTGCGGCGGGGTCCTCGGGTAGGCAGGCGAAGGTGTCGATGTGAACCGACATGCGTCCCGAAGCGCGGTGTACGGAAACCGAGGACACGGGCAGGCGGGGCACCCGTCGGTGGAGGAACCAGGGGACCGTGACCAGCAGGCAGGCCGGCCACGCGTAGCGGTGCAGTCCGAAGCTCGCCACCACGTCGGGGCGCGCTGATTGGCCGTAGTCCCGCCGTACCTGTGTCTCGTCGAAGTCGAGGAAGGAGTCGAGCGCTCCGGGATCGGCCGCGAGCTCGGCCGCGCTGAACCAGCCGTCTTCGCTGGGAGCGCCCAGCGCGGCGGAGCGCTCCTCCACCCGCAGTCCCGGGTACGCCTCGGTCAGGCGCGTGTAGGCCGCGGTGAGTGGTGATCCGCTCGATGGCGGGAGGGGTGTGGATGCCGGTGCGGGGCAACTGCGGGAGGTGGTGGGGAGCGTGGCCGTCGCGGTCATGGGCGTCACCGAATCAGCGATCGTTAGTAGGTAAAGCTTACCTTACCTGATATCGGATGTGCCTGCTGCTGTGCCCTGGGTCACGTCCCGCGTCCGCTGGTCATGGATGCGCCTATCGTGCAGGGGCGTACATTCGGGCAGTGCTCGGATCTGACCCGTGGACGAGGCGCAGCTGGGAGGATGGTCCGAGTGGAGCACGGAGCGTGCCCGCAGGGGGCGCGTGACCGGGTACCAGACCCCGACGCGCCTCTCGAAGCCAGCTCGGAACTCCCCGCCCAGAGGGTGTTCCGCCACTCGGTACGCGGCCAGATCCTGGACGCGCTGCGTGCGGCGTTGGTCGACGGGGACCTGGTGCCGGGCGAGCTCTATTCCGCACCAGCGCTCGGTGCCCGCTTCGGCGTGTCCGCCACGCCCGTGCGCGAGGCCATGCAGCACCTGGCGCTGGAAGGCGCGGTGGAGGTGGTGCTCAACCGCGGTTTCCGGGTCCTCGAACGCACGCCGCGGGAACTACGGGAACTGGCCGAGGTGCGGGCCCTGCTGGAAGTGCCCGTGATGTTGAACCTGGCGCGCACCGTGTCCGCCGACCAGTGGGCGGCGCTGCGCCCCCGGGCCGCCGCCACCTCGGCAGCGGCGGCGGCCGGCGACGTCGCCGGATACGCCGACGCCGATCGCGCCTTTCACCGAGCCGTGCTCGCCATGGCCGGCAACGAACAACTGCTGCTGGTCGCGGATCGCCTGCACCGCAGGGCGCAGTGGCCACTCCCGGGAGTTCCGGTCCGCCGCGCCGACCTGGTGGCCGACGCGGCGGAACACTCCGCCCTCCTGGAAGCCCTGATCGCCCGGGACCTCGTGGTGGTCGAATCACTCGTACGCGAACACTTCGCCGGCGCCGACCTCTGACGGGCCTGGCGGCCGGTTCAGATCCTTGACGGGGCCAACTGGGCGGCCAGCCACGTCGGCACCCCGCCGAGCAGTCGGAACAGTCGCAGGGCCTCGGCGCGCAGTCGGGCCGCCTCGGGCTCAGGCTCCGCCTCGGCCAGGGCGGCCAGCGCGGGTGCCGTTCCGACGAGGAAGCCGAGCTCCTCGCGGATGCGCAGGGACTCGGTGAAGCCGTGCCGGGCCTCGGCGAGCTCCCCGTCGCGCAGAGCGAGGCCTGCCAGGTGGCGCCAGGTGAAGGAGAGCAGCAAGGTGTCGCCGTGCGCCGTGGCGCCGGCGTGGGCGCGTCGGTAGGCGGGCCGGGCGCTCTGGGGGTCGTCGGCGAGGAACTCCGCGACCAGCCCCCGCCGGAAGTCCAACAGCGGACGGGCCCGGCAGCCGGGGGTCAGGAGGGCGGCGGCACGGCCCAGCGCGCTGCGCGCCTCGTCGGCCCGGTCTCGCACGCCCAGCACGGTCGCGGCGTAGGCCAGGTGGCCGCGCTCGCAGGCCGCTGCTCCGCGTTCGTCATCGTTGCGGGCCAGTGCCTCCGCGGCGCGCAGCGCGTCCTCCGCCTCCGGCCAGCCCTGACCGGTGAACAGGCACCGTTCCACCAACAGCGCGGTGCGTTGTAACGCGGGCCCTGGCTGGTCCGCGCGGTCCGTCAGCAGTTCCGCCGCGTCCGTCCAGCAGCCGCGCGAACGCAGCCGCCATATCGCTCTCTGGAGGGGGTCGTCCCCCCAGGCCGTTCCGGAACCGGACATGGCGGTGTCCGCCACATTGCCCTCCCCAAGCACGTCTTTGAGCCCTGGAGCGAATCTCAGCACGGATGAAGGTCATCGGCCAAGAGGTCAGGTGAATCTGTTCACAAAGGCCTGATCCATGCCTGCCGTGAACCAGGGGTACTGACCTGGCGGGCATCTTGGCACAGGATGCGAGGGCCGTGCTGGACTCCTGGGTCACTGAGCGGATCACTGACCAGGCCGGTGCCGCGAGTCGGGGGAGAGGCTGGGAAGCGGGCGGCCGGAGGTCCGTGATGGGTTCTGGTCGACCGTCAACTCATGCGCAGGGCAAGGAAGAAGTCCAACTTGTCCTCCAAGCGGGAGAGGTCGCGGGCCGTCAGCTGTTCGATCCGCCCCACCCGGTAGCGCAGCGTGTTGACGTGGAGGTGGAGTCGGCTCGCGCAGCGCGTCCACGATCCGTCGCAGTCCAAGAAGGCCTCCAGGGTCGGGATCAGCTCTGCCCGGTGGCGCCGGTCGTAGTCCCGCAACGGGTCCAGCAGCCGGGCGGTGAAGGCCCGCCGTACGTCGTCCGGCACGAAGGGCAGCAGCAGCACGTGCGAGGCCAGTTCGTGGTGACCGGCGGCGCACACCCGGCCCGGTCGTGCGGCGGCGACCCGCCGGGCGTGCCGCGCCTCCTCCAGAGCGCCGCGCAACCCCTCGGCCGAGTGGACGGCGGCACTGACCCCGAGGGTCAGTCGGCCGTCCTGGGCGAGACCGGCCGCGAGTGGCTCGCGTACGGTCGCCAGCAGGACGTCGGCGTGCAGCGCGGTGGTCTGCGGGCCGCCCTCCTCGGGGCCGGGCAGGGCCGGCAGCGGTACCAGCGCGATGGCTTCGTCACCCGAGTGGGCGACGGCGATGCGGTCGGAGGGCTCCGGCCCCGACACCTGGGGGTCCACCAGGATCTCCTCCAGGAGGGACTGGGCGACCGGGCCGGCGGGAACGTCCCCGTCCTCCCAGTCGACCCGGGCCACCACCACCTGCCAGTGCGGTGCGGTCCCCAGGCCCGGCAACAGCACCGGCGCGGCCACCCGCAACCGGGCGGCGATCTCGGCTGGCGGGGCACCGGTCTGGACCAGCTCCAGCACCTCCTGGGCGAGCCTGCGGCGCACGGTGCGGGCCGCGTCACGCCGATCGCGCTCCACCGCGATCAGTTGGGTGACGCCTTGGAGCAGGTCCAGCCGTTCGGCCGGCCAGTCCCCGGCGTCCGCCTCCACGGCCAGCAGCCAGTCGGACAGCACGCCCTCCCGGACATCGCGCGGACCCGGCCCCGTGGCGCGGGTGTTTCCCCGGATTGGGAAGAGCGAGTAGGTAATACCCTGAAGGGAGATCCGGTGCGGGCCTCGGCGGCCGGTGCGGACCGCGGCCATGTGCTCGCCGGCGAGCGTCGCGCAGACGGCGGGCGCCAGAGGCTCTCCGGCTCCGGCGATCTGCCGGCCGGTGGGGGAGAGCACCCATGCGCGCAGGTCGAGGTCGGTCGTGAGCAGATCGAGCACCACATCGGGTCCACCGCCCGCGGGCCCGGAGGTCATCAGGCGACGATGGCGGTCCACCACGGCTGCGAGGTCGCCCGCGCGCTCCCCGGAGACCTGCCGCACCACGTACTCCGTGATCGTGGCGAATGCAACGTCCTCGTTCACGGCGAACAGCGGGAGCCGGTTCCGCTCGCAGGCCGAGACGAGGTCCTGCGGGATGTCACCGAGCTCCGCCTCGCCCGCCGCGAGTCCGGCCACCCCCGCGCCCGCGAGGATTCGTACGAACGGCTCGGAGTCGGCTGAATCTCGCCGCCAGGCCAGTCCTGTGAGGACCAATTCGCCTCCGGACAGATATCGGCTCGGGTCCCTCAGGTCGGTGGTCATGACCCCGCGGACGCTGCGGTCGAGCTCTTCCTCGCCGCCGAGCAGCCGCAGGCCCAGTGCCTCGGTTTCCAGCAGTGCGCGCAGCCGCATGTCGTCGCCGCCGATCTGTCTCAATGTTGCCGTTGAAAATCGGCGAGATCATCCCGTCCCGCCTTTCATACGAATCTACAAGACGACGGAGGCCGCCAGCCAACTCCTTCATGGTTTCGGTGACTGCACCCGAGGGATGGGCGGCTTGTGTACTGACTCCACACCGCGTGAACACAACATGAACACCCAGTCGAGGGCCCTTCGCCCCACTGGCTCGAAGTGAACGACCCGATTACGTAGAAGAGAGCCACACATGGACTTCCTTCGCCCCGCCAGCTGGGAGGAGGCGCTCGCCGCTAAGGCAGAGCACCCCACGGCTGTGCCGATTGCGGGTGGCACCGATGTGATGGTCGAGATCAATTTCGATCACCGCCGTCCGGAGTACCTCCTCGACCTGAACCGCATCGGTCTGCTGCGGGAGTGGGAGGTTGGCGAGGAGGACGTCCGGCTCGGCGCCTCCGTCCCGTACGCGCAGATCATGGAGAACCTGCGCGCGGAGCTCCCGGGCCTGGCCCTGGCATCCCACACGGTCGCCTCACCGCAGATCCGCAACCGCGGAGGAGTCGGCGGGAACCTCGGCTGCGCCTCGCCCGCCGGCGACTCGCACCCGGCGCTGCTCGCCGCGGGTGCCGAGGTCGAGGTGGAGTCCGTACGTGGAAGCCGCCTCATCCCGATCGACGAGTTCTACACGGGCGTCAAGCGCAATGCGCTCGCCCCGGACGAGCTCATCAAGACGATCCACATCAAGAAGGCGGACGGCCCGCAGCAGTACTCCAAGGTGGGCACCCGTAACGCCATGGTGATCGCGGTCTGCGCCTTCGGTCTGGCGCTGCACCCCGAGACCCGCACGGTGCGCACCGGAATCGGGTCCGCGGCACCGACGCCGATCAGGGCCAAAGCCGCCGAGGAGTTCTTGAACGCCGCGCTCGCGGAAGGCGGCTTCTGGGAGTCGGGGAAGATCATCACCCCTTCGATCGCCAAGCAGTTCGGTGAGCTGGCCTCCGGGGCCTGCAACCCGATCGACGACGTCCGCGGTACGGCGAAGTACCGCCGCCACGCCGTCGGCATCATGGCCCGCCGCCAGCTCGTCTGGACCTGGGAGCAGTACCGCGGTACCGGAGACGGCCGCTCGCTTGAAGGAGCTGCATAAGCATGCGCGTCAATTTCACGGTCAACGGTCGCCCTCAGGAAGCCGACGACGTCTGGGAGGGTGAGTCGCTGCTCTACGTCCTGCGGGAGCGGCTGGGCCTGCCCGGCTCGAAGAACGCCTGCGAACAGGGCGAGTGCGGCTCCTGCACGGTCCGCCTCGACGGCGTGCCGGTCTGCTCCTGCCTGGTCGCCGCGGGACAGGTCGAGGGGCGCGAGGTGGTGACCGTCGAAGGTCTCGCCGACTTCGCCAAGCAGCGCGCCGAGCACGGTCACGGCGGAGCCTGCGGCACCGGCGGCTGTGGCTCCGCGCAGGGCGTCTCGATCGACGAGGCCAAGCGGTGGTCCGCCAAGCCCGGGGACTCGCAGACCGGTGAGGGCGCCGAACTCTCCGCGGTCCAGCAGGCGTTCATCGATGCCGGAGCCGTCCAGTGCGGTTTTTGCACCCCCGGTCTGCTGGTCCAGGCGGACGCGCTGCTGGAGGAGAACTCCGACCCGTCCGACCAGGACATCCGTGAGGCCCTGTCCGGCAACCTCTGCCGCTGCACGGGCTACGAGAAGATCCTCGACGCGGTCCGCCTGGCGGCTGCCCGTCAGGGAGAGGCGGTCTGATCATGACTCAGAACACGCGCACGGCTCCGGCCGGTACGCCCACCAACGTCACCCAGAAGCACAACCGGGGTGGCATCGGCGAGTCCACGCTCCGCCCCGACGGCACCCTCAAGGTCACCGGAGAGTTCGCCTACTCCTCCGATATGTGGCACGAGGACATGCTGTGGGGTCAGACGCTGCGCAGCACCGTCGCCCACGCCGAGATCGCGAGCATCGACGTCTCCGAGGCACTCGCGATGCCCGGCGTCTACGCCGTTCTCACCTATGACGACCTCCCGGCCGAGATGAAGAACTACGGTCTGGAGATCCAGGACACCCCCGTCCTGGCCAACGGTCGGGTACGCCACCACGGTGAGCCCGTCGCTCTCGTGGCGGCGGACCACCCGGAGACCGCCCGCCGCGCCGCGGCCAAGATCAAGATCGACTACCGGGAGCTGCCCGTCGTCACCGACGAGGCGTCCGCCCTGGCTGCCGACGCGCCGTTGCTGCACCCGGGACGCGATGACCACCACGCCGGCCACGTGCCCCACCCCAACGTCGTCCACCGCCAGCCGATCGTCCGCGGCGACGCCGCCGAGGCCGCCAAGCGCGCCGATGTCATCGTGACCGGCGAGTACACCTTCGGCATGCAGGACCAGGCCTTCCTCGGCCCGGAGTCCGGCCTCGCGGTACCGGCCGAGGACGGCGGGGTCGACCTCTACGTGGCCACCCAGTGGCTGCACTCGGACCTCCGGCAGATCGCGCCCGTCCTCGGCCTGCCCGAGGAGAAGGTCCGCATGACGCTCTCCGGTGTCGGCGGTGCCTTCGGCGGTCGAGAAGACATCTCGATGCAGATCCACGCCTGCCTGCTGGCCCTGCGCACCGGCAAGCCCGTCAAGATCGTCTACAACCGGTTCGAGTCCTTCTTCGGACATGTGCACCGCCACCCCGCGAAGCTCTGGTACGAGCATGGCGCCACCAAGGACGGCAAGATCACGCACATGAAGTGCCGGATCGTGCTGGACGGCGGCGCCTACGCCTCGGCCTCCCCGGCCGTCGTCGGCAACGCCTCCTCCCTCTCCGTCGGCCCGTACGTCATCGAAGACGTGGACATCGAGGCGATCGCCCTCTACACCAACAACCCGCCCTGCGGCGCCATGCGCGGCTTCGGCGCCGTCCAGGCATGCTTCGCCTACGAGGCCCAGATGGACAAGCTCGCGGCGAAGCTGGGCATGGACCCGGTGGAGTTCCGCCAGCTCAACGCCATGGAACAGGGCACCATCATGCCCACCGGTCAGGTCGTGGACTCCCCGGCCCCCGTCGCCGAGCTGCTGCGCCGGGTCAAGGCCCGCCCGTTGCCTCCCGAGCGCCAGTGGGAGAGCGCAGGTCAAGGGGCGGATGTCCGCGCCCTGCCCGGCGGGCTGTCCAACACCAGCCACGGTGAAGGAGTGGTACGCGGCGTCGGCTACGCGGTCGGCATCAAGAACGTCGGCTTCTCCGAGGGCTTCGACGACTACTCCACCGCCCGGGTGCGCCTGGAGGTCATCGGCGGCGAGCCGGTCGCCATGGTCCACACGGCCATGGCCGAGGTCGGGCAGGGCGGTGTCACCGTGCACGCCCAGATCGCCCGCACGGAACTGGGCGTCACCCAGGTGACCATCCACCCCGCCGACACCCAGGTCGGCTCCGCCGGTTCCACCTCAGCCTCCCGCCAGACGTACATGACCGGCGGGGCGGTCAAGAACAGCTGCGAGGCCGTCCGCGAGAAGGTGCTGGAGATGGGGCGCCGCAAGTTCGGCTCGTACCATCCGGCCTGGGCGACCGCCGAACTGCTCCTGGAGGGCGGCAAGGTGGTCACCGACGGCGGTGAGGTCCTCGCCGACCTCGTGGACGTCCTGGAGGGCGAGGCGGTCGATCTGGAACTGGAGTTCCGTCACCGTCCCACCCAGGCCTTCGACCTGGTCACCGGCCAGGGTGACGGGCACGTCCAGTACACCTTCGCCGCGCACCGCGCGGTGGTGGAGGTGGACACCGAGCTCGGCCTCGTCAAGGTCGTCGAGCTGGCCACCGCACAGGACGTCGGCAAGGCGCTGAACATGCTCTCCGTCGTCGGCCAGATCCAGGGCGGCACCACCCAGGGCCTCGGCGTGGCGGTGATGGAGGAGATCATCGTCGACCCGAAGACCGCGAAGGTGCGCAACCCCTCCTTCACGGACTACCTGATCCCCACCATCCTCGACACGCCGACCATGCCGGTTGACGTCCTGGAGCTCGCCGACCCGAACGCCCCCTACGGTCTTCGCGGTCTCGGTGAGGCACCCACCCTGTCGTCCACCCCGGCCGTCCTCGCGGCGATCCGGAACGCGACCGGCCTGGAGCTCAACAAGACGCCGATCCGTCCCGAGGCCCTCACCGGCACCTTGTAGGACGGGCATCCGTCCGGGGGCCGAGCGGCCCCCGGACCCCTGAACTCTCCGGGCGGTGCGGTCCCACAGGGAACGTCACACTTCCACGGCCCACCGCCCGGAGCTCGTGAGAACAGCACAACTGAACCCCCGTGATGCAGCGAACCTGTGATCCACCCCTTGAGTAGCACCGTTCGTCTCGGGCCGTCCCCCGGGTCGTGCAGCCCACGCACCATCCCAAATCCCGCGTCTCCAGTCCCCATGCGGGTGCCCCTTTGAACCTTGGGAGTAGGCACCATGACCCAGTCGTCAGTGGAGCCGAAGACCACCGCGGAAGACGCGGGCTCCGGCTCGCGCACCCCCGCCGGACGGTCTTGGCTCGACCGGTACTTTCACATAACCCACAGGAGATCCACGGTCGGAAACGAGGTCCGTGGCGGCGTCACGACCTTCATGGCCATGGCGTACATCCTTCTGCTCAACCCCTTGATCCTCTCCGGTAAGGACGCCGCGGGCGACACCCTCAGCCAGAAGGCGGTGATCACGGCCACCGCGTTCGCCGCGGCCGTGACCACGCTGCTCATGGGCTTCGTCGGCAAGGTCCCGCTGGCACTCGCCGCCGGGCTCTCCGTCTCCGGGGTCCTCGCCTCGCAGGTCGCACCCGTCATGACCTGGCCGCAGGCCATGGGCATGTGCGTGATGTACGGAGTGGTGATCTGCCTTCTGGTGGTCACCGGCCTCCGCGAGATGATCATGAACGCGATCCCGCTGGCGCTCAAGCACGCCATCACCATGGGCATCGGCATGTTCATCGCCCTCATCGGCCTGGTGAAGGCAGGCTTCGTACACGCTTCCCAGGGCGGCGGACCGGTGACCCTCGGCCCAGCCGGTGAGCTCGCCGGCTGGCCCGTGCTGATCTTCTGCGTCACCCTCCTCGCCATCTTCATGCTCCAGGCCCGCAAGGTCCCCGGTGCGATCCTGATCGGCATCACCGGCGGAACCGTCCTCGCGGTCGTCCTCAACGCGGTGGCCGACATCAGCCCCAAGGCCTGGCGCAGTGGCCCGCCGGAGCTCTCCGGCTCCGCCGTCTCGACCCCGGACTTCTCCCTCTTCGGGAAGGTCGAGTTCGGAGGCTGGGGCGAGGTCGGCGCCATGACGGTCGGCATGATCGTCTTCACGCTGGTGCTGGCGGGCTTCTTCGACGCGATGGCCACCATCATCGGTGTCGGTACCGAGGCCAAGCTGGCCGACGAACAGGGCCGCATGCCGGGCCTGTCCAAGGCCCTCTTCATCGACGGCGCCGGCGGGGCCATCGGCGGCATCGCGGGAGGCTCCGGTCAGACCGTGTTCGTCGAGTCCGCCACCGGCGTGGGGGAGGGGGCCCGCACCGGATTCGCCTCCGTCATCACCGGCCTGTTCTTCGCCGCCTGCATCTTCTTCACCCCGATCACCCAGATCGTCCCGGGTGAAGTCGCCTCCGCGGCCCTGGTCGTCATCGGCGCCATGATGATGCAGAACGCCCGCCACGTGGACTGGTCCGACAGCGCGGTCGCCATCCCGGTCTTCCTGACCGTGGTGATCATGCCGTTCACCTACCAGATCACCGCCGGTGTGGCGGCCGGAGTCATCTCCTACGTCGCGATCAAGGTCGCCCAGGGCAAGGCCCGGGAGATCGGCGGCTTCATGTGGGCTCTGACCGGCATCTTCCTGGTGTTCTACGCACTGCACCCCATCGAGGGATGGCTCGGCGTCAGCTGAAACATCCGGTTGCGGCCGGATCCACCGGCCGCAACCGGCCACCGGCGAACCCCGCCGGGGCCCGCGCACCCGATACTGGAAACCGATACCTCCGAGGAGGCCGACATGCTGGACATCGCCGAAGAACTGCACCGGTGGGTCGAGCAGGGACGTGACTTCGCCGTAGCCACCGTGGTGGCAGTGGGCGGAAGCGCACCCCGGCAGCCAGGAGCGGCCCTCGCCGTCGACAGCGAGGGCACCGCCATCGGTTCGGTCTCCGGCGGATGCGTGGAAGGAGCCGTCTACGACCTGTGCCGGCAGGCCCTCGAAGACGGCCGTAGCCTCCTGGAGCGCTTCGGCTACAGCGACGACGATGCCTTCGCAGTGGGTCTCACCTGCGGCGGGATCATCGACATCCTGGTCACGCCGGTGCGCGCGGACTCCGCCGGCCGCGCTGCCTTCGGCGCGGCGCTGGCCGCCGCCGCCGGCGGTGAGGCCGTTGCCCTCGCCCGCGTGAGCGAAGGGCCCGGTGAACTGATGGGCCGCGCCCTTCTGGTCCGTTCGGAGGGACCCCACGAAGGCGGCCTCGGTGGGCACCCGGAGCTGGACCGGACGGTCGCCGCGGAGACGCGTGCGATGCTGGACGCCGGTCGGACCGGCACCCTGGAGATCGGCCTGGGCACCGCCCCGACGGAAGGCGCCAGCGAGGACGGCGCCTGGCAGGGCGGACGGCTGTGCGGCGAGCCCCTCAAACTGCTGGTGGAGTCGAGCGTCCCCGCCCCCCGAATGATCGTCTTCGGCGCCATCGACTTCGCTGCCGCCCTGGTACGGATCGGGAAGTTCCTCGGCTACCACGTCACCGTGTGTGACGCCCGCCCCGTCTTCGCGACCGAGGCGCGCTTCCCCGAAGCCGACACCATCGTCGTGGACTGGCCCCACCGCTACCTGGCCGCCGAGTCGGAGGCCGGCGCCGTGGACGGCCGCACCGTGTTGTGCGTCCTGACCCACGACGCCAAGTTCGACGTGCCGCTGCTGGAGACGGCGCTGCGGCTACCGGTCGCCTACGTGGGCGCGATGGGATCACGGCGCACCCACGAGGACCGCAACAAGCGTCTACGGGAGGTCGGCGTCAGCGAACTGGAACTGGCGCGGCTCCGGTCCCCGATCGGCCTGGACCTCGGAGCGCGCTCGCCGCAGGAGACCGCCCTGTCCATCGCGGCCGAGATCGTAGCCAACCGCCGGGGCGGCAGCGGAGTCGCGCTGACCGGGGCGCACACCCCCATCCACCACGACCGGACGGCGGCAGTGGTCAAGAGGATCGGCTCGGTGGCCTGAACCCGAGCAAGCAAGGCGCGCCTCGTGCCGGCCGGCCTCCCGGCGGCGCGAGGCGCGAGGGGCCGCTCGGCATCGCCGGGAGGTCAGCTCCGCCGCCGCTTCAGCCGATCACCGCCATGCCTGTGGAAGGCGGCGATGCCGGCAGGCTCAGGCGCATCGCGGAACGGCCGAAGTCCGCCGGTAGCCCGCCGAAAGCGCCGACCTGCCCGGTGCCGAGGTCCCCCTCGCGGTAACGACGCGCGTGCTGGTGCCAGTTCAAGATGCCGGCCAACCAGTCCTGGAGCTCGACCACATAGCCGTCGAGTACCTCTCGCGCCTGAGCGTCGAGGCCGAAGTCCTCGTAAAGGAGGGGGAGCTGGTTCTGCGCGATGTGCTCGAACTCCTCCGTCCGTTGCTTCATCAGCGCGACACAGATGTCGAAGGCCTCCCGATAGCCGATATCGAAGAAGTTCTGCGTGACCAGGATGTGGTTGTGCACCTCACCTTCGTGCTCGATCTCCTTCTGGTACGAGAAGATGTCGTTGATCAAGCAGGCGACGTCCGCCGCGGCGCTCTCCAAGGAGCGCACGGTGCCGGAAGCGTAGATCTCGTCCGGAACTCCCCGCCCCTCATGGCCAAGCCGACACAAGTACATGGTCAGGTGCGAACCGAAGGTGTAGCGCCGCATCTCCGCGTAGTCGACCGGATCGGGAATGCGGTTCTCGATGGCGTTCTCCACCTCCCACACCCAACTCTCCAGCATCAGAACCAGCGTGGCGCGGAACTCCTCGCGCTGGCGGGTGCCCATGTCGCGAACCGTACGTGCCCACAGGTCCGCCAGGCTGCGCTCCATCGGGATCACGGGGGTCGGTGCCTCGTCGAGGTCGACGGGCAGCATCGAGATCAGCCGCGCGGTACAGGCCTTGGCCGCCGCCAGGTTCTTGCTCGCGCTGAAGACGACCGGGTAGTAGTCGTCCCCGTAGGTGCCCCAGGTGAGCCACTCGGCACTGAGGGTCAGCTGCTCCGGGCCGGCGTCCGGATCCAGGCCAGCCGAACAGAGGGCGAAGTCGTACCCGCGTAACCGGTTTTCGCTCCAGATGTGCGAGCCGGGGTCACCCGGATGCGGGTCCAGCAACCCCATGGACCTGGCCCAGGAAACCGATTCCTGACGTGCCACGTCCACATGGGGGTTCAGCGTCAGCTTGAACGGGAGGTCGAATTCGGGCAGGAGGCTCGGACCGACCTTCTGGAAGGGGACGTGACTGAAACTGCGGCGGCGCAGTTCCCAGGCACGGGGCTGGAAGACCGACCGGACGTCCAGGGCCGTGGTGCCGAGCCCGCTGGGCAGGAAGGGCAGTGCGAGTGGGGTCGTGCTGCGCGCGCCCTCGTTCATGTACCGACTGGAGACCATGTGCCATTCGTGGCCGCCGGACTGCCAGTCCTGTAGGCCCTTGGCGTAGGCCAACACCGCTGCGACCTCGACCGGGTTCAAGCCGTGCTCGGTGAACAACTGCGGGAGCTCGGTCAGGGCCGTGTGCTCGAACTGCTGCAGGCGCGAGGTCAACAGGTCGTTCGAGGCCTCCGCGGCCTGCTGCGTCGAGCAGCCGAGGAAGGTTTCCAACACGAGGATGGCATTGGACAGTTCGCCCTCCTCGCTCACTTCGCGTTCGTACGAGAAGATGTCGTTTCGGATGTGAACGGCATCGGAGAAGGCGTCCCGGAGCACACCCAGTGGCCTGGAGTGGGCCACCTGTGCGGGCACTTCGGCTTGGGCCGCGAACTCGACCAGCCCCGCCGACCAGGGTGCACCACCCACCTTGCGGCGCATCTCGATGTATTCGAGGGGGTTCGCGACGCGCCCGATGTCGATGTTGGAGAGCTCCCACATGGACTCGTTGAGCAGATTGCGTGTGCTCAGTGCGAAGCGGCTGCGCCAGTCCATCGACATGGCCGGTACGGTGCGGGTCCACAGGTCGGCGAGTCCGGCTTCCACGGGGTTGGTCGCCTCGGGGAAGCCCTCGCGGAGGTCCATCGGCATGAAAAGTGCCAGCCGGTCCAGATAGGACTTGGCCCCCGCGCGGTCCTGGGATCGTTTGAAGACCTCCAGGAAGTGGTCGTCGAAGAAGAAGACCCATACGTACCAGTCAGTGACCAGGGACAGTGTCGCCCCGTCGCAGTCGGGATGGGTGTAGGCGCACAACAAGGCGTAGTCGTGCGAGTCCAAGTCGCGTTCCTCCCAGACCCCGGACCCCTCCAACATCTCCAAGTCCCTTGCCCATTGCTTGGTATGAGCCCTCGCTTCCTCCAGGTGAGGGTTCAGTCGTGCCGGATACGGCACGTAGAAGTCCGGCAGTTGGAACGGCTGCGTCACGGGGCGGGGCCTCTCTGGGTCGGTGCGGGGGCCGCACCACGGCCCCCGCACGAGATCAGCACTGCACTACCCAGGATTCCTCCGCCATATGGGGGAGTTCACCTCATCAGGTGATCCTTCGATAAACCCGGCGCATGGGCGTTGGGTATGCCCGAAGGGCGATGCCGCAGGAGCGCATGAAGGGAGCTCCGTCGAGGGGATGTGCCCGCCAGAGGGAGGGACGGGAGCCCAGGGCGGCACGGCACGGTGCAGCCGCGGGACCCTCGCTTCCGGCGCGCTCGGGTGAACCGGCGCCCGGCGGAGCACTTCGCGCCCTCCCGCGACCCCGGCCCCGGGAGGCATCCCGGCCAGCCCCTAAGTGGCGCGCCCCGCCTGCACACGGTGGGCGATCCGCTGCGCCATGCCGCGTATGGGCCCCTTCGGGGCGGGCACGGGGGTCGGCTCGACCCGCACCACGAGGTTGTTTCCGGCGTCGAACTCCGTACCCACCGGCACGGGCCGTGCGTCGGGACCGAGGGGGAGCGGCCGGGGCCGGCCCTGAACCGCCACTTCCCTGGTGCGGGCCGCTCCGAGCCGTCCCGTCGCAGTCAGCCCGCGGGCGGTCGCGCTGATGCCCACCTCCCAGATCCCGCAGGGCAAGGGCGCCCCGCCGTTGACCGTGGCGAGGTCGATGACTGCCTCAAAGCCGGCCCGCCCGTAGTCGTAGCGCTCCTTGCCGCGGGCCGCCGTCAGGTGCGGCGTCGGAGTCTGTCCGGCGGCGACGGTGAGGACCTCCTGAGTGCCCCGCCGTCGCAAGGTGATCTCCGTCGTCAGCTTGTCGGTGTCCACCTGGTCGAGGTAGGCGTACCCCGCGAGTTTGATCCGGGTGCCCTCTTCGCTGAGCAGTTCCAGCCGCCTGCGCGGGCTGTTCCTGGCCATTTCCCCGGTGATATCGCAAAGATCCAGCGGTAGTTGCCCCGAGTGGCCCGATGCCGGCCAGGGGACAGTGGCGTACAGCCGGCCGTCGCGTACGGTGGCCCGGCCCGGCCGGCCTGCGAGGTCCCACCTGACGATCTCCACCAGTGCGTCGACGTGGCCCTCCCGCAGGCAGTGCACCCGCAGTCGCGCGGCTACGTCCAGCTTGGCCATGACCTCGGGGGTGACCCACTGGCGGGCGTACGGACGCGCGAGCTCCACCCACTCGGCGCGGGTGGCGGCGTCGGCCTCGACGAAGCGGCGGTCGAAGCGGCGCAGCAGCTCAACGCGGACATGACGGTAGATCAGATGAGTGCGTACAGGACCTGGTTCGGTGAGATCGGTGACCAAGCCGACCATCTCGGCGGCCTGTTCGACGACCTTGGAGTAGTCCAGGGAAGTGGAGGTGATGTTGCCGTCGTCGGCACGCTTCACGACGTAGTAGCAGTCGTAGTCGCCGACCACGGAGATCCTGCGGCTGTGCAGATAGGCGCGGGCGACGAAGTGTTGGTCCTCACTGATGCGCATGTGTTCCGGAAAGCGGATCGCATGCCTTTCGATCAGATCGCGACGGAAGAGCTTGAACGGCATCAAGGTGAAGTAGACGTCGCTGGCCAGCTCCGCCCGGTCCACGTCCTTCGCGAAGACCGCCTTGGGTACCTGCCTCCCGACCCCCACCAGCTTGGCGAGCACCGTGTCCGAGTCGTTGCGCTCGGCCATCGCCACCAGTCGCTCCAGAGCCTGCGGCCCCAGACAGTCGTCGGCGTCCACGAAGAAGACGTAGCGGCCCGTCGCCAGGTCCAGTCCGGCGTTCCGCGGCCGGCTCGGGCCACCGGAGGCCTTTTGGTGAAGGACGGTCATGCGCCAGGGCCGGGTGGTCCAGTGGTCGAGGAGATCGCCGCTGCCGTCCGTACTGCCGTCGTCGACGGCGATGACCTCCAACGCGTCCCTGCCCAGGGTCTGGACGTACAAGGACTCAAGGGTCCGCTCCAGGTAGGGCATGGCGTTGTGCACCGGGACGATCACGGACACGAGCACCGGGCTGGGAGTCGGGGAGTTCACCGAGAGCCTTTCAGTTCGACTGTCGGGAGGCCAACACCTTAACGGGGCACAGCCCTCGGCCGGGTGTACCGAGGGCTTTGGCGATCCGCGCCTGCGAGCACGGCCCCAGACCGTGTCCCGAGTGGACCTCCCTACCGGTAGAGATGAGGTGCATGGGTCATTGGTTCCCCCCGGGGCCCGGCGTGTCACCCCACCGTGTCGAGGGGCCCGTGCTCGTCGTCGCCGTCGGCCCACCGCCAAAGGGGTGTCCCGAGCGGCTCGACCGGGACCCCGACGGGTCCAGGGGGGCCGCTGCGGCACTCGCCACGTTGTCGGATCACCGCAGCGCGCTCCGTACGGGGGCGGTCCTCCACCGTCCGACGCACCGCATCCGACGCCGCACTGGTCCAAGGGGGACGGGACAGACCTGGCCCGGCTCGGCGACATGTGACGAAGGGCGGGTGCCTCGTGGGACTGCTCCTTGCGGTGTCGCGGTCACGCACCGGCGCGACCGCACGGCAGAGCCGGTGGGGGCCGGGCCTGGCCCGCGCCGTGGCCCGGCCCCGGTGGGCTCAGCCGGCCAGGGGCAGGCTCTGTCGGGCCTCTTCGGAGTCCGCGATCAACTGCATCAGCGTGCTACGGGCCCGTGCCACCCTGGAGCGCACGGTCCCGACCGGGATGCCGCCCGCCAGGGCGGCCTCGGCGTACGGAAGCCCTACCAGTTGGGTGAGGACGAAGGCCTCGCGCCGCTCGGCGGGAATGGCGGCGAGCAGTTCGGCGAGGGCGATTCCGTCCTCGAACCCGGGAAGCCCTTGTGGCTGGGCCTGCTCCGCCGCACTCTGCCAGTCATCGCGGTCGGAGAGGCGGGGACGGGCGGCGTTGTAGCGGAGGCTGTCGACCACCGTGCGGCGGGCGATGGAAAGGAGCCAGGTCCGCGCCGAGGAGCGGCCCTCGAAGCGGTGCAGGCTACCCAGGGCGCGCAGGAAGGTGTCCTGGGACAGGTCGTCTGCGGACTGAGGGTCCGCGGACAGGTGTGCGACGTACCGCCATACGTCACGTTGTAGGGCGCGCACGAACCCCTCCACGGCGTCCGGGTCCCCGTCACGGGCGGCGAGGGCCAGTCGGGTCGCTGACTCGTCGGCTGACTCCCGGGCGGCGGAACGAGGAGTCGGGGTTCGTGTGATGCCGGCGCGGGCGGTGTCGGTCGGTATTCGGCGCAGCCCCGCGGTGTGGGTGCGGCGATCGGTACCGTGGGGTGTGAGGCGCGAAGGCAGGGCAGTGGTCATCGCCAGGTGTCCTTCTCGAAGACGGGCCCGGGCCGCGCGCAGCTGGGCGGGGCGTCCGGGACCGGTGAAAGGTGGGTACAGGCCACTCGTGGAGTGGTCCGATGCCCGGGGTGCGTCGGATCGCGTCCCCGGGGAGCCGGCTGTCAAAGGACAGCTGTACCCACCGGTGGACCTCGCGAAGTGAGGCTGTAGACGAGCAGGAGACGCTTGGGCGCATCGGCGCGGTGGCCGATGCGGGGTCGCAGTTGCTGGTGCCCGGGGTTCAGGGCCCGACGGAGCAGTTGGCGAAGAGGGGCGAAGAGCCATCCGGCGAGCGCCCGCAGGAGGCGGAACGTGGCGCGTTCCCCGTGGCCGAGCCACAAGCCGCACAGCAGCGCCGCGAGGAGGTGGGCGCTGAGCATGCCGGGGGGTGGGAGGAGACCCATGTCATGGGCACCCGTCATCGGTGACATTGCAGTGTGGAGTACTTCGGTGCCGTTCGCCATCTGCTCATGAACGGCCGGCGCGACGGAAGCTGCGTGCGCTCCGTGCACCTGGTGCATGGCGTGCCTGGTGCCCGCCCCGTAGGGATCCGTGCCCGGCGAAGCCTGCGCCCAGGTGAACCCGATGTGCAACAGGGTCTGTGCACCGACCGCGGCGCCTGTGACCGCTGCCATGCCACGCTCACAGGAAGCCAGCGCCCACGCCGCTCCATAGGTGAGGACGAAGCCAGCGGACAACGACCACCACGGCACCCCCTGATCGGACATCAGAACGTGTCCCAGGGCCGCGAGCAGCACACACAGGGCTGCGAACACCGCAGCCCTCAACGCGCGACAACCCCGACCCGCCATCATGGCGCCCCATCCTCGCATCCGTGACTAGAGCGTCAACTGAGCCTCCACAAACTTGTGTTGCACATACCAAAGTCCATCGACTGTGACCGGTGACACAGCCCTTCGGGGGAACTGGTCCTCGCGCGGATCCGACCCCTGCAGAGACCAAAGAGCACTGAACACGGCGGGAAGGATGAGTTCGTTGGCAGCGGAGCACCGAGCGGCACCGATGGCCGGCACCGGTTCGCCGGCGCCCAAGGGCGTGACGGAACCCGGTCGGGACCGAGCACTCACGGCGCTGCTCACCAGTGCCATGGCCTACTCCATGCTGCAACTGTTCCTCCTGGGCGCCCTTGGGCCACGGCTCGTCGATGATCTGGGTCTGTCTCCCACGGTGTTGGGCCTGACCACCACCATCGGTTTCGGCACAGCAGCTCTGCTGTCTCCGGCCGGCGGCCGGTTGGTGGACCGGATCGGCCCGCGACGGGCTCTGGTGCTGCTGCTGCTCGTCTCGGCGGCAGCGCTCGCGCTGATCGGAGCCGCGCCCGGAGCGGGATTCCTGCTGTTCGCCGTCGCCCTGGGCGGTCTTCCGCAGGCCCTGGCCAACCCGGCCACCAACAAGGCGATCCTGGCCGTAGTCCCGGGCCCTCGCCGGGGGCCGGTGACGGGGGTGAAGCAGTCCGGCGTGCAACTGGGTGCCTTCGCCGCTGGTTTGCCCCTGACGGCCCTGGCGGCCGGAATCGGTTGGCGCGCAGCGTTGTGGACGGCCGCGCTCCCGGCCGTCGCGGTCGCGCTGTGGGCCGGGCGGGCGCTCCCGGCTGACCCCGCGCCGGGCCCGCCCCCCTCTGCTCGCCCCACCCTCGTGCCGCGCGGCACGATCGCCTGGCTCGCCGGCTTCTCCCTCTTGCTCGGTTGTGGAATCTCCTCGGTCAACACCTATCTGGCGCTCTTCGGCACGGATCGCTTGGACCTCGGGCCGACGGCAGCCGGCGCGCTGGTCGCGGTGCTCGGCGTGGCCGGCATCGTCGGGCGGGTGGGGTGGTCCAAGGCAGCCCGACCGGGGCGAGCTGAGTGGCTGCCGGGCATCCTCGCGGCGGGGTCCGTGGGCGCGGCGGTGCTCTTGTTCGCGGCGCAGGACGTACATGCCCTGGCGTGGCCGGCTGCGGTGGCGGTCGGGGTGTTCGCGGTGTCCGGCAACGCGGTGTCGATGGTGCTGGTCATGCAGCGGGCTGGCGCCGCCCGGGCAGGGCAGGACTCCGCCCTGGTCTCGGCCGGATTCTTCGCAGGCTTCGCCTTCGGTCCTCCGGTGTTCGGCCTGCTCGCCGCTTCCGGCCGGTACGGTGCCGGTTGGCTGCTGGTCGCCGTCGAGTTCGCGGCGGCCGGTGTGGTCGCGCTGCTGTGGGCGTACCGCGATCGTCACCGCGGAGCCGGTGCGTGAGCGCGCGAGGACCGGTGCCCGCTGGGCCGTCTCCGCTCTCCCGCTGGGCACAGCGGGAGTTGGACCAGGTGCTGGCCAGAGCCCGCGAGACCCAACGGGAAGTCGGGCCGCGCTACCCCCTGTTCGCCGACCCTGAGACGGGGCGGTGGAAGACCACCGGTCGCGGTTCGTGGACCGGAGGCACCTGGGCGGGGCTGTTGTGGCTCATGGCCCTGCGCAGCGGTGATCCCGAAGACCGCGCGAACGCTCTTGACTGCACGAGCCGCCTCGCCGTCTGGACGGATGCGGACACGGCGGCCCGCGGCTTGATCTTCTGGTACGGGACGGCCCTGGCCGGCGGGGCCGACGAGGTGGCCGCGATGCGCACCCGGGCAGCGCGGACCCTGCTGTCCTCCTTCGAGCCACAGCTCGAAATGGTCCCTTGGGGAACGGCGTTCGGCGGGCCGCGGTGGGTAGCCCGACTGGATGCGGTACCAGGAGTACAGCAGCTCCTGGCTCCCTTGGGGGAGGGCGGGGCGCGCGCGGCCCGGGGTCATCTGCTGCGCCACTGCGCCCTGTGGTCGGCTGATGTGGACGGATCGACAACGAGGGCGCGTCCTTCCGCCTGGCAGTTCCTGACGCCCCCGGGAGGCGGGGCGGAGCGCGGGTGGGTCGCCATCGGTGAACCGCGACCCGGTTGGAGCCGTGGCACGGCCTGGTTGTTGCTCGCGGTGGTCGATGCGCTCGTAGTGGCCGAAGGCGGCGAACGCCTCCCGCTCACTCCTGGCCGCACTTCAGGCTCCGAGGAAGCAGGTCGGCCGTCCTGCGCTGCCGGGGCCACGGCCGGCGAGGCCGCTGTCCTCATGTCGACGGCAGCGCTGCTGATTGGGGCCCTCGGGCACCCGGGCGGACCCCTGGTGCCGCCCGCCGTGTTGGGCTGCGCCCAGGCTCCCGCCGACACCTCCGCCGCGGCGATCACCGCGGTCGCCCTGCTCAAGCTCGCGGCGTTCGACCGGCCCGGGGCCGCCGCACACCACGAGCGAGGTGTGGCAGTTCTGGCTCACTTGGTACGCCGGCACTGCGTGCGAGGGCGTCTGCTCGACGGCTGCTACGACCTCGCCGGGGACCTGGCGGTACGTCACGAACTCGTGTGGGGGAACTTCTTCCTCGCGCTTGGCCTGGCCTCCCTGTGCGGCCTGGTGGACCTCCGCGCCCTGTGAAGGTCCCAGCGCGCTTCGGGGATCGTTCTCGCAGCCATCGTGTGCCCCTGCCGCCGTCAGGGGACTTCGGTGTCCGCCTGTCGTCGAGGCCCTGTTCAGTAGGTGCGCAGCACCCGCTTGGCCACGGAGGTGATGTGGAGCTCGTCCGGTCCGTCCAGGATGCGGGCAGCCCGCCCCGTGCGCAGGAGGGCGGGCAAGGGCGTATCGGGCCCGAGGCCGGCGGCGCCGTGGACCTGGATGGCGGCGTCGGCGATCTGGTGTAGGGTCCGGGCCGCCGCGACCTTGGCCAGGCCCGTCTCCACGTGGGCGTCCTCTCCGGCCGAGAGCGCTGACACCGCCTCGTAGACCAGTGGCCGGCAACTGCGCAGGGCCAGCAGTGACTCGAACACGTGCTGCTGCACCAGTTGCCGATCGGCGAGACGCCCCCGGCCGGCAGCTCTTGCGCACATCAGATCGAAGGCCCTGCGTGCCTGGCCCAGCCACCGTAGGCACCGCAGCGTCCGGCCCAGCTGGAGCCGTTCGGCGGCCACGGACAGTGCGTCACCGCGGGGACCCACCAGGTGCGAGTCTGGTACGCGAACCCCGTCGAGTGCGAACTCCCACTGCCCCGCGGCACCGAGCACCGGGAGCTCGCGCACCAGGCGGAACCCCGGGGAGGTGGTGGGGACGAGCAGGAGCGAGAGGCCGTGGCGGTCTTCTTCCTTGCCGTCCGTACGGGCCAGGACCGTGACGAAGTCCGCTTCTGCGGCGCCGGTGGTGAACCATTTGCGGCCGGTGACCACCCAGGTCCCGTTGTTTTCCTGGTGAGCCCTCGTGGTGGTCGATAGCGGTTCGGTGCCCGGTACGCCGGGCTCGGTCATCGCGTACGCGCAGTGCAGCTCTCCGTGAACCAGGCCCCGTAGAACCCGTTCCTGCACCTCGGGACGGGCGTGGTTTCGCAACATCCGCACGTCCAGCAGCGGGGCCGAGCCGAGCGCCGAAGCGCCGTGGTCGCTCGCCCCCTCGGCCTCGGCCAGATGGGCGTAGAGGTCGAGGGGCAGCCCCTGTCCGCCCAGTTCGACGGGTAGCGGCATCGCCCACAGGCCGGCCTCCAGAGCCGCCCTGCGCAGGTGGGACCAGGCGGCTGTGGCCGGCGCTCCTCCCGCGTCCAGCAGCCGCTCCGCCGGCTGCACCCGCTCGTGTACGAAGTCGCTGACGCGATCGCGCAACTCCTGGACGGGGGCTGGGCACCGGGGGGTTCCGAGGGTTGCGGGAGCCTTGGCCCCGGCGGGTTCTGTCGCCGCCACTTTTCGTCATTCCTCCTGCTTCGTCGGGAACTTCGGGGAACAGCAGTCCGACTGTCTGTCTGTGGAACTGGTCGGGTGCGCACGCCCCGGGGTTCCCGAGACCACACGCTTTTCGCGCGCCGGCCGATCGCCGACCACGCCAGGAGAGGAGAGGCATGGCGTCACCAGTCGCCACCACCAGCCACTCGACGGTCCGAATCCACGACGGAGTCGACCAACCCCTCGCAGGAGTGCACCTCGAATACAGCGGGCAACCGGAGTTGGTGGATCCAGTAGTGACCCACCTGCGTCTGCTCGGAGCAACTGCGGCAACCTCCGGCCGTCGAACGACGGAAGGCTGCCGACTGACCTTGAGCGGAGCCGAGTTCGAACCCGTCCATGCCCGACTCGGGTGGGGTGTGGGGCTGACGGGTGAAGCCGCCGTTCAGGCAGTGACCGGCATCATGGCGGTGCACGGACGCAGGGACGGCCTGCCGCGCGGACTCGCCGTCGACTACGCCGCCAGTGCCGCTGCGGTGCTCTCGGTCCAGGGTCTGCTGGCTTCGTTGATCGGCCAGTTGCGTGGCGGTCCGAGCGTCGAGGTCAGCTGCACCGCCGAGCGCGCGGCCCTGCTCGCCGTCTCCCAGTACCTGGCAGCAGCTGGAGCCGACGAGGCGGAGGCCGTGGAGCTCGCCGCGGGGGGTCCTCCTTTCACCTCCACCGACGGCGTGATGTTCGAACTGGAGACCCTCGACCCTGGGGCCTGGGCGTCCTTCTGGCGCGAACTGGGCGCGAACAAGGAGGAGATGCGTACCGGTTGGCGTCCCTTCCAGTTCCGCTATGCAACAGCCTGCGCCCCCTTCCCGCAGTCTCTCCACGGGCTCACCGCGCGGCACACCTGGTCACGGATCAGGGCAGCCGCCGAGAGGTCCGGGGCGCAGGTGTGTGCCCTGCGTACCCTGGCGGAGCGGTCGGTGGAACACGATCCGGGGCAAGCGCCCTGGTCGCTAAGTCCGTTCACCGGTCCGGTGCGGAAGCGCACGGCGTCTGCGGCGAACCCCACCGCCCGGCACCCGCTGGCCGGTCTGACCGTCATCGAGGCCGGGCGTCGCATCCAAGCTCCTTTGGTGGCGCACCTGTTGGGAAGGCTCGGCGCCGAGGTGATCCGCATCGAGCCGCCAGGCGGGGACCCGTTGCGTGGGATGCCACCAACCTGTGCGGGAATCTCCGCGCGATGGCTCGCGCTGAACCGGGGGAAGTCAGCGGTGGAAGCGGACATCAAGACCGAAGCCGGGCGGCGCAGGGTCGTGGAACTGGCCGCCGAGGCGGACGTCTTCCTGCACAACTGGGCTCCCGGGAAGGCCGCAACGCTGGGCTTGGACCGCCCGGACCTGCAACTCGCCAACCCCTCTTTGGTCTACGCCTACACCAGTGGTTGGGCCGACCGGATCACCGACGCCCCCATGGGTACGGACTTCATGGTCCAGGCGCGCACCGGGCTGGGCGAGGCCGCCCGGTGCGCGGACGAACTCCCGGCACCCTCCTTGATGACCCTGCTCGATGTACTGGGCGGTCTCCTGGGGGCCGAGGCGGTCCTCGCCGGCCTCCTGCTGACCGTACGGACCGGCGGCCGGGGCGTACAGGTGGACTCCTCCTTGCTCGGTGCCGCCGAGATGCTCACCGCGCCCGCGTTGGGTCGCATTCGCCGGGGAGAGCTCGGCCGTCGTCCCGCTGGCTTCCGGCGCCCCCTACGCACCGCCGACGGCTGGGTCGCGCCGGTCGAGGAGAGTACACCGGCCCTTACGGAGCACGGTCTCGACCGGCTGCCCACCGGCGAGGCGCTGGAGCTGTTGGCCGCACAGGGGGTGACGGCCGTACCCGTGGTCACTGATCTGCGCCAACTCCTGGACGCTGCACCACAGCCCGCGCCCCGGGGGGCCCAAGCCGCCGGTGCCCGTGCCGCGGTCGAACCGGACGCAGCCGCGCCGGTCGACGCCGCGGGGCCCCGCGTCCCCTCGTCCCAGATCGGCCGTGACGATCACGGCGCCCCCGTAGTTCCCGACCCATGGAGCTTCGCATGACCGTCGAACTGACCGATCTCCTGCCCGTCGAACTGCGCCGCTCCTGGGCAGCGGACGGCACCTGCCCGGACCTGGACCTCTACAGCCTCTACCGCGCTCGGCAGATCGCTGACCCGCACCGCACCGCGGTCATCGATGCCAAGGGCAAACTGTGCTACACCGCGCTCGATCGGAAGGTGCGCTGCCTGGCGGCCGGACTACACGGGCTGGGCATCGGCGAGGGTGACGTGGTGGGTGTGCAACTCCCCAGTTCGAGGAACGCCGTCATCGCCGACCTGGCCCTGGCCGCGCTCGGCGCGATCGCCCTGCCCTTCCCGGTTGGTCGGGGCAGATCAGAAGCCGAGAGCCTACTGAGGCGCTCCGAGGCCGTTGCCGTGATCGCCGCTGTCGAGCACCGCGGCAACCGGCACGCCGAAGAGCTCCTGGCATCCGCACCGGACCTCCCTGCCCTACGACAGGTCATTGCGGCTTCGCCGGGAACGGCACCCGAAGGAACGATCCCTCTTTCCTCCCTGCTCCGCTCGGACCCGGCAGCCTTCACCCCGGCGCGCCCCGATCCCGACAGCGCGGCACGCATCCTCGTCTCCTCCGGTTCCGAAGCCGAACCGAAGATGGTCGCCTACTCGCACAACGCGCTCGCCGGTGGCCGCGGCAACTTCCTGGCCTCGCTCATGCCCGAGGACACTCCGCTGCGCGCCCTCTTCCTGGTCCCGCTGTCCTCCGCCTTCGGCTCCAACGGAACCGCGGTCACGCTGGCCAGGCACGGCGGAACGCTCGTGCTCATCGACCACTTCACCCCCGAGGACGCCCTGGCCGCGGTACGCGAACACGCCCCCACCCACATCCTGGGGGTGCCGACGATGGTGCGGATGATGCTGGACCGGCTGGAGGCACAGGCCACGGCGGACGGGTTTGCCGGCGAGCTGCCAGTGCCCACCGCGGTGGTCCTTGGCGGCGCCGCGCTGGATGAGGCCACGGCCAAGGACGCCCGGCGGGCCTTCGGGTGTGCGGTGGTGAACCTGTACGGCTCAGCCGACGGCGTCAACTGCCATAGCGGGCTCGACTCCGACGGGGCAGAGGTCGGCGGCGCCGCAGGAGTCGTGGCGGGCCGTCCGGACCCGAAGGTGGCGGACATCGTGATCGCCGCCCCGCACCGGGAATCCACAGCGGATGGGGCTGCCGTTGCCGATCACGGCGAAGAACCCGAACCCGTGTCCGCCGGAACCATCGGCGAGATCATCGCGCGTGGGCCCATGACGCCCCTGTGCTACGTCGCCTCGCCCGAACTCGATGCCCGCTACCGCACGCGCGGCGGCTGGGTCCGCACGGGCGACCTCGGGTACCTGGACGAGGGCGGGACCTTGCACGTAGTCGGCCGGCTCAAGGACATCGTCATCCGTGGTGGTGCCAACATCAGCCCGGCTGAGGTCGAACGGGCCCTGGCCGCACATCCGTTGGTTCGAGACGTCGTGTGTCTGGGTGTTCCGGACGAGCTGATGGGCGAGCGCCTGGCCGCCTGTGTGGTGCCCCGCGGCGGCGAGGCGCCGACCCTGGAGGCGCTGACCGCGCACCTCGGTGAGCAGGGACTTGAGCAGCGCAAGCACCCCGAGCGATTGGTCGTACTCGGCGAACTCCCCCTCAATCCCGCGGGCAAGCCCGACCGCGCAGCCCTGCGTCAGCGGTTCGTGGCCCCGCAGCGCTGACGAACAGCGCGTCCGAGTAGGAACGCGTGAAGGGGCGTGCCGTCCGCAGCCGGTTCAACAGGCCTTGGCGGCACGTCCCTTGGGGAGCGGTGCCGGGGCCACCAACAACCGGGACGCACAGGTCCACGTGGTTCCCCGTGCGTCGCCGGTGGCCGGACGGGACCCGCCCAGCCACCGGCGAGCGGCCTCAGCCGCCAAGAGCCTTCTTCAACTCGGCCGCCGCGTTGCGGAACACCGGCATCAGGTCGAGGTCGTTGTCCGGGTAGTTGACGATGGCGATCTGTCGGGCCTTGGAACCGGGCAGTACCGTTCCGGTCGACATGTGGGCGTTGTCCAGTACCAGCGAGGGCTTCTTCGTGGAGAGCTCCGCCAGCTGCGACGGAGTGACGGCCTCGGGGCCGTAGGTGCCCACCGTGTTGAACCCCCCGAGCTCCGCTGACCAGACGGTGAAGAGCTGAGCCACCACCTGCGGGCGTTTTCCGCCCGGCCAGGCGGACTTGACCTCCTGGGACAGCGTGGCGTACTCACCCTTGAAGGACTCCTGCCACTTGGACGCAGCCTCCTGGGTGCCGAAGAGCGCCCCCAGCCGGCCCACTTCGGCCTCCACCTTGGCGGCACCGTTGTCCAGATTCACCTCGACCAGTTTCGCCTTGGAGCCGGCAGCCTCCTTGATCTTCGCCGCGTAGGGCTCGAACGGCGCGTACAGCACGAAGTCGGCCTTGGCCACGGCGGCGAGGTCCGAAGGCTTCGGATCGTAGTCCGGTGCGTGGTGGACCGACTGGGGGACTATCACCTGCACGTCCTCGGCGCCGGCAGCCTTCGCGAAGGCACCCTCCCAGGTGGTGGTGGCCACGACCACGGGCTTGCTCTTGTCGCTCCGCCCACCGGTCTGCCCGGTGCCCTTCGGATCCTGTGCCCCGGCCTGTACGTTCTCGTGGTTGCCCTCGTGCCCGTCGGCCGAGGCGTCGCCCTTGGTGCAGCCGGTGGCGAACCCACCGAGGGCCAGTGAACCGGTCAGTGCGACGAGGGCAGGGATCCGGATGATGCCGGCACGGATGCGCGCCATGAGGTGATTCTCCGATCGGGGATGAGATGGACGCCGAGGACCGCGATCCCGGCGGTGAGGACGAGGACGGGCCCAGGAGGCCAGTCCCGCCAGAGGGCGATGAGGAAACCCACGACGTTGACGGTGACGCCGATGGCCATCGCCCACAGCGTGATGGACTTCAAGGAGGTGCCCAGACGGCGAGCCGCCAGCGCGGGCAGCAGCGTCAGCGCGTCGACCAACAGCGCGCCCGTCAGCTTGATGGCACCGGCCACCGAAACGGCCACCAGGACCAACAGGACCAGAGTGAGGGCGCGCACCGGCACGCCCGAGGTCAGCGCCAGCTCGCGGTCGTAGAGCAGCAGCCCGATCTCTCGTCTGCGCCACCAGAAGAGGGCCGGTACGGTGACGGCGAGGACGGCGAGGACCACGAGGTCGGCGGTCCCGACGGACAGGATGGAACCCCAAAGGAGGGCGAAGGCGCCGGATGCGTTGACGCCCGAGACCGCGAGGATCAGCAGCGCGGCGGCGATCGCCAGACTCATCAGCAGCCCCATGGCTCCGGAAAGCCCGTCGGGGGTTCGGGCGAGGGGAGCCACGCCGGCTCCCGCGAGGGCGCAGGCGACGAGCGCGCAGAGCATCGGGTCCAGGCCGGTCAGCAGGCCGATGGCAATGCCCAGTAGGGCCACGTGCATCATCGCGAAACGCACCGGCATGATGTCCAGGCCGACGATGACGACACCGATTACCGGCAGACCCACCGCCGCCAGCAGGAGCGCGATGCCGGCCCGCTGGACGGGTACGAGCTGGAGCAGCGTGCCGATGTCGGCGCTCGCCAATGTGAGCGCGTCCATTACCGCACCTCCCGAAGCCGGCCGGCCGCCATCTCCAGGACGCGGTCGCACCGACCGGCCAGCGCGCGGTCGTGGGTGACCACGACCAAGGTGACAGGAAGGGCGGTGAGCACGTCCGCGGCCTCCTCCTGCCCGGCGAAGTCGAGCGCGGCTGTCGGTTCGTCGGCCAGGAGGACCTGTGCGCCGGCGGCCACACAGCCGATCGCGCGCGCCAGGTACATCCGCTGCAACTGGCCGCCGGAGAGGGTGTGCAAGGGGCGGGAGACCAGTGCGCCCACGCCGAGTTTCGCAGCGGCCTCGCCCGCTTCCCGGGGTGCGGCGCTACTCGCGAGTAGTTCCCTTCCCAGCAACGGGAACCGGCCTGTGGCCGGCTTCTGCGGGATCCAGGCGCAGGCGCGCCGTCGCCAAGCCCATTCGGCCGCCGTGCGGGTCTCCCGCCCGCCGACGGTGATGCGTCCGCTCGTCTGACGGTGCAGACCGAGCACGGCCCGCAGGAGCGTGGTCTTTCCGGAGCCGTTGGTGCCGGTCAGCGCCACGCGTTCGCCCGCTGCGATCTCCAGGTCCACGGCGGCCACGGCCGCTACCCGCCCGTGCCGGCAGCCGACCTCCCGCATCCTGATGTCCAGCCCGCCCATTCCGTGCCCTTCGCCTTCCCCATGTGCCCTGCTGCTGCAGTAGTCGGAGGGAAGGGCGGACTGGTTCCCGGGAATGCGTTCAGTCGGCTGCGGCGGGATCGGCATCGCCCGGGCCGTGCCTGTTCGGGGCCGGAGTCACCGGTGAGTACGCTCAATTTCCTCGATATGCGCCACCGCAGTGTCAGCCGTGACCGTGCACTGCTACACCTGACTTTCGAGTTCCGCCCAGCTCGCTCCGCTGCCTCCGCGCCGAGTGCGGGAGCCGCTGTCGGGCGGTGGGACGAGCCAGCTGCGTCGACCAAGCGATCAGCCGTGAGCTGTGTGGGGGGCGGGGCCGGGCGGGTGGGAGGCGGCCGACGCCCCGGCGACTGCCGCCAACAGGGCCAGTGCCAAGACCAGGGCCGCTGTTGAGCCGTGGTGCAGCTGAAGGAGCCCACCCACGAGAGCGCCCGCGAACATCGCGACGACGGCCGCCAGTCGCCGCACGCTCGCTGGCCCCGGACGGTCGGCGGCGAGCCCGGTGAGGGTCATCGTCAGGACGGTGGTGGTCAGATCGGGCACGGCGAGTCTGCGGACGACGGCGTTCTGTAGCCCCATGCCCACGGCCAGTAGCACGATGACGGCGGAGCGGGGCAGTTGCGCCAGCACCGCGCCGATCGCGCCACCCACCAGGACGGCGTGGGCAGCGACGAGTGTCGTGAACAACCGCATCGGCTCGTTGAACCGGTGGGCCACGAAGCGGCCCCCGATCACAGCGCCGCAGACGAAGGAGGCAGCCGCCAAGGCAGAGGCGGTGGCGGACAGCTCGCGGTCACCGGCCAAGGCGAAACCCAAGAGCACGACGTTCCCCGTCATATTGGCCACGAAGACGTGGTCCAGGCCGAGAAAGCTGACGGCATCGACCGCTCCGGTGACGAAGGTCAGCGCGATGAGCAGCGGAGGGAGGACTCCATGCTGCCCCTTCGGGTCCTGGCCCGGGAACAGTCGCACCGCCAACTGGCGAAGCCGCGAGACGAGCCGTGAGTCCATCGTGTTTCCTAGCGGCGAGGCTCGGCTCCAGCCGAGGGGGAATCGCTTCCCCGTCCTTGGTGGTCATTACAGATCGGTGCGGGACCGTTCGTTGCGGTCCTCGACCACGGGCGTGGGGTACCCGAGGCGCGGAGCGGCCAAAGAGGTGTTCCCTGTCCCTGCCCGGCGCCGCACGCAGTGACGCAGCAGACTTAGCCCTTAGCCCTTAGCCCTTAGCCCCTGCCGCTGCTCGACGTTCCAGCGCCGATCCGAGCTGGCCCCGAGCGGACACCCCCAGCTTGGGGAAGAGCCGGTACAGGTGGGTGCTCACGGTCCGGTGCGACAGACCGAGGCGGCCTGCTATCTCGCGGTTGGAGAGCCCCTCAGCAGCCAGGCGCACGATCCGCTCCTCCTGCGGGGTCAAGGCATCCCGGGGCGCCGACCCGGTACGGCCCCGGGCCGCGCCGGTTGCTCGCAGCTCCCGGCGGGCCCAGGTCTCCCAGGGGTGCGCCTCCAGCGCGGTGAACGCCTCCCGCGCGGCGCGTAGCGCCGACCGGGACTCCCGTACCCGGCGCTGCCCCCGCAGCCTCATTCCGTGGGCGAGTCGCAGCCGGGCGTGCAGCAGCGGCGCGTCGCGGGGGTCTCGGGCCAGTCCGGCGGCGAAGGCCTCGTCCGCGAGGCGGTCTTCGGCCAGGAAGGCCCTGGCATGCGCCACCCCGGCAAGCAACACAGGGGAGCCGGTCGCGTCGGCCACCGGCTCCAGGACATCCAGCCAGGAGCGGGCTTCGGCGATCGGCCGGTCGCCGGCTCCGGCAGCGGCCTCGGCGAGGTCACCCAGTGCGCGGTGCCGGACGAAGGAGTGGTACACCGGGTCGGCGCGGTCGAACACCCGGCGCAGCAGCCCGTAAGCCCTCTCGTACTGGCGGGACGCCAGAGCCGCGAGTCCGCGGGCGGTCTGCGCCTCGGCGAGCATCGGGCCTGCTCCGAGGGCGAGGAGGGGCTCTTCCCCGAGGGCGACTTCGCTCGCGCAGCGCGCACCGTCTCCGAGGGCGGCTGAGGCCCGGGCGGCGATCAGATGGGCCATGGCCGTGTGGTGGACGAGACCGGCCTGTTCGGATTCCTTCACCGCAGTCTCGGCAGCGGCCAGCGCCTCCTGGTGCCTGCCGAGTTGGAGCAGCGTCACCGCGTGGGCTGTGAGCATCTCCACCCGTGCTGAGGTCCCGCCGCTGTCGGCCGGCATCCGTACGGCCACCTGAAGGAAACGATGGCTTTCGCGGAAGTCGCCGAGCGCGCAGGCAGCCAGTGCGTAGTTGGTGAGGTCGGGCAGTGTTTCTGCGGACAACTCGGTCACCTGTGAAAGGCGTGCCCGTACCTCCCGAGCGGTATGTACGGGCGCCGCGCAGGCGAGCGCTGACAACAGTCGGGCGTCTTCATGCGGCAGCTGGAAGCGTCCGGCGCTCTCTGCGACCTGCTTGCGCAAGCCGTCGTCGAGTCCTGTCCACCAGCAACGCTGCGCCGCCGCGTGCAGGTACTCCAGGGCGCACTCCTCGCGGCCCGATGCGCGCATGCGTTCCACGGCGCCCACGGTCTGAGCCACCCGGTCTTGGTCGCTCCACGGGCCGGTGCCCAGCACCTCCAGGAACCAGGCCAACTGGGCCCGGTCCACCGGGCGCAGCGGGAGCCGGCCAGCCTCGGTGAGCAGCCGACGTGCCCTCGGGAACCGGCCGGCCCCGACCGCGGCGTCGGCTGCCCGAAGGAGGAGCTCGCCGCGACGGCCGGGGTCGTCCGAGAACGCTGAGGCAAGGAGAAGGGTTTCCACTGCTGCCGAGCAATCGCCCCGGGCGCCGGCCCGCCGGGCGGCGGACTCCAGTGAGGCCGCGATGTCGGGGTCGGGTGGCTGGGAACCGCAGGCGTGATGCCACAGGGCACGATCCGGCTGCGTCGCCAACTGTTCGGCGAGGGCCTGGTGCGCGGCCTGACGGGCCGTCGGCCCCGCGCTCTTGCGGACGGCGGAGCGCATCAGCGGGTGGCGAAAGAGTAGACGTCCGCAACTCGACTCGACCAGCCCGGCGGTGGTCGCCACCTCGACCGCTTCGAGAGTGACGGGCTCCTGGTCGGGTTCGGCGAGGCGCTGGGCGGCGCCCAGAGCCTCGGCGAGGCGGTCTCCGTCGTTGAGGGCGGCGGCCAGGAGCAGGGAGCGGGAGCTCGCGGGGAGTCGGCCGTAGCGGTGGGCGAAGGTCTGCTCCAACCGATCGGACAGGGGCGGGCGTTCTTCACCGACCAGGTCCGGCCCCACTGGCGCGAGGGGGAGTTCGACCAGCGCAAGGGGGACACCGGCCGCTTCGCGCAGGAGGCGTTGACGCATGATCGCCAGGTTCGGTCGGGTCACCCGCAGGGCAGCCATGGCAGGTTGGGCGTCTAGTAGTCGACCTGCTGCTCCACCGGGCAGTGGTGTGAGCGGAAGCCGCTCCAAGCCGGTGTCGTCGAAGTCGTTGTCGGGCTGACCGTCGCGTCTGGCGATCAGCATCAGGACGGGTACCGGGCGCAGCCGACGGGCCAGGAACGAGATCGCCTGGGCGCTGGAGGCGTCCAACCAGTGCGCGTCTTCGACCACGACCAGGAGCGGGCGGGCGTGTGCGCGGTCGCAGAGGAGGGCGAGGGCGGCCATGGCGACCTTGAGTCGATCGGTCCGAACGCTCGACGCGGTCATCCCCAATGCGCCCGACAGGCAGTTGCGCTGGGCTTCCGGCAGCGTCTGAGCTTCGGGTAGCACGGGGGCGAGGAGTCGGCGTAGCCCTGCGTAGGGCAGCGGGGGCTCGGGCTGGATGCCGGCGACCTCCTTGGTGCGGATGCCGCGTCGCGCGGCCCGATGTAACGCGTGGCGGAGCAGTGCGGTCTTGCCGATGCCGGGACCTCCGCTCAGGACGAGCGATCCGCCGGTTCCGGGCAGCGCCGCCAAGAGCCGGTCCAGCACGGCGGTTTCCTCCGCGCGGCCCACTGGTTCGGCTTCGTCCGCCCGCATCGCTGTCCGCCTCCCGGGTAGGGGGCGGCGGCCCGGGCACGCCCCTTCGAGGCGGTTCACCCTACCGGGGCGGCGGCCCGGGAAGATCCCGAACGGCGGTGTAACCGGTAAGTACTTCGGGTGGGTGACGCCCCGCCGCGAAGGGCCCCCGTGGCGGGTGAGCGGCCGGTCCGCACGCCCGTCCGCGGACCGCAGGGCCGTCGGCGGGCAGGTTCAGGTGTCGGTCGGCACGCACAGCACTGGTAGCGGCGAGAGGTGGAGGAGCTTGTGGGGGGTCGAGCCGAGGAGGGCGCCCCGCATCGGGCTCTCGCCCCAACTCCCGACGACGATCACCCTTGCATGGTGCCGCTCGGCCGCTTCGAGGAGGGCCTGGGCAGGCTTCGCGTCGAGGATCTCCATCGCCGAGGGGACGCCGGCTTCGTCGGCGAGCGCCACCCCGTGGGCCAGCGCGTTACGTCCGGCCTGCCGGATCGCCTCCCGGTGGGCGCCGGCTTCCTCACCCATGCCGCCGGGGGCGGCGGCCCCGTACACCAGGACCAGGGCCTCGCCGAAGGCCGCCGCGATCTCGATCGCCACCCTCAGGGCCCGATCGGCGCCCGGCGATTCGTCGTATCCGAGGACCACGGACATCTCAGCCCTCCTTCGCCGAGCGCCGGTGGTCGACCAGAGCGGGGTCGACCACCCCACGGCGCTCCGTCCAGAAGAGCCCCGACCGCAGCCGCCAGTAGCACATGAACAGCACACCGACGAGGGCGATGCCGATGCCGATCACCAAGGGCGGCCCCAGCCCGAACCAGGAGACTCCGCTGTAGGAATTCGCCGGGTTGGACATGTCCCCGATCGATTCCACGAGCAGCCAGGCCAGCAGCCCCGCCCCCACCACCGGCCCGATGCCGATGAAGAACAGGTTGTGCAGGCTCTCGGTGAGGTGCCGACGGTAGTAGATGGCACAGGCGAGGCCCGTGAGCGCGTAGTAGAAGGCGATCAGCAGGGAGAGGGCGGTGAGCGAGTCGAAGAGGGCGTTCTCGCTGATCTGGTTCACCACGAGGTACCAGGCGATGGCGATGCCGGCTACCCACCACGTGCTGACCTCAGGAGTGCGAAACCGCGGGTTGATGTGGGCCAGCTTCGCCGGCAGCGCATGGCGTCGGGCCATCGAAAGGGCGGTGCGCGAGGCCGGGATGATCGTGGTCTGGGTCGAGGCCAGAGCGGAGGTGCACACGGACAGCAGCACCACCCAGTCCCAGCCTCCCATCACCTCGTGGGCGAGGACGGCGAAGACGGCTTCCTCCTCGTCGGCGTTCTCGGCGAGGAAGGCGGTACCGGCGTAGGCGACCACTGCGAATCCGACCGACAGGTACGTGACCAGCAGGATGACCGTGGACCACAGGCCGGCCTTGCCCGGAGCGGTCGCCGAGTTCTCGACCTCCTCCGTCAGGTTGACGGCCGATTCCCAGCCCCAGTACATGAACACGCCAAGCAACAGGCCCCCGGTCAGGGCCGCGCCGCCGGCCCCGAAGGGATTGAGCCAGTCGATGGCGGGCTTGATCTCGTCCAACGAGCTGCTGTCGGTGTACACCCGGTAGATCGCTACGGCGGCGAAGGCCAGGAGGAAGAAGACCTGGGCCAGGATCAGGACGTCCTGGAGGTGGGCGGACAGCTCGGTGCCGATCACACAGATGGCGGTCATCACCAGGATCACCAGGACGGTCAGACCCTGCCGGACCAGTTCGTTGGCGGCCCAGCTGTCGAGGCCCACGGCCAGCAGGCCGAAGTTCACCGCCACGTCGGCGAGCGACCCGATCACCAGCACGCCGGTCATCGTGATGGCCCAACCGCCGAGCCAGCCGGCCCAGGGGCCCATGGCCCGGGTCACCCAGGAGAAGGTAGTGCCGCAGTCCTGGTCGACCTTGTTGAGGTAGTAGAACGCGGACGCGATCAGCAGCATCGGGACGAACGAGGCCAGCATCACGCCTGGCGCGTAGACCCCCACCAGGGCGACGATTGGCCCGATGACGGCCGCGAGCGAGTAGGCGGGCGAGGTGGAGTTCAGGCCGATGACGAGTGCATCGAGGAAGCCGATGGCGTTCGCTTTGAGGCTGGTGGGCGGGCTGCCCGCGGGCGGGGTGCCGCCCGCGACTTCTTGAGCCATGGTCCCTCGCTTCACGCCGAGGCGGTTGAGGCCGATGCAGCACTAGGCATCTTCGCCCAGCGGGCAGCGCCTCGCACGGCGGCGGACGGCCGGAGCCCGCCGGCCCTCCGCTCAGGCGGGCACCAAGGGGGTGGTACGGGGCCGCCGCGCCGTATTGGTCCGCAGCTCCAGCAGCGTGCGGACGGTGGGCCATTCGCAGTCCAGGACGGAGTAGAAGGCCGTGTCGCGCACCTGGCCGTCGAGCCCACGCGAATGGGCCCGTCGTACGCCTTCGTGGGTCACACCGAGCCCTTCGACCGCTGCCCGGGACCGTAGGTTCCGGGCGTCCACGCGCAGGCTCACCCGCTGGACCCGCCAGTTCTCGAAGGCGTGGCGCAGCATGAGCAACTTGGCTTCGGTGTTGATGCCGGTGCCCTGTGCCCGCGGCGCCAGCCACGTGTTACCGATCTCGACCGCATCGGGTACGGCGGTGAGCGGGTCGCCGTAGGGGAGCCCGGGGACGGAGGGCCAGACCGGCGGTCCTTGCCAGTAGTCCAGTTCCAGGAAGCGGGTAGAGCCGACCAGCAGACCGTGGGGTGCGGTCATCACCGCGAAGGCCAACGCCCGCCCGGCCGCGTGTTCGGCCCTGGCCCGCTCGATGTAGGCGTGGGCAGCGGTCAGGCTGTGTGGCACAGGGGTGAACCCGTAGGTGGTGCGGTCCTCGCTGCCGGCTTCGGCCAGGGCTTCGGCGTGGTGTGCTGCGAGGGGTTCCAGCCGCACGCGGCGGCCGGTGAGGATGACGGGCACGGGCACGGAGCGCTCGGTCCTTCTGGGATGCTCTGGAGGGGTGGTCAGCAGTGTGCGACCAGGCCCTGCCGTGGTGGGTGAAGCGGAGATGAAAGCCGTACGACGGACAGGTGAACGGCGGCCCAGGGCCCTGCCGAGACCTCCGCCACGTGGGTGAATATTTAACGCTTCCGCCGGCTCGTTCAGAATTTCGATCCCGGGCCGGTGAACCGCCGTGCTAAGGTTGATCCCAGTTGCAGTTGTGGTTCCCATAGACTTCAAGTGCCTTTGATGACTCCTCGTCGTCAGGCTCTTTTTTGTTTTCGGTGCTTTTTTCCGGATGGGGCGATCATCGCGGCGACGCCGGAGCTCGCACAGTGCGAGCCTCCGGGCACTGCCTCGAAGGAGATTGAGCATGGCTACCGGAATCGTGAAGTGGTTCAACGCTGAAAAGGGCTTCGGCTTCATCGAGCAGGAGGGTGGCGGCCCCGACGTCTTCGCCCACTACTCGAACATCGCCACCCAGGGCTTCCGTGAGCTCCAGGAGGGCCAGAAGGTGAACTTCGACGTCACCCAGGGCCAGAAGGGCCCCCAGGCGGAGAACATCGTTCCCGCCTGACCACGAAGTCAGTGATGTAGCTGGGGCCCGCACGACCAAGTGCGGGCCCCAGCTCATTGCCGGTTCCGGGTTCTGCACTGCCTTCGGCCGGCGCATTTGAGTTTTTTATCAGGCACGTCTCCGCAATTTATCGGCTTATCTGTGCCGAGAATTCCTCGATACGCGCCCTATCGGGAAAGGTTCTCCATGAGTCGATCGGCCGGTGCGAACAACCGCTCCTCCCAGGCCCGCCGAGCAGGTCGCCCCGACCAGCGGTCGGCTGCCAACAGGCGACGGCCCTCGGCGCCGCAAGGAGAATTCGCCCTGCCGGTCACCACCACTCCGCCGCTGCCCGCCGTCACGGGCTTCGCGGAGCTCGACCTCCCGGCCGCGGTGATCGAGGTGCTCACCGGTCTGAACGTCACCGAGCCCTTCCCCATCCAGGCAGCAACGCTTCCCAACTCGCTCGCGGGTCGGGACGTGCTGGGCCGCGGGCGCACCGGGTCCGGCAAGACACTGGCCTTCGGTCTTCCGCTGCTGGTCCGCACCGCGGGCAGGCGGGCCGACTCCAAGGCCCCGCTCGCCCTCATCCTGGTCCCCACCCGGGAACTCGCCCAGCAGGTGACCGACGCCCTCACGCCCTACGCGCAGGCGCTGAAGCTGCGGATGGCCACCGTGGTGGGAGGAATGTCCATCGGTCGGCAAGCCCGTGCCCTGCGCACCGGTGCGGAGGTGGTCGTGGCCACGCCGGGGCGCCTGAAGGACCTCATCGAACGCCGGGACTGCCGTCTGGACCGGGTCGGGATCACCGTGCTGGACGAGGCCGACCAGATGGCCGACATGGGTTTCATGCCCCAGGTGATCGAGCTGCTGGACCTGGTGCGCCCGGGCGGGCAGCGGATGCTGTTCTCCGCCACCTTGGACCGCAACGTGGACCTGCTGGTCCGGCGCTACCTCAGCGACCCCGTGGTGCACTCCGTCGATCCCTCGGCGGGCGCTGTCACCACGATGGAGCACCACGTCCTTCAGGTCCACGCCGCTGACAAGTACGCGGCCACCACCGAGATCGCCGCCCGCGACGGCCGCGTGCTGATGTTCCTGGACACCAAGCACGCAGTCGACCAGCTCACCCGGCATCTGATGCAGAACGGTGTGCGGGCCGCGGCGTTGCACGGCGGGAAGTCCCAGCCGCAGCGGACCCGGACGCTGAGTCAGTTCAAGAGCGGTACCGTCTCCGTGCTGGTGGCCACGAACGTGGCGGCCCGCGGGATCCACGTCGACAGCCTCGACCTCGTCGTCAACGTCGATCCGCCCGCAGACCACAAGGACTACCTCCACCGGGGTGGACGTACGGCCCGAGCGGGTGAATCCGGCATCGTCGTGACGCTCGTGCTGCCACACCAGCGCCGTGACATGGCGAGGCTGCTCTCCGACGCCGGGATCACCCCGCAGGTCACTCAGGTCCGATCCGGTGAGGCCGAACTGAGTCGGATCACCGGGGCACAAGCACCCTCGGGGATCCCCATCGGCGGCAGCGGTCCCGCCACCGCCGAGCGGCCCGCACGGGGCGGGGCCCCCTTCCGCGGGATCGGGACCCGGCCCGGGCGCGCCGGAGGCGAGTCCCGCAGGGCAGCCGAGGCACGTCAGACGGCTGAGGCCCGCAGAGCGGCCCGGGTGCGGCGTGCTTCGTAGACCCGCCGTGTAGGCACACTGAGAAGGTCAGGCCGGTCCCGCCTAGCTGTGGAGGCACCATGCGTCTCGTCATCGCCCGCTATCCCTTCGACCTGACCAAGAGCGAGGTCGTCGAGGCGATGAAGGGTAAGAAACCTGAGTCGGTCACGGGAGACTGCGTGACCGTCGGCCGCCGGACCTACCCCGTCAAGCAGGTAGGCGAGGTGATCACGGGGCAGGACCGGCGCGATTTCAGTACGGGGGAGATCGTCCGAGCCCTGACCCGGCTGGGCTTCACCTGCCGGCCCGCTCCCGACCCGACGCCGCCGCCGAGCGACGGCTGAGGCCGCCGCACCTCCGCTTCGGCGATCGAGCCCCTGACGGGCGCCGGCGCATCCGGCCGGCGATCAGCCGTTCGCCGGGCTGCGGAAGGTGGGGTGCCGTCTCCGCCCCCGTCCTCACCGAGCCCCAAGGCACCAGCTACGGGACGAGGGCGGACCGCTGTGACGTGTCGCAGGTGCCCGCGGGGCTGATCGCCGCCGCGCCTTCATCCATCCGCTCAGTCCCATTCCCAGCGCATCGCGTGGAACCCGGGCACCGGATCCTGGACGACGAGTTGCGCCAGGCCCGCCGAGCTGATCCAGATCGGCTCGGGGTCGGGCTGGGGACCCGGGGCGGCGGTGCCCGCATAACGGTAGCAGCGCACCGGAACGGCATCGGGGTGGAAGGCCACCTCCAGGGTGTAGAGGCGGGCCGGCGCCGTGAATCCCCGCCCGCACTCCCGTGAGGTGCCGCCGTCCGGCGGGTAGTCGTACGTGTACTCGATCACCGTGGTCTCCCCGGCGGAGAGCACGCGGTCGAGGAAGAGCTCGATCACTGCCAACGGCACCGTCTCGTCCGTGCGGATCCGTCCCGGTCGGGCGTTGCGGACGCGACTGAGTACGGGCAGTCCTTGGGCGGGGTCGTCCCCCCTGGTGATGATCAGGCAGCGGTCCACCCGTTCCCGTTCCGCCCGAAGGACCAACGTGGTGCGGAACTGCAACTCCGCCCCGTTGGGGCCGATTTCGCAACGATCATGCGCTGAGAGGCGGGTGAGTCCGTCGTCCGCCGAGCCCATGTCGCCCAGCAGCCCCGGGAGGCTCTCGTAGCCCTGCCACAGTTGCTCCGTCTCCACGCCGGTCGCGACGCGGTTGGTCCACCGCCCACGTGGACGCTGCGGGCCGAGGAGGGAGACCAGCGAGTCCGTCGGCAGGCTGAGCATTTCCTCCAGCACCCGGACGGCCTGGCGGGACTGGGGGCGTTCCGGTCTGCTGCGCCCGCGCCTCCAATAGCTCAAGGTGGTGACGCTGATGGCGATGCCCCGTGCCGCCAGACGGTGCTGGATCCGGTCCATGCTCAGTCCGCTGGCTCGGATCGCGCTGTCGAGAGCCGCCTCGAACGGGCCTTTGCGTAGGGCTTCGCGCACTTCGTGGGAGCCCGGGGAGCGGGGCGGGAGAGCGGGGGCTGTTCGAAGAGACTCTGTTCTGCTGGTCATGGTCGCCTCCGGCCGGACATCACGCGCCCGATGGGCGGCGCGGCCTGTGACGGCACTGTCGCAGGAGCTGGGTGTGGGGATGGGGATGTTTGAACGTGGGGCCAATGAGATGGGTGTTTCACGTGGCGCGGGAGTAAATGGCGGTGAAGCGGGGCCACATGGTAACGAGGCGCGAGCCATGCGTACATCGTTGTTTCACCACGTGAACAGTTTTCTCCCGACCTCCTGGCCGCAACGGCCCCGGGCGCCCTGTCCCAACAGGCCGATGGGTCCAGTGCGCGCCGTTCACTGCGCTTCGTCCTTAACAGAGTTCCTACGGCGTTGACCTGGTAGGTCGTCAGAAGCCAGGCTCCGGGCCCATGAATCGATCCGTTCTCGTGGGACCGCTGGCGCTGGCCGTCAGCAGTCTCCTCATAGCCGGAGCGGGCACCCCCGCCACCGCGGCCGACTCCCCACGGCCGACCCCCCCGAAGGCGACCAAGAACGATGCCCTGCGCGATGCCGCCAGGGCGGTCTCGGACCACCCCGAGACCGTTCGCGCCAGTGAGCACGACACCTTCAAGTCCCGGGCCGTCGTCATCGACAAGGACGGCTCGCGCCATGTGCACCTCGACCGCTCCTACCGCGACCTCCCGGTCATCGGGGGCGACGTGGTCGTCCACTCTGCTCCGGACGGCAGCCTGCGCGAGACCAGCCTGACCCTGAAAGGCAAGCTGAACCTGCCCACCACCGCGAAAGTGAAGGCGTCCCGGGCCGAGGCCGTGGCCCAGAAGCTGTTCCGCGGCACTCGCGGTGAAACCGAATCCAACCTCGTGGTGGACGCCGTCACCGGCCAAACGCCGCGGCTGGCCTGGCAGGTCGTCGTTCACGGCATCGCCCCGGACCAGTCGCCCAGCCACTTCAACGTGCTCGTCGACGCTCGGACCGGCAAGGCCGTCCAGACCTGGGACGACTTCCACACCGCCAGCGGAACCGGTCACGGATACCAGGTCGGCGACGTCACCTTGTCGACCACCGCGGTAACCGGCGGATACCAGCTCAAGGACGCGAGCCGCGGCGGTGGCGAAACCCGCGACGCCAACAACAACGCCCTTCCCGACGAAGTGGCCGTGCCCTCCGGTTGGGGGTCGGCCCTCACGGACTCGGACAACGTGTGGGGCAACGGATCCCTTTCCGACCGCGCCACCGTGGCTGTTGACGCACACTACGGAGTGCAGGCGACCTGGGACTACTTCAAGAACGTCCACGGCCGCAACGGCATCAAGAACGACGGTGTCGGGGCTCGATCCTTCGTCCACTACGGCCAGAACTACGGAAACGCCGGTTGGGACGACGACGGATTCGCCATGATCTACGGCGACGGGGCGCCCGGACAGAAGCCCTTCACCCAAATTGACGTCGCCGGCCACGAGATGAGCCACGGAGTCACCTCCGCGACCGCGAACCTGGACTACTTCGGTGAGGCTGGTGGCCTCAACGAGGCCACCAGCGACATATTCGGAACGCTCGTCGAGTTCAATGCCAACAACCCCTCGGACAGCCCCGACTACCTCATCGGCGAGAAGCTCAGCACCAACGGCACTCCGCTGCGCTGGATGGACGAGCCCGGCAAGGACGGTCTCTCCCAGAACTGTTGGAGCACCAAGACCAAGTCCCTGAACCCGCACTATTCCTCGGGTGTCGGAAACCACTTCTTCTACCTGTTGGCCGTCGGCTCCGGCTCCTCCTCCTGGGGCAACAGCCCCACCTGTAACGGATCCACGGTCACCGGCATAGGCAACTCCGCCGCGGGCAAGATCTGGTACCGGGCTCTCACCGAGGGCATGACTTCGGCGAGCACCTACGCCGACGCCCGCACCGCGACGATCAAGGCTGCCATCTCCTACTACGGCGCCGACTCCACCCAGTGCACCGCCGTGGAGAAGGCCTGGAGCGCGGTCTCCGTCGCCGCCACCGCCACGACCTGTGGAACCACCGTGCCAGGTGGCTCGAACCTGCTGGGCAACGCCGGCTTCGAATCCGGCGCCACCACCTGGAGCGCGAGCACCGGTGTGATCACCAACAGTTCGGACGCCTCCGCACGCTCCGGCTCCTGGTACGCCTGGCTGGACGGGTACGGCTCCTCGCACACCGACACCCTGGCGCAGACCGTGTCGATCCCCAGCACCGCGACCGCCCCCAAGCTCTCCTTCTACCTGGCCGTCAGTACCGAGGAGAGCGGCTCCACCGTGTACGACACCCTCAAGGCGCAGGTCGTCTCGGGCAGTACCACCTCGACCCTGGCCACCTACTCGAATGCCACGCCCAGCGGGTACACCCTGCGTACGCTGGATCTGTCGGCGTACCGGGGCAAGACAGTCACGATCAAGTTCACCGGCACGGAGGACTCCTCCAACGCCACCAGCTTCCTCATCGACGACACCGCGGTGAGCAGTAGCTAAGGCGCGGCGATCCGCCCTCGCCGCCCGGACCCGCCTCGGGTCCGGGCGGCGAGGCGCTTGGCCAGTGTCATGCGGGGCGCCGGCCGCGCGTCCGCCGGGCTCTGGACAGCCCTTAGGTGACGGCCTCCTCGTCGATGAACGCGGCGGCAAGGGCGGGCAGAAGGGAGTTGTTCCCTGCCCCAGCCAGGGCGCGCCGGATGTCCAGGCTCTCCTCGGCAGCGACCAGGGCCTCCTCGGCGCGCCCCAACGCGTTCAGTTCGGTGGCGAAGTTGTCCAAGGAGGTCGCCAGGTCCCTGAGATGCGATTCGGACTCGGACCCGGCCAGCGCCCGTCGCAGAGCGACGGCTTCCTCGACCGCCGCCAAAGCATCCGTCCTGCGGCCCAGGTCGCGCAGTGCGATGGAGAAATTGTGAAGGGACATGGCGAGCCCCGACGAATGGGCGTCAGGGCCATCCCCGGCCAACCCCCGGTACACCTCGATCGCTTCCCCGAAGGCGGTGAGGGACTCCTCGTGCCGCCCCGTGGAGCCGAGGTCCACAGCGAGGTTGTTCAGAGCGCCCGCGAGTTCGTGGAGATGGGCGTCCGGGTGGGCCCGGGCGAGTTCGCGTCGCAGGTCGACGGCTTCCCGCACGATGGATAGGGCGGCCTCCCGCCTTCCCAACGCGCCGAGTCTGACTGCGAGGTTGTTCAGTGCGCCGGCGAGTTCGGGCAGGTGCACGTCGGGTTGGGCAGCGGCGAGTGTACGGCGAATCCGCACGGACTCCTCAACGGCTGACAGGGCTTCTTGGAGCAGGTGCTGCCCGCCCAGTGTGACGGAGAGGTTGCTGAGTGCCGCGGCAAGGGCGGGTAGCCGGGCCGGGTCGGTCAAGGCGAGGCTCCGGTAGAGCGACACGGCCTCCTCGATGGCCGCTCGGGCTTCCTGGCGCCGCCCCAGATCGCCGAGGTCCACCGACATGTTGTTCAGGGCACCGGCGAGATCCACCAGATGCGGATCAGGTCGGGCATCGGCGAGCGCGCGCCAGATCACGACGGCCTCCTCGACCGCCGCCAGTGCCTCCCGCTGCCGCCCGAGGTCACCCAACCTGATGGAGAGCGTGTTGAGGCAACGGGCGAGCTCGGCCCTTGGCCGGGAGAAGGACGAAAGGCTGCGGTAGCGCTCGCTGAGGAGGCGGGCGAGGTCGGCTGCCCACGCGGCGAGGCGGTGACTGGTCGGCGGAAGGTGGTCGTTCAACTGCTGGAGATCGGCAAGTGAAGTGGTCGGGTCGTCGCTGACCTGCGTCAGCGCTCTGATGAGGGGCCCGGGGTGTTCAGCCTGGGTGGCGGTGGCGATCAGCTGTGCGGTCAGCGACTTGTGGTGGCGCCGACACAGCGCGGTCAACTGGGTGTCGAGCCGGTCGTCGAAGACCGGGTGGGCCGCTGCCCGGCTGTAGACGGTCAACAGGTGGGCGGCCCGGGCACCGTCGAGGCCGGAGATCAGGCGCTCCGCGAGAGCACCATCGGCATCCAGACGGCGCCCCACGAGGCGTTCGGCGAGCCGGTCGGGTTGCAGGACGCCCCAGGACAGGTGCGGTCCAGGGGCCGGGTACAGGCCGGCGATCCACCTGGTGACGCGGTCGCGGTGATCGCGCGGTTGGTCGGCGAGCGAGGGCAGGGCCAGCCAGGTGGCGTCGGCCTGCTCCCGCGTGGTGGCGCCGACGAGGAAGGCCGCGGCGAGGGCGTCTTCGAGGGTGTGGCGATCGAGGCCCGCGGTGAGACCCTGAGTGGCGGCGGTCCGGTCCCAGTAGCGGCCCTCGTGGCCGAGCAGGCGGTCTTCCACCCCTTGGGCGGCGCCATCCGGGGGCCCGGCAGGCGCCGGCTCCGCGGGCAGTTCGACGTCGAGGAGGTCGGCGAGGGCCGTCATGTGCAGGGTGAGCGCGTTGTCGAGGCCGTCCCGGTCGAGCCGACGGACCGGGAGTGCGGATGCCGCGGTGGGCCAGTTCCGGGCTCCGAGTCCGCGCACCTGGCCGAGCGCGGCTGCGAAGGCGTGGACGGCCCGCCGGTAGGCATCAGGACGACCGGCCGGGCACGGTTCCAGCGGCGCCAACGCCACGACGGGAGCGCCTTCGAGGAAGTCCTCGGCGGCCGATGTCATCGTGGTGGCCCGCGCCCACCAGTCGCCGGCCGTTCGGGCCAGCAACAGGACCCTGAAGGCCGTGTCGCCGCAATGAGCCCGAGCCGCCTCCAGTATCCCGGCGAGTTGCCCGGTACGGGTCTCGGCGTAGTCGACCACCACCATCAAGGGCCGGGCCGCATGCCGTAGTTCGGCGAGTTCACCGGGCGGCACATCCGCGCGTGGCCACACCACCGTCCAGCCTTCGCCGGCGCGGAGCTCACCGAACCGGTGGGCGAGCCGGGTCTTGCCCTGTCCGCCTGGGCCGTGGATCAGCAGGGCCTCGAATCCGCCCCCCTCGCACCAGGTGCCCAGCTGCTTCAGCAGGGCTTCCCGTCCCTGGAAGGGGACCGTTGCCCGCCCCGGCTGCAGCAGAGCAGCCGGCGACCGTGGAGCGCCGGCCGCCACCGGGGCGCCACCGGCGTCCGCGAGGTGCTGGAACTCCACCGCCTCCAACGAAGGACGGCCTGCCCCGTACGCGGACAGCGCATCGCGAAAGAGCGGATCGTGGTGCAGTACGTAGGAGGGAACCACGCTCAAGGAGGCGTGCCGGGAGTGCTGGCGATCAGCGGCGACCACACCGACCAGAAGACTGCCCGAGAAGACCGCCGCCCCCGACAAGCCGCCCCAGGGAGAAGAGGCCGCGCAGGGCCAGCGTGGCGGTTGGGCGCTCAGGTCCAGCACATACTGGTTACCGACGAAACCGCTCCCCGGATTCATCCGCCCCTCCAACTGGGCGGCCTCCACCGCGGCACCGGGCCGCTGGAAGAGCTCGGGCACTCCCCAGGTCTCACATGCCAGACCGGGCCGGTCGGTGACCAGCCGCCCCCAGCGGGTAACGGCCCCGGACAGTGGCCTCCAGGCCCCGTCCCCGACGTGGACGAGCGCGGCGTCGTCCCGTGCGCCGGGTGAGCCGCACCACACCACGGCGCCCTCGAAGGACCCGACGCCACCGGGCCGGAAGACCTCCACCCCGGCACCCACGGTGCTCACCACGTGGGCGGAGGTCAACACCAGCCCCGGACCGACCTCGTACCCCGAGCCGGCCCCACCCGACCCGTTCACCGCGACCAACCGCCCCCGGTCCACCACACACGTCCTTCCTGACGCACCATCATCATGGTGTGCCCAGAGTAGGGTTGCTCGCCATCGTGGTGAGGAGCGCATGCTCGTCGAGCAGCCCGCCCGGCCTACCGGCAGCGGTAGCGGTCAACCCGCGGCGGGCTGACGGGGCCCTGAGCCCGTCCCCGCGAGGCGCCTCGACCAACCACGTGGCGGATCCCGGTGACCGGCCCCCACCGCCACGAACACATCCATCCCGCCGCGTCCCCTGCGGGAGGAGTTCGCGAGAGACGCGCAGAGCACCTCGCGAGTGTCAGGCACAATGACGTCGATTGTTCGCGGTGTCCTGGAGGCACGGTCAAGCAGGCACATGCCCTGCGGGCGAGGTGCAGGACTGTGCTTCAGGCGGAAGACGGGTGGCACGGGGTGCTGGTAGCGCGTGCGATGAAGCGCCATCGTGACGAACTGTACGCAGGGCTGCGACAGCCGGTTCCCGAGGACCCGGTGGAGCTGTTGAGCGCGATATGCATGTCCGCGGCCAACTGCAACGGTCGCGGTGTGCGTCTGATGCTCAAGGAGTTCCCCGCGGATACCGTGACCGGCCTGTGGCTCGACATGAGCGAGTACGACTTGATCGTCCTTGAGGCGAACACCTCGCCGCTGCATCAGATCGTGATCCTCGGACACGAGCTGTGGCACGTCAAGGAGGGGCACAGCGGCCATGGCGCCGGCGCGATGGCCGCGGCGCGTGTCCTTGGAGACCCGCGGAGCCTGGGCGAAGTGGTCGCTCATGTCGCTGCCCGAACCGATCCGGGCCTCGAAGAGGAGCGGCGTGCCGAGCGGTTCGGCCGGATGCTCGCCCAGAGGTTCCGGCCCCACCTGGAGGGCAGGAGCAGCGCGCCGCCATCCGCCGGGGTGGCCGGTCGCATCTGGGCGTCACTCGAAGGCTGAGGCGGAGCGCGTGAACCTTTACATTCCGGCGGGGGCGCTCGCACTCGTGCTGCTCGCCAAACTCCCCTCTCTGGCCAGGCGTTGGCGCACCCCTTTGGTCCGCAGCGTCAACACGGTCATCTTCTTGCAGGCTGCGGCCTTCTTCTTCTCGGCGCCACCCACCGTGACCACCGTCAACGAGCTGACCGGCGTCAGTAACTTCGCCGCCCTGCTCGACTACTGCATCCTGATCGCCTACGCCGGTGCCTGCCTGGTACTGATGGAGAACTGGCGCGAGGACGTTCGGACCCAGACGGGGACGCGCCGTCGCGTCCGGCGCTGGGTCTGGGCCCACGGCGCAGTGATCGTCCTGGTCATCGGCTGCTTCATCCTGGGTGAGGCACCGGTTGAGCGACTACGGGACTTCGACACGTACTACGCCAACACCCCGTTCATCCGGGAGATGGTGACGCTCTACCTACTGGCCAACATCGCGGCAGCCACCGCGGCGGTCGGCGCCTGCTGGAGCTGGGCCCGTGACCTTCGTCGGGAGCGGCCCGAGGGCGGCACGGGGGCGGGAGGCACGCTACGCACCGGGCTCGCCGTGCTGACCGTCGGCTTCCTGTTCAACCTCGTCTACGGCACGGCAAAGATGGTCACCGTCGTCGCTGCCTGGAGCGGTCGGGACTGGGAAGCGCTGAACCGAGTGCTCACTTCCTTCATCTCCCTGGGCACCCTCCTGATCGCCCTCGGGTTCGTGATCCCGATCGCCGGGCCCTGGCTGGCCGAGCGGGTGATCTGGCCCCTGCGCACCCTCCATGCGCTGGGTCCCCTGCGCAGGGCCGTACGCCCGCCTGCCAACGGGGGATCCGGCATGCGGCTCACGACTCCCTGGTACGCCAGCCCGGGCCGGCGCCTGACGGACCGGATGACCGACATCCACGACCGCCTGTTGGAACTCGTCCCGCACTGCGCGTCGGAGGTGCGCGAGCGCGCCCAGGCAAAGGCGCGGCGCAGCGGCACGAGCGAGCCGGAGAGCGTGGCCATAGGCCTCGCCACCATGTTCCAGGCGGCAGCGGACGCCCGCGAGGGCGGGGTACCGCCCGACCGGGAACGGGGCCTGGTGGCTGTCCGAGCCCTACGCGCCGCCGAGGCCGAGTACGGCGATCTTCTGGTCCTCGTCTCCCGGTCGCTTCGCGTTGTGGACGCCCCATCCCCCGGGGATCCGATCGGGCCATCCTGTCGTACCTCCGGCGTGGGGTCGGCGGCCGGGAGCGCCGGGCCGTACTGATGGTCCCTTGGCTGGCGGACCGGGCGCAGCGCTTGACGCCGACAGGCACCGGCGATGCTCTCAGCCGCTGGCGGCGCCGAACCACCGGTGCAACTTGTCGAGGAGGTCCTGTTGGTCCTCGCCCGCCCAGACCACATGGCCGTCCGGCCGCAACAGCACTGCGGGCGCGTCAAGTTCCTCGCATGCGTCGAAGACGTGGTCGACCCGATCCGTCCAACCCGCCGGCGAAAGCCGGCCGGTCCGGTCCAGCAACAGGCCGCGACCCGCGTGCATCAGATCGTAGAGCCTTCCCTGCCCCAGCTGCACGTCCCGCAACCGCAGGCCGAGCAGTTCGTGGCCGGGGCCGAGGTCGTAGCGGACCGCGAGCGCAGTGATGATCCCGGTCACGCAGCGGTTCACCTCCTCGAAGTCCATCAGCTTCGAGAACAGTTCCCGTAGCGCTGTCGGGCCTGGGCCGGTCCCCAACAGGGTCATCTGCGCGCGGGTGTTGCTCAGCACGGCGGCGCCCACTGGATGTCGTTCGCTGTGGTAGGTGTCCAGCAGGCCCTCGGGTGCCCACCCGTTGACCTCCGCTGCCAGTTTCCAGCCGAGGTTGAAGGAGTCCTGCACACCGAGGTTGAGGCCCTGCCCGCCGGTCGGCGGGTGGATGTGCGCCGCGTCCCCGGCCAGCAGCACCCGGCCGACCCGATAGCGCTCGGCCTGCCGGGTGGCATCGCCGAAACGGGACAGCCACCGCGGCGCGTGCGCACCGAAGTCGGTCCCCGCGGTCGCCCGCAGCTGCTGTTTGAACTCCTCCAGGGTCGGCGCGGCCGTACGGTCCTCGGACACCCCCGCGGCGGGGACCACGATACGGAACACCCCCTCCTTCCCGTCCACATCGGCGATGACACCGAAGCGCGGTTGGCGCTGGTGGACCTCTGCGGACACCGCGGCGATCCTTTCTCGCTCCTCGGTCACCTCCATGTCACCCAACAGCGTCTCCACCGTCGAGGGTTCGCCCGGGAAGGAGACACCGATCAGCTTGCGTACCGCACTGCGTCCACCGTCGCAGCCCACGAGGTAGCGCGAGCGCAGCGGCGCACCGTCAGCCAGCACGACACGCACTCCCTCCATGTCCTGGCTCAGCCCCACCACTTCGCAACCGCGCCGGATCTCCGCGCCGAGTTCCACGGCGCGTTCGTACAGCAACCGCTCGGTGACCGGTTGTGCGGTGGTGAGACCGTACGGGTGCGCCGTGTCCAAGCGGTCCGGCCAGGGCTTGAGGACGCCGCCGAAGAGACCGCCCACCTGGAACTTCTCACTGACCGCGAGGAACCGCTCCAGCAGTCCCCGCTGGTCCATGATCTCCACGCTCCGTGCGTGCAGACCGCGCCCACGGGACTGCTCGGTCGGCTCCGCCAGCTTCTCCAGTACCACCACGTGCACTCCGTGCAGCCGCAGCTCGCAGGCCAGCATCAAGCCGGTCGGTCCGCCGCCGACCACGATCACGTCAATCATCGCCACACCCATTCGTTGAATCCGGATCTCCCCGCCGCTCCGTGCGGCAGCCGGACGGTGCTCTCCCGCCCCGCGCGTCGATCCACCGCCTGGCCGTCGCGAAACAGCTCACCGGTCGCGGCGCCGGTGCGATCTGCACCCCGCACCGCGCGAGCATCGGGTGGATCTTTCGTTTCCGCAGGTCGGGGCTCTGTCCGGTCATTCTGCGGCTCACCGGGGGCCTTGCCGCAAGGCCCCCGGTGAGCTATAAGTTGAAAGAGGCAAGGAGCTCGAACGCTCCTTGCCTTCGTCATGTGCGGACCTCTGCCGAGGGAACAGCCGGCACCCGCCCCGGGGGCTTGGGGCACAGCGACCCCGGCCAACGGGCCACGGCGTCCCGCCCGGCCAAGCGGCACGCCCGCCGGGTACTGCGGAACGCCTCAGGGAGTTCAGCGGTTCGGCGGGGCGCCACCGGGGCGAGCTGCCGGGACGAGGAACACCTCGTCCACGTAGCACCACGCCCAGTGCTCGCCGTCCTCGGCGGAGCGGGCCAACGGGTGACCCGTCGCCTCGGCGTGGGCCCAGGCGTGCTGTCCGCGCGAGCTGTCACAGCAGCCCACGTGCCCACAGCTCAGACACGACCGCAGGTGCACCCACTGCGCTCCCGCGGCCCGGCACCGAGCGCATCCGAAGTCCGAAGGGCGCTCGACCGGTGAGGTCGTGCTGCCCACCCCGTCGAGTGCCGTGGTGATTTCGGCGAGATGGGCACAGAAGCGCCCCTGTGGTCGTCCCCCGTCGGGGGCGACCACCCATTCCGGATCGACTGCGGTCATACCCGTCACCGACACCTTCCCTGCCGTGTCCCGTCCCGGGCCGGTGGGGTCCGTACGGCGCCGTGGGAGCGGAAGCCCACGAGCGTCCGGCCGGGACCTCTTCCCGTCCCCGACCAAGGACTGCCCCCGGTGCGACCACGATACGAGCGTCCCCCGCGAGGCGACCCCTGCATCGAACGTGCACCAACCCGCCAGTCTTGCCCTGCTCCCAGACGGGCCGTGGTTGCGGAGCTCCGCCTCCCACCCACGGCGAGGAACGGTCGTATGGTGGGCGGGTGAGGCCGCACGAGACACCGCCGAAGGCCCAGACCCCAGCTGGCGTCGGGTTGAGCACCGGCGCGGTGGCCATGCGACTGGGTGTCGCCCCTGCCACCTTGCGCTCGTGGGAACGTCGCTACGGCATCGGCCCAGCAGCCCGTGTGAACGGCCGGCACCGCCGTTGGCTGCCGCAGGACATCGCCCTCCTTGAAGAGATGTGTCGCCTCACGTCACGCGGGATTCCTCCCGCGGAGGCCGCGCGCGCCGCACGGCTCGCCGCCGCAGGAGCGCCCGGCGGCACCCCTGGTCCGGCCGGCGGAGCAGCCCTCCGATCCCCTGGCGGTCGGGACATGCTCCCGTTGGAACGTGCACGTGGAGAGTGCCGAGGGCTGGCAAGAGCGGCGGTCCGGCTGGACTCCGAGGCGGTCGAGGACCTCTTGGACCGTGCGCTGAGCGAGCACCGCTGCGTCACGGCGTGGGAGGAGATCATCGCCCCGACCCTCCACGCCGTGGGCCGCAAATGGGCGACGGCGGGGGAGCGATACATCGAGGTCGAGCACCTGCTGTCCTGGCTCGTCTCGCTGGCCCTGCGCGGGGTGCCACGCCGGTCACCGACCCGGGACGTCCCCCCGGTCCTGCTCGCCGGCGCGCCCGGTGAACTGCACAGTCTGCCGCTCGAAGCCTTGTGGGCCGCGCTCGGCGAGCGCGGCCTGCCGGTGCGGATGTTCGGCCCCGCCGTTCCGCCCGACGCGCTGGAGGCGGCCGTGCGTCGCACCGGCCCCTCGGTGGTCGTGGTGTGGGCGCAGAGCCGGACCACTGCGGTCCCCGAGGTCCTGAGCGCAGTCGAGGACGTCGAATGGGGGCTGCGGGGCGCTCGGTCCCGCTCCCGGCTGCTGCTCGCTGGCCCCGGCTGGAGCAGTCTCCCGGGCGCCGGCTCCCGCAGGCTCACCGGACTCCGCTCCGGACTGACCCTGATCGAGAACCTGCTCACCGGCCCAGGGATGCCAGCCGGGCGCGGGCCAGCTCGATGACGCGACGACCGGTGGCCGAACCCTCGGGCGGGCTCACCATCCCTGCGAACCGGGCCCACCCTTGAACGGACCCTCGATCTCGGAGGTGATCCACCCACCGTAGAAGTCCCCTGGCTGGGCCACCACCGGCTCCCCCTCGACCCAGCAGCCCTCGACCCGGGACGGGTAGAACGCCAGGCAGCCGGTGAGCGCCGTGTAGCCGGCAGCGGGGGCCTCGTAGCTCCACGCCGCGTCGGCGGCCCTGACCCGGCCCGCGACGACCAGATCCCAGTACGTCGCTACGCCCTTCCACTCGCAAAGTGTCCGGGAATTCGATCGGACGAGCAGCCCCGGGAGAGTATCGGCGCGCGGAACGTAGAAGACGGGCGGATGACTCGTCTCCAGGACGCGCAGGGCACGGTGGGTGTCCGCCACCCGCATGCCCGCGTAGGTGACGACCACATGGCGGCCATCCGCCTCCACCCGCGGTGGGCGCGGATAGTCCCACACAGATTCCGCCGCGCGGCCCGCGCCTTCAGGGCCGGTTCGCAACACCGGTGCTCCTTCCCAGCCGGGGCGCCGGGGTGTCGTGCTCGGGACCCGCGTCGGCGAGCCGGTCGACCATCGCTTGTACCGCCGCCACGGGGTCCGCTCCCGCGGGCAGGTCCGGGGTGAGCCCCGTCACCGGGTGATCCGCGAATCCCGTGTCCAGGTGCGGCGGTTGGAAGTCGAACACCCGCAGTCCCCTCACTCGAACCTCCCGCGCCAGTACGCCCAGCCAGCAGCTCAGCGCGGTCTTGGCGGCGGCGTAGTCGGCGGTGCCGAGCATCGGCGCCGCCACGATCGCGCCGGTGACCGCGGCCAGGAAGCCGCCGGCGCTCACCTGGGTGACGGCAGGGCGCAGGATAGCCGCCGGACACAGCGAGTTCACCTGGAACATGTGCTCAACGGCCGTCTCCGGTACCTCTCCGACCCGGCCGAACCCCGCCACCCCGACCATGACCAGGACACCGTCCAGACCGCCCAGTTGTTCGTGCGCCCACGGGGCGAGCGCGGCGCAGCCTTCCGTGTCGTACGCGTCCATCTGGCGGGCCGGTCGCCCTCCGGCCCGCGCGGCCAGCTCGGTGAGCCGCCCGGCATCCCTGCCGGCAAGGGCGAGACGGGCGCCTCGTGCGCCGAGCTCCTCGGTGGCGAGCCGGCCGAGCGCCCCGGTGGCGCCGGCGACGAGTACGCGGGTACCCGCAAGGCTCCGGCGGGTCATGGCGCCGTGGAGTCGCTGCTGGTCAGCGCGCCTGCCTCCCGCCGGAGCGGGGCGGTGGACTCCATGGCGTGCCGTTGGGGGTGCCGTCGCTGCCAGTAGGGGTTGTCGTGTGGCAGGCCGCCGCTGACTCGCCCGTACATGCCGAAGGTCAGCAGCAGGAGTCCCACGACGAAGCTGAAGATCACGTTCGACATGCTGAAGTCCAGCGGGTTCAGGTCCTTCCCGATGAGGAAGAGGTGCAGGAATCCGCTGAGGAGGAAGACCACAGCGACGGACATGTTCACAGTGGAGGCCGTGTTACCGCCCACGACCGCCGCTCCGGTCAGGAGCAGGCCGACGAGGACGGAGATCAGGCTCAGCAAGCCGTTGCTGGAGAGTCCGGCGATCCGCGTTCCGTCGGTGCTGAAGAAGGGCAGCTGGTCGGCGAAGCCGAGACTGCCGAAGACCAGCAGGATCACGCCGCACAGGGCAGCGCCGACGCGGTACACGGTGTTCAGCCGGTGATCCACCGGCAGCTCGTCACGCAGGTCCATGAGCACGCTCCTCGTGGTGTGTGAGCAGGTAGCTCAGCATCGGACCCCGCACCCGGTGAGGCATCTCGCCACGTTTGTGCAGCGGATGGAGCGCAGTCGACCTCTGCAACGGAGCGGCGTTGCACAAGCGGTGCGACATGTGGTGCCTCGTGCCCACTGGGACCGTACGGGAGTACGCCCACCTCGACCATCCCGGGAGGAGCCATGAGCGCCCAGCGAGTCCCGCCGGAAGAGACCCCGCCCGCCGAGGGGAGCACTGCCGACGCCCACCAGGAACGCCCCGACGGCGGCTTGTGGGAACACCCCGGAGTCCTGCTGTTCCTGGTGGCAGCAGGCGCCGTCCTGTTCGCCGGCTTCTTCGCCGCCCGGATTGTCGGATGGTGACGCAGCTGGGTGGACCGGCTACGACGCCACCGCCACTACCTGCGCCGGTCGGGGGGCGAGGTGCGGGGCAGTCCGAGCGGTGGAGCAAGCGCGGTGTGACCCGCCGTTCCCGGCGGGTCGGGCTCTGCGTCTCATGCCGCCCGGCGCCAGGGCAGGCGGGGGCGCCGGGAGGGCAGTCCGAGCAGTTCGTGCAGGGGCTTGCCCTTGTGGGCCCACTGGTCGAGTCGGTCGCGGTCGATCCAGTGGACTCCGTGGCGGTCGCCCCAGGCCATGGCGTCGCGGGTGAAGGAGCCGTTGGTGATGACGACCGCGTGGTCCGCCTTGTGCGCGGGCCCAGCGGTGCCCTTCACCTGGTACATCACCGACGAGCCGACCTTGCCGCCGACGCTGGTGTGCTTCGCCTGCACCACGATCCGTCCAAGGGGTAGCAGGACGCCGATCACGTCCGCGGCCTGGTCCCCGCCCCGGCCCACCTTCGTGGCCGCCCAGCCGTCGCGGACGAGGAGGTCACGCAGCACGTACTCGAACTGCTGGTCGCCCATCGCGTCCAACTCGGACAAGGTGATGCGCAGGCGCGCCAGCCTCGCGCTGTCCGCGCGGTTCCGGCGGGAGCTTCGTATCCGGAGGAAGGCCGAACCGACGGCGAGGGCGAGACCGATCAGGATCAGCAACGGCCAGGCCTCGGCGGCCTTCGTCAGAAGGTGCGATGCGGCCTGTGCCAGGGCGACCGCGAGCGCGAGGGCAACGGCTACCGCACCCAGGACGTCTGCGGTACTGCGCGGTCGCCACCGGATGCTTCGCCGCCGCCGGGCCGTCACTGCCCGCCCGCCGGCGCGGAGACGGCCGGCTTCGGCGCGGGCTGTTGTTCGGCGGAGCTCTCGCCGAACCCGAAGACCTGGCCCCAGAGCCAGACCACCGCGCACAGGCCGGCGACTACCCAGACGCTCAGGCCCTTGGCGGACTTCGGGACCGGCTTGCGGCGGAGTTGGCTTCGTACGCGCACGTATCCGTCGGGAACCTTCGGCATGCTGAATCCCTCCCCATCGGCCCGCGCCGTGCGGACCTCCAGTTCGGTTGTAGCGGCGGCCACTGACAGAACCTGATGCACCGTCATGATCGTGCGGTCGGCAAGGGCGTAAGTCGGCCATGTCTTCGGGAATGCCTGGCAGGCTTGATGGCCCGCTGGCCTGCGTCGAGGGCTTCCGGCTGTGTGTCACGCTGTGGGAATGCAGGGCGTACCGAATGGCCTGTTCCCGAGGGGCGCGGTCGGTGACGACTGCGCCGGGCGCCGCCCCCTGGTGAGTGGCGACGCTGCGTCTTGGCCGTCGCCTTGCCGCGCATGCTCCCCGGATTCTCCCCACGGGGCCCGTGGGGGTACGGTCCGCAGTCCGCTTACGGTAAGTGGATCAAGCTTCTGCGCCGGTTCGCTACAGCCAGTCGCGCTTCTTGAAGATGACGTACAGGCTCACGCAGACCACCGCCATCAGCAGGATTGCGAAGGGGTAGCCCGCCGCCCAGTTCAGTTCCGGCATCCGCTCGAAGTTCATGCCGTAGATCGTTCCCACCAACGTGGGTGCGAACAGAATGGCGGCCCATGCGGAGATCTTCTTGATCTCCTCGTTCTGCTGGAAGCCCGCCTCGGCCAGGGTGCGCATTTCGGCGTTCTGCTGTTGTGCCACGAGGGTGGCGTTGACGGTGAGGATCTCGGTGAGGGCCTGGCGGAAGCCGTCCACGCGTTCGCTGGTGTGGGTCACGTGGTCGGCGACGTCCCGGAGGTACCGCTGGAGTTCCTCGTCCGTGCCGTACTTGGCGAAGCCGGCCATGAGGCCGTGGAGCATGCCGATGAGGGGGCGGGTCGCCCTCTGGAACTCGACCGTCTCGCGGGAGAGTTCGTAGATGCGTCGGGAGACCGTGGGGTCGCCGCGGAAGACTTCCGTCTCGATCTCGTCGATGTCCGTCTGCACGCCTTCGACGACCGGGGCGTAGCCGTCCACGACGGCGTCCAGGATGGCGTACAGGACGGCTTCGGGTCCGAGGGCGAGGAGTTCGGGGCTCTGCTCCATGCGGTGGCGTACGTCGGAGAGGTCGGGTGCGGCGCCGTGGCGCACCGTGATGAGGAAATCCGGGCCGACGAAGACGTGTAGTTCGCCGAAGGCGACCTCTTCGGCGTCGTCGAGGTAGCGGGCGGCGCGCAGGACGACGAAGAGGGTGTCGCCGTAGCGTTCGAGCTTGGGGCGCTGGTGGGCTTCCAGGGCGTCCTCCACCGCGAGCGGATGGAGGTCGAACTCCTGGGAGAGGGAGTGGAGCTCTTCCTCGCTGGGGCGGTGGAGCCCGATCCAGGCCATGCTGTCCGGCTGTTCGCGGAGCCGACGGAAGGTCTCGGTGAGGGTGTCGGGCGCGTGCACCCGGTGGCCGCCCTGGTAGACGACTGCCTGGACCACGCTGCGGCGGTCCTCGGTTACGGACTCGCCCCGGGGGTCTGCCTCGGGCTCGCGGTGGTGGGTGGGTGGTAGGGGCGGGCGGGCAGGGGGGCGATGCCACCGGGTCCCTTTGACGGATGGACCGGGGCGGATGCGGCGCTCGGGCATCGAGGCTCACCTCCCTGCGGGATTCGAACTGGTGCAAAAAGACGCGGTCGGTTCTCTGGTGTGCAGGATATCGGTACTTTCCCGAGCCAGCAGGGGACAGGCCCCGTCCGCAAGGCTCAGTAGCGTGAGGCCATGCCCTCGCACGCGAAGCCCCCGGCGCCGCTGCTCGGCCGCCGCGCCCTCAACCGTGCCACCCTCGCCCGGCAGCTGCTGCTCCGTCGCGAGCGGATGGGTGCCGAGGACGCGGTCGCCTACCTGGTGGGGCTCCAGGCGCAGAGCGTCCAGCCTCCCTACTACCAGTTGCTCGCCCGGATCGCGGATTTCGGGACCGACGAACTGGCCGAGCTCATCAAGTCCCGCCGGGTCGTTCGGATCGTGACCCTGCGTTCCACTCTCCACGCGCACACCGCGACGGATGCCCGCGCCTTGAGTGCGACCGTTCAGCCGGCCCGGGACCGGGAGGTGAAGCAGTTCCGCAAAGGGCTGGCCGGGGTGGACCACAAGAGGCTGCTCACGCTCGCCCGTGCGCTGGTCGAGGAGGAGCCGCGGACCCCGGCTCAGATCCGCGAGGCGATGCGCGTGAGGTGGCCCGGGGCCGACCCGCAGTCCCTGTTCGTCGCCGTGCGTTGTGGGCTCCCGCTCGTGCAGGTCACGCCTCGCGGGGTCTGGGGCAGCAGCGGTCAGGTGCGTCTGACGACGCTGGGTAAGTGGCTGGGGCAGGACGACCGTGATGCGCAGCCGGCCCCGATCGAGGAGGTGGCACGCAGGTATCTCGCGGCCTTCGGACCTGCGTCCGTCCAGGACATGCAGAGGTGGTCGGGGTTGACCGGGCTCCGCCCCGCCTTCGAGCGGTTGCGGTCGGAGTTGGTCGTCTTCCGGGACGAGGGCGGCGTCGAGCTCTTCGACCTGCCTGAAGCCCCGCGCCCCGACGAGGACACCCCCGCCCCGCCCCGTTTCCTTCCCGAGTACGACAATGTCCTGCTCTCCCACCGGGATCGCACCCGGATCGTTCCCGCCGAAGCGAAGGGCCGTCTGTGGAAGGGCAATGTCCCCAATCGGGCCCTCCTGGTCGACGGCTTCCTCGCCGGCATCTGGAACCTTCGGCAGCAGGGCGGGGCCGCCGTGCTCACAGTCGAGGCGTTCAGGGCCTTCACTGAGGCGCAGACCGAGGAGGTAGCGGCGGAGGGGGAACGACTGCTGGGGACGATGTCGCCGGCGGGAGGACGCCGGGTGCGGTTCGGGCCCCTGGCGGCCCCACCATCCAGCTGAGGACGCCGGTGTCGACGGCGCGCCGACCGTGCGGTTGTGTCCCGCACGCCCCTGCTGGTCCTCGGTGGCTCGACGAGGTGTACGGCCGGTGCGTCGGGGCGCTGACCACGCCCATGGGCCGGTGCTCGACCCGGGCCCGTAGGCGCGCGCGGGTGAGGATCGCCTCAGCTGGCCGAACCGGGTGACATTCGGCTCCCGTTGCGGTTGGTTGGGTGATCACCAGGGGAGGGCGCCGACTGGGCCCCCGCCGGGTGGCTGCGGGTCCCATGTCGTCGTTGTTTGTGGACACAGGAGAGAGCATGCGCGTTCCGATGACCATCGCCGACTTCCTCGACAGGGCGGAGCTGGGGTTCTCCTCCAGCCCCGGTGTGGTCGACGAACCCGGTCAGCCAGCGGTTCCGGTTCCGGAGTCCACGTACGGGCGGCTGGGCGAGCGGGTGCGCGCCTGGCAGGCGGGACTGGATGCGCTGGGTGTCGCGGAGGGTGAGCGGGTGGCGGTGGTGAGCCACAACTCGGCCCGCCTGCTGGAGCTGTTGTTCGCCGTGCCGATGAGCGGTCGGATCTGCGTGCCGGTCAACTTCCGACTGAAACCAGAGGAGGTGGAGTGCGTGGTGCGGCAGAGCGGGGCCTCGGTCCTGCTCGTCGATCCGGAGCTCGACGCCGCACTCGCCGGTGTCAAGGCGCGCCACCGGTTCGTACTCGGCGAGCAGACCGAGTCGGAGCTGATGCGTTTCGCAGTCGAGCCGCGCCCCTGGTCGAAGCCGGACGAGGATGCCACGGCGACCATCAACTACACCTCGGGTACCACTGCCCTCCCCAAGGGCGTGCAGCTGACCCACCGCAACATCTGGGTCAACGGCCTGACTTTCGGCCTGCACACCCGGGTGTGGGAGGGCGACGTCTATCTGCACACGCTGCCCATGTTCCACTGCAACGGCTGGGGAATGCCGTACGTGATGGCCGGGCTCGGCGTCAAGCAGGTGGTGTTGCGCAAGGTCGACGGTGCCGAGATCCTGCGCCGGGTCGAGGAGCACGCGGTGACGCTGATGTGTGGTGCGCCCGCGGTGTGGAACGCCGTTCTGGAGGCGGCCACCACCTGGCGGGGCCCCATCCCCGGGCGGGAACGGGTGCGGATCGTCTGCGCGGGTGCCCCGCCGCCCAGTCGGATGATCCAGCGCGTGAACGAGGAACTGGGCTGGGAGTTCACCCAGATCTACGGTCTGACGGAGACCTCTCCGCTGCTCACCTTCAACCGGGCGCGTTCGACCGACGCCCAGTTGCCCGCCGAGGAGCGGGCGCGCAAGCTGTCCCGCGCGGGCCTTCCGGCGCTCGGGGTGAAGTTGCGGGTTGCGGAGTCCGGTGAGGTCCTGGCCCGTTCGAACGTGGTGCTGGACGGCTACTGGGACAAGCCGCAGGAGACCGAGGCGGCCCTGGAAGACGGTTGGTTCCACACGGGTGACGGTGGCGAGTTCGACGAGTCCGACGGCCATCTGGTGATCTCGGACCGGAAGAAGGACGTCATCATCACGGGCGGGGAGAACGTGTCCTCGATCGAGGTGGAGGACGCCATCTTCAGCCACCCGGCGGTGGCCGAGGTGGCGGTCATCGGAGTGCCGCACGAGAAGTGGGGCGAGACGATCAAGGCGCTCGTGGTGCTGGTCGAGGGAGCCACCGCGCTGGAGGCCGAGATCATCGCCCACTGCAAGGAGCGGATGGCCGGCTACAAGGCACCGACCACGGTCGAGTTCCGGGAGGCCATCCCGCGCACGGCCACCGGCAAGATCCAGAAGTTCAAGCTGCGCCAACCGTACTGGGCCGGCTTCGACCGTGAGATCAACTGAAGTTGCCGCTGCACCGCCCTGCGCGGAAGGGGCTGGTTCGAGGCCCGGTGGCGATGTTGTGCTGACTCGACGCCGGGCACCGCGGTCCGGTGGCGGGCTCCGCCGAAGCCTCAACGAGTGGGCGCCTACGGTTTCGTCCACGGCGTGCGTGAGGGCGCTGCCGTGCGCGATACGTGGGGGAAACACACGGATGAGAGGGTACGGCGGATGAAGATCGAACTAGATGACCTCTCCGGTCCCGAGATCGCTGACTTCCTCCGGGCACATGTGCGGCAGATGCGCTCCCTGACTCCTGTGGAGAGCAAGCACGCCTTGGACCTCGAAGGGCTGCGCCGCAAGGAGGTGACCTTCTGGTCGGTGACCGACGGCGGGGTGGTGGTGGGCTGTGGGGCGCTCAAGCGGCTCGATGCGACGCACGCGGAGATCAAGTCGATGCGCACCGCGCCCGCGCGGCGGCGCAGCGGGGTCGCGGGGCGGTTGCTCGGTCACATCATCGGCGAAGCACGGTCGATGGGCCTGCACCGGCTCAGTCTGGAGACAGGGTCGGCGGAGCCCTTCGCGCCGGCCCGCGCCCTGTACGAGAAGTTCGAGTTCGCCTACTGCGGTCCCTTCGCGGACTACCGGGAGGATCCGCACAGTGCGTTCATGACACGCCTGGTGTAGTGCGAAGGCTCATGGGGCCGCCCACGTTCGCCACAGCTGCGGGGCGGGGGCGGTGCCTGGCCGGGCGGTGGCAAGCCGACGTGCCTGATCGGCTCGGCACCGCCCGGGGACGGGCCGATCGGAGATCAGAGCGGGAGGTGTGCCTCGATGGCCGCGATGATCTCGGGTGCCTCGGGTTCGGTGCGCGGACGGAAACGGCGAACCACCTCGCCCTGGGGCGAGATCAGGAACTTCTCGAAGTTCCACTGGACGTCTCCGGCCTCACCCTGCTCGTCGGGGGTCTTGACCAGCTCGGCGAAGAGCGGGTGGCGGTTCTCGCCGTTGACCTCGGTCTTCTCCAGCATGGGGAAGGTGATGCCGAAGCCGGTGGCGCAGAAGGTCTGGATGTCCTCCGCGGTACCGGGCTCCTGCCCTGCGAACTGGTTGCAGGGCACCCCGATGACGGTGAAACCGCGCGATTCGTAGGCGAACTGCAACCGGGCCAGGCCCGAGTACTGCGGCGTCAGTCCGCACTGGGAGGCGGTGTTGACGACCAGTACAGCCTTGCCCTTGAAGGACGCCAGGCTGGTGGGCTCATCGGACAGGGTGGTGAGCGGGATGTCGTACAGACTCAAGGCGGACTCCTCGGCGAACTGCGGTGGACCCTTCTACGCCCACGATGATGCCTGGTGCCCCGGGAGCCCCGACGCGGACCCCCGCTCGTGCTGCTGAAAGCCGGAGACGGACCGGGGCTTTGCTCGATCCGCCGGCGCTCCGAAAGGAGCCGAGCGACGGACGGTCTCAGGCGCCCAGCCGCAGGAATTCCTCCGCCGGCGCGTTGACGGGCTGCGGGGTGCCGGTGAGGTCGAGGACGAACAGGGGGATCTGAAGGTCCTCCGCTCTGGCTCTGGCCTCATGGGTGTATCCCGCGAGCGCGAAGTAGGCACTGGTCGCGGAGGCCGTCAGTCCGTTCAGCCAGACGCACTCCACCGCGCGAAGCGTCACCGGAATCGTCGTCGGGTCGACCTGTGCCACCAGTCCTGGAGCCCGCAGGTCCACGGCGGTCGCGGCGCTGGGGCGCGCATCGGGTTGGCGCACTTCGTGGAACCCCAGCCAGCGCAGGTAGAGCGCGGCGGCTGCCACCGCGTCCCTGGCCGTGCGGATCGTCACCGGCCGGAAGGCGGGGCGGGGGATCGAAGGTACGCGCTGCGCACCCGGTGCCGGCAGGATGCCGGCAGCCGCGCCCTGGGGGCGGGTCGGTCCACCGTCAGTGCGCATGTCATGGCCGACGTCGCGGGTCTTGGGCGGGAGCACCTGGCTCCGGGACGTGGAGTCCTCGCCGTCCCGCTCGTCCTGCTCGGTGTCGTCCCGGGCATCCACAGGACGTACGGGTAGCTGCACCACGGCCCCACAGGGGCAGCCCAGCTCCGGGTGGGGCCATTCGCTCTGCCGTCCGCAGGCGGTGCAGCGCACGCTGACCCAGGAGTCCGACCAGGTGCGGTGACGCAGGGGCGTGGGTTGCGTGCCGTGGTCCAGCGGCGGGGCCACGGGCGCCCCGCAGGGGCAGGGGAACGTGGGCGGGGCGTAGCTGTGCTCGCGCCGGCACGTGGGACAGCGCACCTGGACCGGTTCCGTCACGGATACCTCCCTGTCCTTCACTTCGCCCGCCGGGCGCGATCGCACTCGATGCCCCATCGTCTCCCACCGATGGTGCCGTGGGCGAGCCTTGGGCCCACTCGGCCGCCTGATTGTGCAACTCGCCAAATGAATGACGGCTTTTGGTGTGTTCCGTCGCTCGCCACTGCCTTGACGTGGTCCAGAACGGCCTCCTATGTTGTTCCGTATAGCAGAACAAATCTTCCGCATTACGGAAACAGCCTGATCGCAGGAGTACTCGATGCCTCGTATGACAGCCGCCGCGGCGGCAGTGGAGATCCTCAAGCGTGAGGGTGTTGCGCAAGCGTTCGGCGTTCCGGGCGCAGCGATCAATCCCTTCTATGCCGCGCTCAAGCACGTCGGTGGCATCAAGCACACGCTCGCCCGTCACGTCGAGGGCGCCTCGCACATGGCAGAGGGCTTCACCCGCACCAGCCCGGGCAACATCGGTGTGTGCATCGGGACCTCGGGCCCGGCCGGCACCGACATGATCACTGGCCTGTACTCCGCGATCGCGGACTCGATCCCGATCCTGTGCATCACCGGCCAGGCGCCCGTCGCCCGGCTACACAAGGAGGACTTCCAGGCCGTCGACATCGCCTCCATCGCCAAGCCGGTGACCAAGGCCGCAACGACCGTCCTGGAGGCCGCCCAGGTCCCCGGGGTCTTCCAGCAGGCCTTCCACCTGATGCGCTCCGGCCGCCCCGGCCCGGTCCTCATCGACCTGCCCATCGACGTCCAGCTCACCGAGATCGACTTCGACCCGGAGACCTACCAGCCGCTGCCGGTCTACAAGCCCACCGCGAGCCGTGCGCAGGTCGAGAAGGCCATCGAGTTCCTCCTGGAGTCAGAGCGCCCGCTGATCGTCGCCGGTGGCGGCGTCATCAACGCCGATGCGAGTGAACTGCTGGTCGAGTTCGCCGAGATCACCGGTACCCCGGTGATCCCCACCCTGATGGGCTGGGGCATCATCCCGGACGACCACGCGCTCAACGCCGGCATGGTCGGACTCCAGACCTCGCACCGCTACGGCAACGCCACGCTGCTGGCTTCGGACTTCGTCCTCGGCATCGGCAACCGCTGGGCCAACCGCCACACCGGGTCCGTCGAGGTCTACACCGAGGGCCGCAAGTTCGTCCACGTGGACATCGAGCCGACCCAGATCGGCAAGATCTTCGCCCCGGACTACGGAATCGCCTCGGACGCCAAGGCGGCCCTGGAACTCTTCGTCGAGGTGGCCGGGGAACTCAAGGCCGAGGGGCGCCTGCCGGACCGTTCCCAGTGGGCTGCCGCCGCGCAGGAGCGCAAGGCCACCCTTCAGCGCCGCACCCACTTCGATGACATCCCGATGAAGCCGCAGCGCGTCTACGAGGAGATGAACAAGGCGTTCGGGCCCGAGACCCGCTACGTCACCACCATCGGCCTCTCCCAGATCGCCGGTGCGCAGATGCTGCACGTCTACCGTCCGCGCCACTGGATCAACTGCGGCCAGGCCGGCCCCCTGGGCTGGACCGTTCCCGCCGCGATCGGCGTCGCCACCGCGGACCCGACGACCCCGGTGGTCGCGCTCTCCGGGGACTACGACTTCCAGTTCATGCTGGAGGAGCTGGCGGTCGGCGCCCAGCACAACGTCCCCTATGTCCATGTGCTGGTCAACAACGCCTACCTCGGCCTGATCCGCCAGGCACAGCGTAATCTGGACATCAACTTCCAGGTCAATCTGGAGTTCGAGAACATCAACTCCCCGGAGCTGGGCGTCTACGGCGTCGACCACGTCAAGGTCGTCGAGGGCCTGGGCTGCAAGGCGATCCGTGTCACCGACCCGAACGAACTGGGCGCTGCGTTCGAGCAGGCGAAGAAGCTCGCCGTGGAGCACCAGGTTCCGGTCGTGGTCGAGGCCATCCTGGAGCGGGTCACCAACATCTCCATGGCCGCTGCCGACATCGACAAGGTCAACGAGTGGGAAGAGCTCGCGACCGAGCCGGGGCACGCTCCGACCGCCATCCGCCCACTGGCCTGAGCGAACGGGCTCCTCTCCGGCGGGGCCCGAGTCCGCTCCTGTCACCGCTGGCCCGCGTGAGCCGCGGTCCGCCGTGGGGAGCCAACGCGGAGCGTCGGCCTCCGAGACCCGAAGTGGTCTCGGAGGCCGACGTTTTTGCGCGGACGCCGATTCCTGGCCCTGCGCTCCGCTCCGTGTCTCGACGACCGGGGAGGGCCAGTGGGTTGTGGCCGCCGGGGCATGCGGTACGCGCATCCACCACGAGCCTTTGCGAACCCGTACGCCACCTGATCGAGGCGAGCGTCCCCGGAGCAGCTCTTCGGGAGGGGAGGTTGGTGTGCGAAAGCGGGTCGAGTTCCTTGTCCAGCCCTTCGCCTCGGCGCGGTGGCGAAGGCGGTGGGGGTGGTTCTCCCGGTGGCGCCCGACCGTCGGCCGGTGCCGCCCGCGTAGCGGCCTTCCCCGTACGTCTTCGCGCCCGTTCGGCACGGAGCCCGGGTGGGTGCGGGCGCTTCCACACGGCTCCCCTGCTCAAGGCGCGTTGGCCAAGCACGCTCAAAGCGCCCAGGTCTGTGCGCCGAGCTGCCGGTTGCGAAGACGCAGGAGCCACCGGCCTCCAGGATGAGGGAACGGCGGAGCGCCGGGTCACGGGACCGTCCGTGACCCGGCGCTCGGCTGGGATGTGATGACCGCCCGACGGAACGAGGCTGGCGCGACAGGACGTTCGCACCGCCGGGCGGAGTCTTGCGGGGAGGTGGATGGCTGGGACCGTGGCAGTGAACGAAGGGCGCCCCGAGCGCCGTCTCCCTCAGGTCGAGAGACGGAACGTGGAACCCGTACCACCGCACTGGCTCGTTCGCCGCCACGGTCCTCGTCCTCCCGTACCGTGAACCACCCCTCATCCGGGTCCTCGGTCCGGGCCGGCACCCGGGGGCTGACCTCCCGTCAGTCCCCGGGCGCAGCTTGTTCAGTCCTCGCGCAGCGCGCGGACCGCTTCTTCGACCCGCTTGCCGTAGTCGGCGTCGGCGGCGTGGAAGTGTGCCAGGTTCTTCTCGACGACGTCCTCACGGGAGACCTGCGAGAGGCCGCCGGCAATGTTCGCCACCAGGCGCAGCTTCTCCTCCTCGGACATCAGGCGGTAGAGCTCACCGGCCTGGAAGAAGTCGTCGTCCTTGGTGTGCGCCGGCGCGGCGTGGGTGCCGGTGTGGCCGGAGAGCGCCGACGAGGCGCCGAGCGCCAGGCCGGTCTCGGCCGGGCCCTGGTAGGAGTTGGGCTCGTAGTTCTTGTCGTGGCGCGAGCCGTTGCGCAGGGCCATCGCTCCGTCGCGGCCGTAGTTCTGCGCGTCGGTCGCCTTCGGCGCGTTGACCGGCAGCAGGGTGTGGTTCACCCCGAGGCGGTAGCGCTGGGCGTCCGCGTAGGCGAACAGGCGGCCCTGGAGCATCTTGTCCGGCGAGGCGGTGGTGCCGGGGACGAAGTTGTTCGGAGAGAAGGCGGACTGCTCAACTTCGGCGAAGACGTTCTCCGGGTTGCGGTCCAGGACCAGGCGGCCCACGCGCTGCAGCGGGTAGTCACTGTGCGGCCACACCTTGGTGAGGTCGAAGGGGTTGAAGCGGTACTCAGCCGCCTCGGCGGCCGGCATGACCTGGACGTACAGCGTCCAGGACGGGTTCACGCCGCGCTCGATCGCCTGGAGCAGGTCGGTCTGGTGGGAGTTCGCGTCCTGGCCGACGAGCTCGGCGGCCTGCTCGGAGGACAGGCAACGGATGCCCTGGTTCGTCTTGAAGTGGTACTTGACGAAGAAGGCCTCGCCTTCGGCGTTGGTCCACTGGTAGGTGTGAGAGCCGTAGCCGTTCATGTGGCGGTAGGAGGCCGGGATGCCGCGGTCGCCCATCAGCCAGGTGATCTGGTGGGTGGCCTCGGGGGCGTGGGCCCAGAAGTCCCAGACGTTGTCCGCCTCCTGCTTGCCCGTGAACGGGTCGCGCTTTTGGGAGTGGATGAAGTCGGGGAACTTGATGGGGTCCTTGATGAAGAAGACCGGGGTGTTGTTGCCGACGAGGTCGTAGTTGCCCTCTTCGGTGTAGAACTTCAGGGCGAAGCCGCGCGGGTCGCGAACGGCGTCCGCGCCTCCGAGGGAGTCGGCGACGGTGGAGAAGCGCAGGAAGGTCTCGGTGCGCTTGCCGATCTCGTTCAGGAAGGCGGCGCTGGTGTAGGCGGTGACGTCGTCGGTGACCTCGAAGTAGCCGTACGCGGCGGAGCCGCGAGCGTGCACCACGCGCTCCGGGATGCGCTCGCGGTTGAAGCGGGCGAGCTTCTCCAGGAGCTGCTGGTCCTGGATGAGGAGCGGGCCACCGACGCCGGCGGTGGCGGAGTTCTGGTTGTCGGCGACCGGGGCGCCGGACTCGGTCGTAAGCACACGCTTCGACATGGTGACCTTCCGTACGTGGACCTGCTGACGGTGGACGGAAAGCGTCTTCCGTCATGCGGAGACTAAATTTCAGGCGACCGCATCGTCAACAGTTTGTTGAAGAACGGGGAGTGATCCGGACGGCGTCGACGCTTGGGCGCGACAGGACAGGTGTCAGCGCCGACGCCGTCCGGAAACCGGGGGAGCCGCCAGGTGGGCGGGCCGGAGGCTTAGACCTGCGAGCCGGAGAGCCGCTCGACGGCGCGCAGCAGTGCCGAGTGGTCCAGGCCGCCGTCGCCCTGGGCGCGCAGCGAGGCGACCAGCTGGGCGACGACCGCGCCGACCGGGAGGGCCGCGCCGACGTTGCGGGCGGCGTCGGTGACGATGCCCATGTCCTTGTGGTGCAGGTCGATGCGGAAGCCGGGCTGGAAGTCGCGGTTGAGGAAGTTGTCCTTCTTGCGGGTCAACACCGTGGAGCCGGCCAGGCCGCCGTTCAGGACGTCCAGAGCGGCACCAAGGTCCACGCCGGACTTCTCCAGGAAGACGACCGCCTCGGCACAGGCCTGGATGTTGACTGCGACGATCAGCTGGTTGGCCGCCTTGACGGTCTGGCCGGAGCCGTGCGGGCCGCACAGGACGATGGTCTTGCCGAGGGCTTCGAGGATCGGCAGGGCCGCGTCGAAATCGGTCTGCTCACCACCCACCATGATCGACAGCACTGCCTCGATGGCGCCGGCCTCGCCGCCGGACACCGGGGCGTCCAGGACGCGGATGCCCTTATCGGCGGCGTTCTTCGCAAGGTCGATCGAGGTCTGCGGGGTGATCGAGGACATGTCGATGACGAGCGCGCCGGGCTTTGCGTTCTCCAGGATGCCTGCCTCGCCGTACGCCACGGCCTCGACCTGGGGGGAGGCGGGCACCATCGTGACGATGACGTCGGCGTCCTTGACCGCCTCGGCGATCGACCCGGCCGCGCTGCCGCCGGCCGCCGCGAGGCGGTCCAGCTTGTCCTGTTCCAGCGTGAAGCCGGTGACCTGGTAGCCGGCCTTCAGCAGGTTCTCGGCCATGGGGGAGCCCATGATGCCGAGTCCGATCCAGGCGACCGAGGGGAGGGCCGGGGCGGAGCCAGCGGGGTTGCTCATGGTGGTGGTGCCTCTCTCAGACTGGGGGGAAAGCGACTTCACTTGGCCGCGCGGGCCTCGGTCGGGAGCCACGCGAAGGATGCGGTGGCGTCGGCGGCCTTGTACTCCAGGCCGATGTAGCCCTCGTATCCGGCCTGCGCCAGTTGGTCGAGGAGCTCTTCGAGCGGGAGCCCACCGGTGCCGGGGGCCCCGCGGCCGGGCTTGTCCGCGATTTGGACGTGTCCGGTCTTGTCGGCGTACTTCGTGATGACCGCGTGGAGGTCCTCGTCGTTCATCGCGAGGTGGTAAAGGTCGAGCAGGAACTTGGCGTTGCCCAGGCCGGTTGCCGCGTTCACCTTGTCCACGACCTCGATCGCGGCCTCCGCGCTCACCAGGGGATAGAGCGGCGACTCGGGCTTGTTGAGGGTCTCGATCAGCAGGACGGCGCCCACCCGGTCGGCGGCGCGGGCCGCGAGGACGAGGTTCTCCAGGGCCAGCTCGTCCTGGGCGGTCGGGTCAACGCCCTCGACGCGGTTGCCGTAGAGGGCGTTGAGGGCCTTGCAGCCCACCGACTGTGCGAAGTCCGCGGCGAGGTCGATGTTCGCGCGGAAGCGGTCCGATTCCTCGCCGGGCACCGAGAGGGCGCCGCGGTCGGGTCCGGGGAGTTGGCCGGCGTAGAAGTTCAGGCCCACCAGCTGGGTGCCGGCGTCCTCAAGGGCCTCCTTGAGGGCGTCGAGCTCACTCTGGTCGGGGGTCGGGGTCTCGATCCAAGGCCACCACAGCTCGACCGCGGTGAAGCCCGCAGCGGCGGCAGCCGCCGGGCGCTCCAGGAGCGGGAGTTCCGTGTAGAGGATCGAAAGGTTCACATCGAAGCGCTGGTCCGTGTATCCCATGAGGGGCGGCGCTCCTTCCGTATTGCGGAAGTTTGTTTCTGCTTGATGGAAGACTGCATGGAGCTCGGTGGTGGTGTCAAGTGGGGGCTGCCGGAAAAACGCGAACCGGCAGTAGGTTGGCCGCGTGCGATTGAGAGTGGAGTTCACGACCGAGCCCTTCGATCTCGAAGAGGCGCCCGCCCACGCCGAGGCTGCCCGGGACGTTATTCAGGAGGCCCGGCTCGACGCGGTGGACGTCGGCCCCTTCGGGAACACCGCGGAGGGCGAGTCCGACGAGGTGCTGCGAGCCGTGGGTGCACTGTTGCGTGAATCGCTCGCGGCGGGTGCTACGCGCGTCTCGCTGCAGGTCAACGTGATTCAGGAGGCCAGATGAGCGAGCTGCGCGACCATCCGTTCGTCGCCGCGGTCAAACCGCTGGTCGACGCCATGGGGGGCGAGATGGTGGACCCCTCCCGGGCTCGGCCCGACGACGTGGTGCTGGCTTGGGAGGGGCAGGACCTGCTCGCCGTGCGGCTGCCTCAGCTGTCCGACTCGCTGGACCACATCCTCGCCGCGCTGGAGCGCCAGCACGGCATGGCCCTGTCGGCGCTCGACCGCAAGACCAAGCAGTCGGTGGTGCGGATACTGGAGGCGCGTGGCGCCTTCGCGGTGCGGCACGGGGTGGAGACCGTGGCCGGCGCCCTCGGTGTCAGCCGCTTCACCGTCTACAACTACCTGAACCGCGAGAACGCCAGCCGGGGCGGCTGAGTCCGAGTGTCAGGAGCACCTGACCGCCCCCACCGGCCCGAGATCAAGAGCCGCCGCCCGAGCGCCCTGGGCGGCGGCTTTCTGCGCACGGAAAATTCAACAAAGTGTTGACGCCGTGTTGTCGAGGGCGTTAGCTATGCCCAGCCCGTCCAAGCACAAGGCCACGGAGGCTTCCCGTGACTTCGAGTCCGACATCCGGCCTCGCCCGGTTCAACACCTTGGTGGAGCACGAGGCCCAGGCCGCGCTCCACGAGGTTTGTGCCAGCTCGGCCTGGGTGAGCAGACTGCTCGCCCGGCGCCCGTACGCCAGCGCCGACGAGCTGTTCGCCGCGAGCGACGCCGCGATGGGCGAGCTCACCGCCGGCGACCTGCAGGAGGCGATGGCGGGTCACCCGCCGATCGGCCGCCCGAAGCCGGGAGACCCCACTTCCGCCCGTGAACAGCGCGGCATGGCCGGTGCCTCCGAGGAGCTGAAGGCACAACTGCTGGAGCTCAACCTGGCCTACCAGGAGAAGTTCGGTCACGTCTTCCTGATCTGCGCCACCGGTGCGACCGGGGAGCAGATGCGGGACGCGGTCAGGCTCCGGATCGAGAACTCTGCCGAGCGGGAGCGGGAGATCGCCCGCGGTGAGCTCGTCAAGATCAACCGAATCCGTCTGACCCGTCTCGTAGAAGGGGAGTGACCAGAGCATGAGCACCCAGACCACGGCCTCGGTGTCCACTCACATCCTGGACACCAGCATCGGCCGCCCCGCCGAGGGCGTCGCCATCTCGCTGTCGGCCCGCTCCGGCCCCGACGGTGACTGGACCGCCCTGGGGAGCAGCGCCACCGATGCCGACGGGCGTTGCAAGGACCTTCCGGCGCTGCCGGAGGGCACCACCCACGTGCGTCTCGACTTCGAGACCGAGACGTACTTTTCGAAGAAGCAAGCCGAGGCGCAGCAGGACGCCCCCCGCGTAAGGGACAGCGGTGCGTTCTTCCCCGAGGTGACCATCACCTTCGCGGTGAACCCGGGCGAGCACTACCACGTACCGCTGCTGCTCAACCCGTTCGGCTACTCCGTTTACCGAGGGAGCTAGCAGACATGCCCACGATTCTCGGCCAGAACCAGTACGGCAAAGCAGAGAACCGCGTCGTCAAGATCACGCGGGACGGCGACACCCACCACATCAAGGACCTGAACGTCTCGGTCGCCCTCTCTGGTGACATGGACGACGTCCACTACTCCGGCTCCAACGCCAACGTCCTGCCGACGGACACCACCAAGAACACGGTGTACGCCTTCGCCAAGGAGCACGGCATCGAGTCCGCCGAACAGTTCGGCATCCACCTCGCGCGTTGGTTCGTCACCAGCCAGGAGGCCATTTACCGGGCGCGCATCCGGATCGAGGAGTACTCCTGGGAGCGGATCGCGACCTCGGACGCCAACTCCAAGTTCATCGGCGCCGACCAGGTCAAGCACTCCTTCGTCCGCCAGGGCCAGGAGACCCGGGTCACCCAGATCACCTACGACGGTTCGAACTTCGAGGTCATCTCCGGCCTCAAGGACCTCGTGGTCATGAACTCCACGAACTCCGAGTTCTGGGGTTACGTGAAGGACAAGTACACCACCCTTCCGGAGGCGTACGACCGCATCCTGGCCACCCAGGTGTCAGCCCGCTGGCGGTTCAACTGGACCGACGACGAGCAGCGGATGCCCAACTGGGAGAAGTCCTACGAGCAGACCAAGAAGCACATGCTCCAGGCCTTCGCGGAGACCTACTCGCTCTCTCTCCAGCAGACCCTCTACCAAATGGGTTCGCGGATCATCAACCACCGTTCCGAGATCGACGAGGTCCGCTTCTCGCTCCCGAACAAGCACCACTTCCTCGTCGACCTCGAACCTTTCGGTCTCAAGAACGACAACGAGGTCTACTTCGCCGCGGACCGGCCCTACGGTCTGATCGAGGCCACGGTCCTGCGGGACGGCGTCGACGCGCGCATTCCCGTGGACATGACCAACCTCTGATCCCCCGGCCCCAGGCCTCGCACCAGAGGTACACGCGTCCCGGGACCCGCGAGGCCCCGGGACGCCCCCGCGACACCCCCTGCTTCTTGCATATCGGCACCCGGAGCACCCCACGGGGCGGCAGTACTGTCAGCTGTCAGGCCCCTGCATCCGGCACTCAAATCCGTGGGCCCTGCCGTGCCCGAACCGCCACCGAAAGCACGAGGACAGAGCCATGGCCGCATCGGCAGCCCCTGACAGCACGGTCGAGCGCATCGTCATCGAGAACTGCGCCGTCGCGACGGTCGACGCCAACGACACCGAGTACGCCAGCGGACACGTCGTCGTCGCCGGCAACCGGATCGAATCCGTCGGTGCCGGCCGGGCTCCCGCAGGCCTCGAAAACGTGGTGCGCCACATTGACGGCACGGGCCATCTGGCCACTCCGGGCCTGGTCAACACCCATCACCACTTCTACCAGTGGATCACCCGCGGCCTGGCCACCGACCACAACCTCTTCAACTGGCTCGTGGCGCTGTACCCGACCTGGGCGCGCATCGACGAGCAGATGGCCTACACCGCCGCCCAGGGCTCCCTGGCCATGATGGCCCGCGGGGGTGTGACCACCGCGATGGACCACCACTACGTCTTCCCCCGGGGCTCCGGAGACCTGTCCGGCGCGATCATCCGCGCCGCCTCGGAGGTGGGCGTCCGTTTCACCCTCGCCCGCGGCTCGATGGACCGCAGTGAGAAGGACGGCGGCCTGCCCCCGGACTTCGCGGTCGAGACCCTCGACGGCGCCCTCGCCGCCACCGAGGAAACCGTGCGCAAGCACCATGACGCCTCCTTCGACGCCATGACCCAGGTCGCCGTCGCCCCCTGCTCTCCCTTCTCGGTCTCCACCGAACTCCTCGCGCAGGGCGCCGAGCTCGCTCGCCGACTCGGTGTGCGGATGCACACCCACGGCAGCGAGACCGTCGAGGAGGAGAAGTTCTGCCATGAGCTCTTCGGCATGGGCCCGACCGACTACTTCGAGTCGACGGGTTGGCTCGGCGAGGACGTGTGGATGGCGCACAGCGTCCACATGAACGACTCGGACATCGCCGCCTTCGCCCGGACCAAGACCGGCGTGGCCCACTGCCCGTCCTCGAACGCCCGCCTGGCCGCCGGAATCGCCCGCGTTCCTGACATGCTCGCCGCGGGAGTTCCGGTCGGTCTCGGTGTGGACGGCACCGCGTCCAACGAATCCGGCGAACTCCACACCGAGCTGCGCAACGCCCTGCTGATCAACCGACTCAACCCGGTGCACCGCGAGCGCGCGCTCAACGCCCGCCAGGCGCTGCGCCTGGGCACCTACGGCGGCGCTCAGGTCCTCGGGCGCGCTGAGCAGATCGGTTCCCTCGAAGCCGGCAAGCTCGCCGACCTCGTCCTGTGGAACCTGAGCACCCTCGCGCACTCCTCCATCGCCGACCCGGTGACCGCGCTGGTATTCGGCGCTGCCGCCCCCGTCACCCTCTCGCTGGTCAACGGCAGGCAGATCGTCGAGGACAACCGGCTGCTGTTCGCCGATGAGGACGCCATCGCCCTTTCCACTCGGGACGAGGCCCGGCGTCTGGCCCGGATCGCCGCCCAAGCTTGATCCGGATCCCTGGAGTCCGGTCGGGGGGGACGGCCCTCGACCGGCACCGTGGGCCCGAGCGGGGCCCGCGGCAACCACACCGGGGGGTGCGGACCATCGATACTCCGCACCCCCCGGCGTGGTGACTCGTGACACCAGTGGCGCCCAACACGCGGGATACCCACGCGAGACGAACCACCGGGCGACGCGCCCGTCCCCCACACCCCTCCTTCGTCGTCCGCACCACCAGCACCGCCCGGAACGATCCGCACCGTTTTCGCACCACCTCCATGACACCCGCGTCCCCGCCGACGCGTAACCGACCGGAGGAAGCCGTGGCCCAATGGCCCAGGTTCCGCAAAGACGTAGTTGCCGCATCCGCCGAAGCGGAGGAGAAGCACCCGGTCGACGAGACCCTCCCTGCGCTCAAGATGTTCACCAGCGGCCTCCAACACGTGGCCGCCATGTACGCCGGGGTCGTCGCCCCGCCGATGATCGTCGGACCCGCGGTGGGGCTCTCCCCAAGCCAAACGGCGTTCCTGATGGGCGCCTCGCTCTTCACCGCAGGTATCTGCACGCTCCTTCAGACCCTCGGCTTCTGGAGGGTCGGAGCCAAGCTCCCCTTCGTCAACGGGGTGTCCTTCGCGGGCGTGACCCCCATGATCGCCATTGGCAAGGGCGAGGGGGAGAGCGCCATCCCCGTCATCTTCGGCGCGATCATCGTCGCCGGACTGTTGGGGTTCTTCGCCGCCCCCTATTTCGGCAAGTTGGTGCGCTTCTTCCCGCCGGTGGTCACCGGCACAGTCATCACGCTCATCGGCGTGTCCTTGTTGCCGGTGGCCTTCAACTGGTCCCAGGGCGGCAATTCCGTTGCTGACGACTACGGTTCGACGACCAACGTCACGATGGCCGCCCTCACCTTCGTGATCGTCCTGTTGATGCGCAAGCTGCTTCGCGGATTCCTCCAGCAGATCGCCATCCTGCTGGGGCTGTTGGCCGGCACCCTGATCGCGATACCGGTGGGAATCACGGACTTCTCCGCAATCGGACAGGCCGATCTGGTCGGCTTCCCCGCGCCGTTCCACTTCGGAGCCCCGCAGTTCCAGATCGCTGCGATCATCTCGATGTGCATCGTGATGCTGGTCTGCATGACCGAGTCGACCGCCGACATCCTCGCCCTCGGCAAGATCGTCGGGCGGCCGGCCGACCAGCGGACCATCGAGGGCGGGCTGCGAGCCGACACCCTCGGCAGCGCGCTGAGCCCGTTCTTCAACGGGTTCATGTGTAGCGCCTTCGCCCAGAACATCGGCCTGGTCGCCATGACCAAGGTCCGTAGCCGGTTCGTGGTCGCGGCGGGCGGCGGCATCCTGATCCTGTTGGGGCTCTGTCCGGTCGCCGCCTCGGTGATCGCCCTGGTGCCGCTGCCGGTGCTCGGCGGCGCCGGGATCGTCCTCTTCGGCTCGGTGGCCGCGAGCGGCATCCAGACACTGGCGGGTGCTTCGATGGAGAAGGGGGAGAACGCCCTCATCGTGGCCGCGTCCCTGGGCGTGGGGCTCATCCCGATCGCGGCTCCGAACTTCTACCACTCCTTCCCCGAGGACCTGCTCGTGGTCCTCGACTCGGGCATCAGTACCGGCTGTGTGGTGGCCATCGCGCTGAACCTGGCCTTCAACCACCTGGGGTCGAGGAAGTCCGCGGCTGCCGCCCCGGAGGTGGCGGCGGCGCACTGAGGCCAAAGCAGGTACACCTCTACATGTGATGTTGCACGGTCACCGGTACTCGATGACCGTGCAACACCGTCTACCGCGCGATGGGTTCACCTCGCGGGCACCGTCCCGCCGGTTCCGGTGAACGCAGCAGCAGCCGGGACGGGGCGCACGAGCACCACCCATCACGCCGTGGGCCCGGTCGACGGCCACGGCCCCGTCCTCCTCGGCAACGAACATGTCGATCAGTGAGCGGCGCCCTCGGGCTGCTGCCTCCGAGGGCCGGACGGTCGGATCGACGACCTGCTCGTCCGACACCGTACGAGGACGACCAGGTCTCGGCCTCTCCGGAAACCCGTCAGGCACCAACCGCTCGGCGCCGGTCGGATCCGGCGGCGCGAGCTTCCGCGCCGCCGGATGCCACATGAGCCGGCTCCTCGCGACCTGAGACCAACGAGTTCTACGGCAGTGAGGTCAGATACATCCCGTTGCGGTCCCCGCCAGCCGTGTTGCGACAGCTGTGGTTGCCCGAACCCTTGGCATAGACGAGCGTGAGGCAGCGACCCAGCGCGAGTTGGCCGTAGTAGTTGGGGTGCATGGACTCCTGGATCAAGCTCTGGGTCTCCGTGCTGTCGATCCAGCGGGCCCACTCGCTGCTGCCCGCGGACGCGGGTGCCGAGGAACTCACGTGCTTGCTCGCCTTGGCGCACACCTCCCGCCCCTGGAGGGCGTCCCGCAGGTCGAGGAACTGAGTTCCCTTGGCCGCGGCCACGGCCTTCAGCCGGTCAGCGATCTGCGGCACGAGTTGGTCCCGGGCCCAGTCCGAGTCCCGGTTCCAGAACGGGCAACCGCCGCTGCGCCAGCGACTCCAGTCGTGCTCGGAGTAGCGGTTCTCGGAGGCGCGGGGGATCGGTGAGGGGTAGGACTGAAGGACGATCCGGTAGTCATCGGCGCCGTAACCCGCAGCAGTCATCACGGCGCGGATCTCGTCTACCGACTTGCCCACTTTGGCCATCACGGTGTTGATCTTGGCGTCGACCTCGCGCTGCTGGTCGTCGTAGCAGTACGAGTACCAGATGATGAAGTCCTTGGCGCAGGTCTCGATGATGTCCGCGAACCCGAGGTCGTTGCCGCCGATGGACAGCGCAATGACCTTGACCTCGTGGCTGGCGGCGACGGATGCGAGCTGGTCGGCTTGTGGAGCCTCGCCCTTGTAGCCCACACCACCCTTGGAGGCCCGGAAAACGTTGTCAGTCACCGCTCCGGAGCAGGCGAGGTTGATGAGCGCCTCGGTGGTGCCGGTGGCGCTCTTGACCTCGGCCGAGTCGGAACGGTGGCAACCGTTGGCGGCCGTGGCGCCGTAGACGCGGGACGGGTCGTATACGGAGCCGCTGACCCAGGCCCGGTCGGTTCCGTTGCGGTTGCCGCTGTTGGTGAGGCTGTTGCCCTTCCAGCGCCCCGCCTCACCCGAGATGTAGCTGTCGCCGAGCGTCACGATGGCGGTGGGGCCCCGACCGGAGCTCTCGGCGGCCCGCGCGGCCGTGGCGCTGAACAGCGCGTTGAACGCGAGCGGCAGCGCGAGTGCGACCGCGCCCATGGCCCGGACCCGGTAGGGGACCCGTCGGCGGGGCCTGGTGTGGATCTGCCCGTGCGGTGGGTGGGATCTGCTGGCGGTGCCCAATCCGATCACTGGGAACTCCTGCGTTCGGCCACGCTGGAGTGGGGACTCCAGCGCATGGCTTGATGAGTGGGGGTACCGCCGGCCGGTGGCAACCGGGAATCTGGCACGCCGCAGGTTGTTACCGCTAGGTATCCGCAGGTTTCGTTTTGATCACGGCCGACCGTCCGTTCGGTTCCAGGCCGGTGTGGTGGGCCGTGAGCGGGGCAGGGCATGGAGGTGCCCCCGGCGCCGTCGGTGGGCGTCGGGGGCACCGGTGGTCCGGCTTGTTCCGGGGTAGGAGCTCTCGGGCAGCCTCCGGACGCTGGCCGAAAACCGCGATGTCCGGATCGCCCCGGACACGCCCCTGGCGTGTCCGGGGCGATCCGATGACACGCCCGGTGGGTGCGGGGTGGCGCTCCGCCCGGTCGCTGCCGGCGCGGCTCAGCGAGCGGTCAGCTGTTCGTAGGCGGGCAGGGTGAGGAAGTCCACGTAGTCGGTGTCCAGGGATACCTGGAGCAGTAGGTCGTGGGCCTGCTGCCAAGCACCGGCGGCGAAGGCATCCTCGCCGATCTCCGCTCGGATGGCGGCGAGTTCCTCCGCCGCGACGGCGCGGACGAGCTCGGCGGTGGCGGCTCGGCCGTCCTCGAAGACCACCCCCGCGTTGATCCACTGCCAGATCTGTGAACGTGAGATCTCAGCGGTGGCCGCGTCCTCCATCAGGTTGAAGATGGCGACGGCGCCGAGGCCGCGCAGCCAGGCTTCGATGTAGCGGATCCCGACCTGCACGGCGTTGCGCAAGCCCCCGAAGGTGGGGCGGGCGTCGAGGGAGTCGATGGCGGTCAGGTCGCCCGGGGCGACCGCGACGTCCTCGCGCAACCGGTCCTTCTGGTTGGGCTCGTCGCCGAGGACCGCGTCGAAGGAGGCCATGGCGATCGGGACCAGGTCCGGGTGGGCGACCCAGGAGCCGTCGAAGCCGTCAGCGGCCTCCCGGTCCTTGTCGGCCTTGACCTTTTCGAAGGCGACCTTGTTGACCTCGGCGTCCCGGCGGGAGGGGATGAAGGCGGCCATGCCGCCGATGGCGTGTGCACCGCGCTTGTGGCAGGTCCGGACGAGGAGTTCGGTGTACGCGCGCATGAACGGAGCTGTCATCGTCACCGCGTTGCGGTCGGGCAGCACGAACTTCTGTCCGCCGTCGCGGAAGTTCTTGACGATGGAGAAGAGGTAGTCCCAGCGTCCCGCGTTCAACCCGGCGGCATGATCACGCAGTTCGTAGAGGATCTCTTCCATCTCGTAGGCTGCCGTGATGGTTTCGATCAGGACGGTGGCCCGGACGGTGCCCTGTGGGATGCCGACGTAGTCCTGGGCGAAGACGAAGATCTCGTTCCAGAGGCGAGCCTCCAGGTGGGATTCCGTCTTGGGCAGGTAGAAGTAGGGTCCCTTGCCGAGGTCGATCAGCGTTCGGGCGTTGTGGAAGAAGTAGAGGCCGAAGTCGACGAGGGCCCCGGGCACGGCCACCCCGTCGAGTTGCAGGTGGCGCTCGTTGAGGTGCCAGCCGCGCGGACGCATCACCACGGTGGCGAGCTCGTCCGCGGGGCGCAGGCGGTACGACTTGCCGCTGCGGTCGTCGGTGAAGTCGATCCGACCCGCGTAGGCGTCCATGAGGTTGAGCTGGCCGAGGATGACGTTCTCCCAGGTGGGAGCGGATGCGTCCTCGAAGTCGGCGAGCCAGACCTTGGCGCCCGAGTTCAGGGCGTTGATGGTCATCTTCCGGTCGGTCGGGCCGGTGATCTCCACGCGCCGGTCGTTCAGTGCGGCCTGGGCCGGGGCCACCTTCCAGTCGCCCTCGCGGACCTGTGCGGTGTCCGGGAGGAAGTCGAGGTGGGAGGTGCGGGCGATCTCGGCGCGGCGCTCGGCGCGGCGGGCGAGGAGCTCGTCCCGGCGTGGGGTGAAACGCCGGTGCAGCTCGGCCACGAAGGCGAGTGCCGCTTCGGTGAGGACTTCGTCCTGCCGTGGCAGGGGGTCGGCATCGACGATGGCCAGCGAGGACGGCGCTGGTGCTGACATGACGGTCACTCCTTCAGCGGCGGTGCCTGGCGGCCGCTGGAATGCACTTGCGCGGGCACTGCGCGGCACGCAGTGCCGTCGTGGTGCGAGGTTCCGGTACGCGGTCGCGGGCGCCGTCTAGGGTACAGGGCGCTTCTGACCAGTGGATAGTAATTTCCTCATGGTGGAAGTTCAATGGTTTGTTGATGTCGAGATTCTTCTGGTCGACACAAGTGCCGCCAAACGGCCCCCGGGTGGCTCTGAGTGCCACCACGGTCACTACCCGCTCCCCGGTGTGCGGTACGCCTCAGCGGAGCCGGTCGAGGTCCGCCGGAACGTCGATGTCATACGGCTCGGCGATGTCCGCGCACTCCACCAGGGTGATGTCCGCCGAATGGCGGGTCAGATGGTCCCGGGCGCCCCGGTCCCCGAGAGCCGTCGCCGTGATGTCGGGCCACCGCGCGGCACCGAAGAGCACCGGGTGGCCGCGCCGGCCCCCGTACGAGGCGGCCACCAGGCTCTGAGGCGAGCGGTAGGCGGCGCGTACCCGAGCAACGGCGTCGGGGCCGATGCCGGGCTGGTCGACCAGACTGACGAGCGCCGCGTCGCACCCACCGTCAGCGAGCGCGGCCAGACCGACGCGCAACGAGGAACCCATTCCCTCCTGCCAGTCGGGATTCTCCGACACGACGCAGTCGCCGAGGTCGGCACGCGCCCGTACCTCGGTGGCAGCGGCACCCAGGACCACGTGCAGCGGCCAGCAGCCCCCCTTGCGCAGGCTGCTGAGGGCGTGCTCGACCAGCGGGCGGCCCTCGTGGACCAGGAGCGCCTTGGGGTGACCTCCCAGCCGTCGGCCACCGCCGGCCGCGAGTAGCAGGCCTGCGACCTTGGGTGAGTCCGGGCGCGCGGAGTGATTCGAAGGCATGGGGACTGCATACCACCGCTGCCTCCCGACGGCGGTACAAGGACCGTAGAGCTGAATTTCCGGCGGCAAGCTGGCGCCGCGGGCGCGGGGTGGGTTAACTGGCCCGCGCACCCTCGGGCGGCAGCCCGGCGGGCGCCCTCGGCGGGTGGGCGGGTAGCGGTGTGAGGGGGCTGTGTTGGTGGGTGTGGGCAGCGGACGTGTGGGGCGGCGCCAGCTGGGTGTGAGTGGTGATGACCCGGCGGTCGCCGACTTATGCCGGGCCGTGTCCCGGCTCCGCCGTGCACTGGCCGGATACCCGGGCGAGTTCACTGACCGGACCATCGCCGAGGACGAGCTTGCGGCGCTGTACGCCATGACGGCCGGTGGGGCGCCGGAGGTGGCTCGACTGCGACGGTCGCTCCTCCTGATCGCCGGTGCGATCGGCTCGATGAGCGCGTTGTCAGAGCCCCTTGCCGAAGTGCGTTCGGCCATAGAGGGGTTCGGCCTGCCAGCGAGCCGGACGGGGGCGGACGGCAGGTCCGCGGACCCGTCAGCCCCGGATGTCCGGCCCACCCTGACGCCCTCGATGGGAAGCGTCGCATCCGCCGCGGCGGAGTTGCCGGGGCCGACCTCCGTGAGCGAGTCCGGAGGCTGAAAGGAGCTCCTTCAACCCGGCTCCTGCTCGACGTGCTCCCCGCCTTGCACGATCGGCGGCGGTATGCCGGCGGCTGGTCTTCAAAGCCTCCATTGCGAGGCCACTGTCCACGCTTTGGTTACCCTATGGCAGTCCAAACGGGTAGAACTAGCGTGGTTGGCTCTTGTTGGCATGATGGATAGAGGGAGGTTGGTATGGCGGGTGGACCGCCAGGGACTGCTTCCGTCCGGACCCTGGGCAGTCGACAGCTCGTGGCGCTGCTGCCGGCCGAGGTCCGGGGGCGACCCGGCTACCGGGGCTTGGCCCAGGCCATCGGGACCTTGATCCTCGACGGCCGGATCTCCCTGCGGGTGCGGCTACCGGCCGAGCGGGAGCTGGCCGAGGTCCTGGCAGCCAGTCGCGCCACCGTGACCGCGGCCTATGACCTGCTCCGGGAAGGCGGATACGCACGCAGCCGGCGCGGCGCGGGAACCTGGACCGCACTTCCAGAAGGCCACCGGCCCACCGGGGTGCACGCCCTCACCGGCGAGGTCGACGGAGAGGTGATCGACCTCGCCATCGCCACGATGGGGGCGCCCGATGCCGTTTTCGAGCCGGCCGTCGCATGGGCGGCGACACGCCTGGTGGAGTTCTCGGCCACGCCGGGCTACCACCCGTACGGACTGCACGAGCTCCGAGCGGAGATCGCCGCGCGCTACACCCGGCGGGGTCTGCCCACACGGGCGGACCAGATCCTGGTCACCTCCGGCGCGCAGCAGGGCCTGACCCTGGTGCTGGGGTTGCTGTGCCGGGCGGGCGACCGGGTGATGACGGAGAACCCCACCTACGCCAACGCCTTGGACGCACTGCGCCAAGCAGGGCTGCGCAACGCCTCGATCGCCGTCTCGCAGGACGGATGGGACCTGGACGTCGCCGAATCCACGCTGCGCCAAGTCGCGCCACGGGTGGTGTACTCCATCCCCGACTTCCACAACCCGACGGGTCTGCTGATGCCACCGGAGCAGCGACTGCGGCTGCTGGCCGCCACCCGGCGGGTGGGAGCGTGGCTGGTGGTAGACGAGACCATGGCGGAACTCGCGCTGGACACCGCGGCGCCCGGCCCCACCGCCGCGCTGGCCGCCCGCGGGGCAGGGGACCACGTGTTGACGCTCGGGTCGTTGAGCAAGACCCACTGGGGCGGACTGCGGGTGGGGTGGATCCGAGCCACCGGCAAGCTCGTGACCGAACTCGCAGCCGTACGCGTGACGGCGGACATGGCGGGGTCGGTCTTCGACCAGCTGCTGGCGGTGGCGCTGCTGCGCGGCATGGACGACGTACTGCCGGGCCGCTTGCGGCGGCTGAGGGAGCAGCGGACCGCGCTGCTCGGGGCGTTGGAACGGCATGCACCCGCCTGGTCCTGGCGTACCCCACCCGGTGGTCTGTCCCTGTGGGTGGACCTAGGCCGGCCGGTGAGCGCGGCACTGGCACAACGGGCCCGCGGCGTGGGCGTGCGGATCAGCGGGGGCAACCGCTTCGGCGTGGACACCGGCACGTTCGAGCACCGGGTGCGCCTTCCGTACACGCTGCCAGGGGACCGGCTGGAGGAGGGTGTGCTGCGCCTCGCCCGCGCCTTCCACGACGGTCTGCCGCTCACCCCGGCGCAGCCGACACCCAGCTGGGTCGCGTAGGCGGCGGCCAGAAGGGAGCGGGGTCGAGTCGCGGCGGCACGCTACGGTGTGCGGATCAGGCGGCGGGCGGCGGCAGTGGCGACGGCCGCGGTGCGCGAGTCCACGCCGAGCTTGGCGTAGATGTGCACCAGGTGGGACTTCACGGTCGCCTGGCTCAGGAAGAGCCGCTTGCTGATCTGGTGGTTGGACAGGCCGTCCGCCACCAGTTGGAGGACCTCCAGCTCGCGCTTGGTAAGTGACTCCGCCGGCGCGCGCATCCGGTCCATCAGTCGTAGTGCCACGGCCGGGGCCAGTGCGGACTGGCCGGCCGCCGCGGTTCGCACGGCTGCCGCGAGCTCTTCGGGCGGCGCGTCCTTGAGGAGGTAACCGGAGGCCCCGGCTTCCACGGCGGCAAGGATGTCTGCGTCCGTGTCGTAGGTGGTCAGGACTAGGACCCGGGGTGCTCCCGGTCGCCCCGTGATCCGTGCGGTCGCCGCCGAACCGTGCATCCCGGATCCGAACTGGAGGTCCATCAAGACCACGTCCAACTGCTCTGATGCGGCGAGCGCCACGGCCTGCTCGGCGGTGGTGGCCTCGGCCACGACCGTGAAGTCGGGTTCGGTGTCCAGGACGGCGCGCAGGCCGGCCCGTACCACCGGGTGGTCATCGGCAAGCAGCAGGCGGATGCTCATGCGGGCTCCTTCAGGGGGAGGGCGACGGCTACGGCGGTCCCCTGGCCGGGGGCGGTCTCCACGGTGAAGGTGCCGCCCAGGCTCTGGGCGCGTGCCCGCATCGCGGGGAGGCCGAAGCCGCCGTCGCCGCTCGGCGTGCGGGTCGGGTCGAAGCCGCGTCCGTCGTCGACGATGTCGAGGGTCACCGACCCGTCCATGAACGTCAGAGTGATCTCCGCACGGTCGGCCCTGGCGTGCCGGGTCACATTGGAGAGCGCGGACTGGGCGATGCGCAACAGGGCCACCTCGTACGGGGTGGGCAGCTCCGTCGCGGAGCCGGCCACCGAGAACCGCGCCCCGGGGTGGGCTTCGCATAGACGTTCGAGAGCGGCGGGCAGGGAACCGGTGACGAGGTCAGGCGGGGTGAGGGCGCGCACGAACTGCCGTGCCTCCACGAGATTGTCCTGTGCGGCTTCACGAGCCCGGCGGATGTGCCCGAGGGCCGCCGCGTCTTGCGGTAGCGTCCGCTCGGCCGCACGCAGCAGGAGCTGGATCGAGGACAGCCCCTGCGCCAGGGTGTCGTGGATCTCCCGGGCCAGCCGTTCCCGTTCGGTCAGGATCCCGGCCTCGCGTTCGGCGGCGGCCAGTTCGGCGCGGGTGCTCATGAGCTCCTCGATGAGCTCACGGCGGCGCTCGCTCTCGCGGTACAGAGCCTGGTAACCGAGGGCGACGGCCACGGCGACGGCGGCGCCGAGCGTCGGTCCGAGGAAGGCGCCGGGGTTGAAGGGGGTGACCTGGAGGGTGTACCCGGCGATCGCGGCGCCCGCGGTGAGCGCCACGGCGGGTAGCGCCCAGCGCAGCGGCAGCAGGTGCAGTTGGAGGAAGTACAGGGGGAAGGCCAACCACAGTGCGTCCGGCGTGAGCGCGAGGAGCAGCAGCCAGGCGGCACCCAGAGCCGCCAGCCAGCCGGCGGCGGCACCCACGGAGCGGTGGACGGCCGGAGTGCGCACGCCCACCAGGTAGACCACGCCCATGACCGCGCAGGCGGCCACGACGGGTACCAGGGAACCGGAATCGGCCGTGGTGCGGGCTGCCGCGACGACGAGTAGGCCGAGCAGCAGGCCGTGGAGGCACAGTCGCAGGATGCGCGAGACGGGTGTGGTGGGGCGGGATCGCATGGCTGTTCCAGCCTAAGGGCTGTCCCGCGATGCCCGGCGGGTGTGCGGCGCCAGCCGTGGCGCCTCGCTGCGTCGTTGGACCACGCTGATGCCGGTTTGAGGGATGCCCCAGCGTTTGTGTGTGTGGGCCCATCCGACGCCGTGCGCTGATCCACCGCGGATCACGGGACGGCCCCGACGGATCATGCCCTCGTCACGCCCAGGGGTCGAAGGGGATGCTGCCGGGTTTGGAGTTGTTCAGGAGGGCCGCAAACCGGTTGTCCCGATCGGTGATCTTGATGGTGGCGGCCCCGAAGTCCGCGTTCATGAGCCGGTCGCGGAGCCAACTGCTGGGCCAGCCGCTCCAGTCCACGAGCGGTGGGTAGCGCCAGTCGTGGTAGTGGTTCTCCGGCGGTTCGTCGTTGCCGTTCGCGAGGCGGAAGAAGTGCGTGCCGGCGCCGTCCTTGTGGTATACGACCTTGGGGTGTGACCCGTCGAAGCGCACTTGGGAGCGGGGGTAGGTCTTCACGGTGCTGTGCTGGGTGGTCGAGACGTACTCCACTCGGTTTGAGGCCTGGTTGACCCACGAGATGACGTGCTCCCAATCGTGCCGGTGGCCGCCCAGGCCACTGCCGTGCACGGCTTGGTCCTTCTCGAAGTACCCGGCGTAGACGATGGCGCACCAGCCGTTGTTGCAGGCCGAACGTGCATAGGTCTGGGAGTTGTCGAGGTCGGATCGGTCGTGGCAGTTGCCGTTGATGGCGCCGGTGGTCTTCAGGCCCGGGGCCAGGGTGCCGTCCGGTCCGATGGCCGGGGTGGCGTAGCAGCCGTCGCCGTCGTAGTCGAAGGCCGGGGAGAAGGACTGCTCGTAGCCTCCGGCTCGCTGCGGCAGATGGCCCGGTGGGTCGGCGTGGGCCGCTGTCGCGGAGGTGAGGACCAGTAGGGCCGAGGCACTCACGACGGCGCCGACGCGTGAGCGCAGTCGCTTGGGGGAAGCGGGGTCGGGCTTTTGCCCCGTTGCTGTGGTGGGGCCGCATTCTTCGTGCGCGGAGGCGTTCGGCGGGAGGTTTCGCATGTTCCGCTTCCTTCCGGGGGTCGACACCCCGCTGGACTGACGTAGCGTCAGTTTGGTTGGGTCGAGCGGATGTCGGCGGGGTCGGCCCGCCGACGTGCAAGGTCACACCGCAGTGTGGCGGGGTCCACGCCTCTTGTCTGCACCCGGTGACCGTGTTCGGTGATGTTGCAGTGTGACGGGCGACGTTTGGCCAGCCCCGGAGCCCGTGGGGTGCCAACGCGTACAAGCTCCGGCTGCGCGCCTCGGCCGTGGCGACGGCGCCCGTCAATCGAAAGGTTGATTTTCCCCTCCGCCCTTCGATCCCGGGCTCTCGTCGTCAGCGCGATGCCCGCCCCCCTTCCGGACGGCGAGGCTGGAAGCATGTTCGTCGCATGGAGAGATCTGCGGTTCGCCAAAGGGCGGTTCGCGCTCATGGGCACGGTCGTGGTGCTGATCACGCTGCTCGTGGGACTGTTGTCGGGACTGACCGCGGGCCTTGCCCGGGAGAACGTCTCAGCCGTCACCGGCCTGCCGGCCGACCGGCTCGCCTTCGCCGCCCCGCCCGACGGTCAACAACCTTCCTTCACGCAGTCCTCGGTTCCCGAGCGCGCGTGGCGAGCATGGCAGGCCCGGCCGGGGGTGCTCACCGCGCAACCGGTAGGGATCCGTACCCTCAACGCCGTGGTCGGTGAGCGGACCGTCGCTGTGACCGCCTTCGGAGTGGAACCCCGAAGTGACCTCGCACCCGGCACGTTGACCCCAGGGAGCGTGGTCCTCTCCGAAAAGGCCGCGGCGGAACTCGATGCCCAGGTGGGCGGCGAGCTCCGTATCGGTTCCCTGGAGGCCCGGGTCGGGGCCGTCGCGGGCGCAGCGTCCTTCAGCCACACCCCCGTGGTGTGGGTCGCGCTGGAGGACTGGCAGGAGCTCTCCGGCCCGAGGTCCGGTCCCGCGCAGGCCACCGTGATCGCCCTGCGGACCAGCGCGGACGCGGACCTCACGGCTGGCGACGCAGCTGCCGGTACACGATCGCTCACACTGTCGCAGGCCTTGGGCGCAATCGGCTCCTACCAGGCGGAAAACGGATCGCTCCAGCTCATGCGGGGGTTCTTGTTCGCCATTTCGGCCCTGGTCATCGGTGCCTTCTTCACGGTCTGGACCATCCAGCGCAGTGGGGACGTGGCGGTTCTCAAGGCACTCGGCGCCTCCACGCCCTACCTCCTGCGGGACGCCCTCGGGCAGGCGGTGGTGATGCTCGCCGCCGGTACCGCGCTGGGCACCGCACTCGCGGCGGCCCTGGGGGCGTTGATCGGTGGCGGTGACGTGCCCTTCGTGCTTGATGCCTCGACCGTGCTCGTCCCGGCGGCCGTGATGATCCTCCTCGGGGCGCTCGGCGCCGCGCTGTCCATTCGGCGCATCACCGCCGTCGACCCCCTCACCGCTCTCGGGAGCGCACGATGAGTCTGTTGCTGTCAGATGTGACCTTGACCTACCCCGACGGAGATGGGCGGCTGACCGCGCTGGACGCGGTCGGGCTGTCCGTTCCCTCCGGCACGCTGACAGCCGTGATCGGCCCGTCCGGCTCCGGGAAGTCCTCTCTCCTGGCGGTGGCGGCGACACTGGTGCTCCCCGATGCCGGACGGGTGATCGTGGGCGGGCAGGACACCTCGCAACTGACTGCGGCGCAGCGGTCGACCCTTCGCCGCGATCGCATCGGGATCGTCTTCCAGCAGCCCAACCTGTTGCCCTCGCTTTCCTGCATCGAGCAGCTGTTGGTCATGGTGCACCTGGCCGGGAGGCCACCTCGGGCGCATCGGGCGCGGGCGCTGGAACTGCTGGACGCGGTGGGTCTGGCCGGTCAGGCCCACCGTCGCCCGCACCAGCTCTCCGGAGGCCAGCGCCAGCGGGTGAACATCGCCCGGGCCTTGATGAACGAACCGTCGGTGCTGCTGGTGGACGAGCCGACCAGTGCTTTGGACCACGAGAGTGGGCGGGCGGTGCTCGACCTCCTGGTGCGCCTGACGCGGGAGCGGGAGACCGCCACCGTCATGGTCACCCACGACCGGACGCATCTGGAGCGGATGGACGCGACGGTGACGATGGACGACGGCCGGCTCACTGGGGCCGTGGCCGCCTAGTAGTGCTTGGTCAGGTCGTGTTTGGTGGTGCGTGTCCTTCGGGTTGTGTGTCGCGTTGTGGGTGTGTGACTCCGGACGAAATGGCTGCGGT
>NZ_JBIAGC010000027.1:0-41640 GCF_042869595.1 Streptomyces sp. NPDC006879
AACTACAGACCCTCCTCGCCACCTGGACCGGCGCCTGCCCCACCTGCCACCGCGACATACCAAGCACCACACCAACCTGACCAAGCACTACTAGGCCCCGCAAGGCCGGCTCACACGAGTCACCCCGGTACACACCATCGGCCACCGAAACCGCCGTCCCGTGTCCGGCAGATCACTTCAGACGGCCAATTCACCAACGCCGCCCGAAGGCCACACCACCCGGCGCCACCCCCCACGGTGTCCCCTAAAATAGGGACAGGCCCGTTCGACAGCAACCGACAATGATAGCGTCCTGACTTAAACCGAGTACCAACAATCCGATGAATCCATTGCAGGTCCGGCAATGAAGCCGCAGGCATTCTTTGGGTATGGGGGACGGGCCCTCGGCGACATAATCGCCGGCGGCCTGGAGCTTTGCTTCGTGGTACCGAAGCACGCAGTACGACCAGTTACACGGCCACAAGTCACGGGGATGTCGTGATCCGAATCGAAGTAGTGACAACGTCTCCGGTATACCTCGCCGGCCTCGTCCAGATTCTGGAAAGCTCGGGAATCTCCACAACGGCGCGTACTTCGCCTCAAGAAGATCCCACGGGGCACAGTGACGTCCTCCTTATCGACTCCGAAGTGCTCTCCTTCGCCACCATCCACTCCATTACCGAGCTCACCACCCAGGCGCCCGTCCTGGTCGTCAACCACGATCCGGCGGCGAGTGCCGACCCGTACCTCCTGGCTGGCGCCTCCGGCGTCATCAACAAGCACGGATCGGCCAGGTGCATCGTGCGCGCCGTTCGCGCGATCGCCGCCGGGAGCGAAGTGACCTCATGCGGGCGCGCCGAGCCCGTGGCGCCTTGCGGGTGCACCGGCTCCCTCCCGCCGCAGTGGAGCGCTGCCGCCGGCTGCAACCTCTCCGACCGCGAGACCCAGGTCCTGCGGCAGATCTCCCGCGGTCTGACCCACGGCCAGATAGCCACCCGACTCGGCATCAGCCCCCACACCGTCGACACCTACGTCAAACGCATACGTGCGAAGCTGGGGGTGGGCAACAAGGCGGAGCTCACCCGAGTCGCGCTGCTCGGAAAGCGGTTGGCCCCTGCCCCCGTCCAGGGCAACAGGAATCCGGGCAACGCTGATCGACAGCACGAACTGAGTCCTTCCCGTGGCCGACTGGCCCAGCAAGGAGCAGCAAGATGACCACGCCCAAGGCGAACCTGACGCTCAGCAAGCCCGAGGCACGTCAACTCGCCCTGACACGGCAACACCTGACGGCTGCCCGACCGGCCCCGACCCCGGACGGCCTGCGCACGGTGCTGCGTTCGCTGCGCTACCTCCAACTCGACCCGGTGAGCGTCGTGGCCCCCAGCCACGAACTGGTCGTCTGGAGCCGCCTGGGCACCAGAGCCGCGCCACACCTGTCCACACTGTGGTGGCAGGACCGGTGGCTCTTCGAGTACTGGGCGCACGCGGCGGCCGTCGTGCTCACCGAGGACTATCCGCTGCACCGGGTGACGATGGACGCCTACCCGCCGCCCAACCGGTCCTTCACGCAGGTGTGGATGGACGCCAACGAGGCGCTCCTCAAGCACGTGCTGTCCCGCCTCGGCGAGGGCAGCCCGCTGCCGACCGACGCCTTCGAGGACCTCGCGACGATGGACTGGCCGTCCTCGGGCTGGACCGCGGGGCGCAACGTCGAACGCATGCTGACCTTCCTGTGGCTCCAGGGCCGGATCATGGTGGCCGGCCGCGAAGCCGGCCAACGCCTGTGGAGCCTGCCAGAGGCATGCCTGCCCCCCGGCACGGACCTGAGCCCGATGCCGGCCGAGGACAAGGTCGCCACCGCCACTGAGCACACCCTGCGGGCGCTCGGGGTCGCCCGGCCGCTGGACATCAAGCAGTACTTCCTGCGCGGGCAGTACGTCGGCCTGCCCGCCGTACTGCGCACCCTCACCGAGCAGGGCAGGGTCATCCCGGTTCGGGTCGAGGGCGGGGGACCGTCCGAGACCTGGTACGTGCACGCTGACGCCCAGGCCGAACTGGCGGCCGTCCGTGCGGGGGACTGGCAGGGTCGCACGGTCCTGCTCTCCCCGTTCGACAACCTCGTCAGCGACCGGCGACTGACCCAGCGGCTTTGGGACTTCGACTTCCGCAACGAGATGTACGTGCCCAAGGCGAAACGGGAGTACGGCTACTACCTGTTGCCGATCGTGCACCAGGACCGACTCGTCGGCCGGATCTCCCCGCGCGTCGAGCGGAAGGGCGACCGACTGGTGGTCGAGGGCATCTTCCTCGAACCCGACGTCAAGCCAACGGCGACGCTACGCCGAGCCGTGGTCGAACAACTGGAGGATCTCGCCTCCTTCCGCGCAGTACACGAGATCGAGTACGGTACCGCCCTCCCCGACAGCTGGCGGGCACAGCTGCTCAGGTCCTAGAAGGGCCGTTCTGCGAGGTGCCGCCATCCGGGGAACGTCCCATGAAGAGGGGGATGGCGGGCCGGCTCGACGCCCGGGAAGCTCGGTGCGACCAGCATCTCGAAGGAGAACCGGCGTGCGACTGACTCCCAGGACCCTGCGACAGACCGATTCACCGATCGGCGCGACGTACGCGCTGCTCGACGAGCGTGAAGGCAGGGGCAGCGAGGGCCTGCTCGACCTCGCACAGGCTGCACCCGCCTACCCGGCCGCCGCCTCCGTGGTGGAGCACGTCGTGAGCGTCGCCCGGGACGCCCACGGTGCGGACTACGTCGACCTGGCCGGTCTGCCCAAGTTGCGGTCCGCCTTCGCCGCCGAGTTGTCACGGGACTACCGGGGCCGGGTCGGCGAGGAGCACGTCGTCGTCACCGCTGGCTGCAACCAGGCCTTCTGCCTGGTGACCTCGGCGCTCGCCGAGCCTGGCGACGAGGTGATCCTGCCGCTCCCTTACTACTTCAACCACGACATGTGGCTGCGGTTGGACGGCATCACCCCCGTCTACCTGGAGCCGGGCCCGGACCTGGTGCCGACCGCCGCAGCGGCCGAGGAACTCATCACCCCTCGCACCCGCGCGATCGCCTTGGTCACTCCGGGCAACCCGAGCGGCGCGACCATCCCGCCAGAGGAGATCTCCGCTTTCGCGAGACTCGCCGAGCGGCACGGGATCGCCCTGATCCTCGACGAGACCTACCGCTCGTTCCGCGACACGGAGGAACCCGCGCACCCGCTGTTCGCCGACCCCGGCTGGCCGGAGGCGGTCATCAGCCTGCACAGCTTCTCCAAGGACCTCGCGATACCCGGATACCGGGTGGGCGCGATCGTGGCCGCGCCCACCCTGAACCGGGAAATCATGAAGCTGCTCGACTGCGTCGCCATCTGCCCACCGCGCGTCGGCCAAGAAGCCGCCTGGGCCGGTCTCACCGGGGCAGGGATCTGGCGCCGGGAACGGGCGGCCGAGATCGCGGCGAAGCGAGCCGTGTTCACGCGGGCGATGTCCGACCGCCCCGGAGGCTTCGAACTTCTCTCCATCGGCGGCTTCTTCGGGTGGGTGCGCCATCCGTTCACCGACCGGGCGACCGGCGACGTGGTGCGCGAACTCCTGCTGAAACAGGACGCACTGGTTCTTCCCGGGACGGCCTTCCACCCCGAGGACCAGCGGACCCTGCGCGTCAGCATCAGCAACGTCGACGAGGCGGCACTGGCCGATTTCGCCGGCCGCCTCGCGGCGGCCGGCGGCTGAACCGCCCGGCCGAACGGCCCGGCACGCTCAGTAGATGACGCGGTCGCCGGCCGCAGGACGCCAGGCCCGGGAGCCGCGCAGGTTGCGGGTGACGTTGAGCCGCTTCAACCAGCGGTCCGTCCCGTCGTACCGGGCCTGGAAGGACTTGCGGCCGTGCACGGCACGGAAGTTGTCGACGAACACGAGGTCTCCGGGGCGCAGCACGACATCCGTCATCCGCCTCTCGATCTCGTCGCAGAGCTGCTTGAACGCCTGCTGGGCGCGGTCCGTCCACGTCGATGGGTCCATGTGGTACGGGTCGAGCGCCATGTACGGGTCCCGCCGGTCGCCGTAGAGCAGGGGGCGCTTTTGCGGGTTGTCGTTCCATTCCTGGATGAGCCGGAAGCTTCGCTCGCGCAGCATGTCGATGCGCGGGTCCCCGGAGGGAGCCGCGCCCTGCTGCGGCTGGTGGGAGTTGTCCGGCATGACCGTGAACTCCGGCTCGAACAGGGCCTCCACGTCGATGTCCGACCAGTCCATGTCCGGTACCGAGGAGACGACCGTCTCCACCGCGTCGGGGTTCTTCAGGCACATCAGCGCCACGTAGTCGCCACGGCACGGGTGGAAGGCGTCCTCGGTGTGCCAGGAGAGGTGCTGGAGGCTGTTGGACCCGATCTCGTAGTTCTCGTGACCTCTGATCGGCAGGACATCGTGCATGATGCGCCCGTCCTGTTGGGTCGCCCACCCGAAGACGTCGCCGAGGGCCGCGGCGCACAGCAGGAAGAAGATCTCCTGCCGGAAGGCCGGCGAGTCGTACTGGCTGTCCCGCCAGTGCTCGGGCGTCGGGCCGAGCACAGCCTCGTCCACGTCGAGGCCGGACACCAGGCACAAGGCGGCGGGCTCCTCGAACCGGAACTCCTCCAGGAACGAAAGGAGGTGGGAAGGCAGCGCCTTCGCCAGAACGGGGGCGCGACGGATCAGGTCGGGGTTCTCGACCGTGTCGTACAACCCCGTGAGCTCGGTGAGCATCGGGGTGAGCGCCGCGTTGTCCTCGGGTGTGAGCGCCAAGTGGTGCATAGCGTTCTTCCTCCCCCTTCCTGCCACGGGCGTATCCGCCTGCGGTCCGACGTGAACGGACCGGAGTCTAAGGGCGACCAGGAATGGCCCGCGGTCCCCATTTGAGGGGACAGGCGCGGACACGGCACGGCTCCATATATTTTCGGCAACGTGACAGATTCTGCGGAGCCGAATCGCACTTTAGTGACGCCCGAAATCGGCTTGACAGTGCGGACAGCAGAAGGCATCCGGGGACTTATCGAAGGGCTGAGGATGACCGAAGTTGTCAATCTGACGACGATGGAAGTTGACGCGCTGATTGATGTCGACGGTGGGCTCAATCTCACCGACGGACACGCCCGTCTCGTCCTCACTCCACAGCAGTCGGACATCGTCGCCCGTATTCCGGGAATGTTTGAGGAAGCCGTTCGCCGCCCCTTCCCGGAAATCGAGCTCGCAGCGCACAAGGCGTTCTTCGAAGCGATCGGCCAGCACAGCGCACCGGTCGGTTCCGGCCGCATCCTCAGCTGCTACTCCTCGACGCTCGCCACGGACATCGTGGCCCGAGCGCTGCCGGCGGGGGCGACCGTCGCCGTGCTGCACCCGACGTTCGACAACATCGCCGACCTGCTCAAGACGCGCGGACTGGAGCTGGTGCCACTGACCGAGGAAGAGCTCCTCGCCGAGCAGTGGCCGGGCGCGCCGGTCAACGCGATCGTGGTGACACTGCCGAACAACCCGACCGGGCTCATCACCCCCGAGGGCCACCTCAAGTCGCTGGCGGAGCACGCCGTGCGGCACAACCAGATCGTCATCATCGACGCCAGCTTCCGCGGTCAGGTCCGGGACGCCCAGTACGACACCTATGCGGTACTCGACGCCGCGGGTGCCGACTGGATCACCATCGAGGACACCGGCAAGCTCTGGCCGACCCACGAACTCAAGATCGGCCTGCTCGCCTACAGCGAACGCACCAACCTGCCCATCGAGCACGCCTTCTCCGAATCCCTGCTCGCCGCCTCCCCAGTGGTGTTGCAGCTCATCACCGACCTGGCCGGGGACTGGGTGGACGGCGGCTACGAGCGAGCCCGCGAGCTCGTCGAGCGGAACCGCACGGTGGTCAAGGAGACCCTCGCGCAGGTCGGGCTGAAGCTCGCCGACCCGGACTCGCAGATCAGCGTGGCCCGGATTGAACTCCCCGAGGCTGGTCCCGACTCGGCCGTCCTGCACAAGGAGATGCTCAAGCGCGGTGTGCACGTGCTGCCCTGCGCTCCGTTCCACTGGGCCGACCCGGAAAGCGGACTGCGTTTCATCCGCATCTCCCTGGCCCGGCCGTTCGAGACGGTGCAGAAGGCCATCCAGACGATGGCCGAGGCCTACAAGGACCTCACGCCGACCAGCTGAGCGCGAAGACGAGAGTGCCTTCCTGACGCGGGACCTCAAACCCTCCCGAGGGCTCCGGTCGTCCGGCCGGAGGGCACTTTCCGCGTTCGGGGCCGTTCCCGGCCCCACCCCGTGAGACGGGCCGGCCGCGGAGCGCAACGGCTCACCGCCCCGGCGGGGCGGCCATGCCGAGGGCCCGGCGCAGGCGGTGCTCCCCAGAGGAGCCGCCCGCGCCGGGCCCTCGGCGCTACCGCGGTCAGTGCCGGAAGGTCCGCACGGTGAAGGTCTGTCCGGCAACCGAGGGCCAGCCAGCCCAGCTCTGGTCCGCGGACAGCTCCGGCGCACCGACCCCACCGGGGAGGCCGACCGCGCTGGTCACCACCCGGAGCGGCAACGGGCCCTTGCCCCTGGCCCGGATGACGATGTCCAGGCCATCGGCGGGCGGTGCGGCGAAGGTGAACCCCCACCCCCATGCACCGTTCCCGTTGTTCCGGCCCCCGGTCAGCCCCGTGCCCGCGACAGTGGCGTCGAGGACCTCGTGGGCGCCGGTTCCGGCGAAGACGGCGATGCTGTAGGCGTCCGCGGGAACCCGCAGACGGACACGGACCGTCCGCACACCGTCCACCTCGGTGGCCGAAGCGCCCTCCGTGCGCGGGAGGTCCAGGCGGGCGGTCCCGGCCCGACCGTTGCGCAGGGAGACTCCGCCCAGCGGCGGAACACGGTCGTCATAGCGGACCGGCTCGCCGGTGAGGAGCTCCTCGAACCGCTTGGTGGAACCCCCGAGGCTGACCCAGGTGGCCTGCCGCGCATCGGACTCGAACACGTACCCGAGGCTGACCGCCTCGGGCTCTTCGGCGCTGTACCCGTCCAGACCCGCGCCTACTGCCAGGGTTCCCGCGCCCACCAGGGTCACCGCCAGCATCCCGGCGGTGGCCACCCGGGGCCGGGGCAGCGGCTCCAGGACACCCAACAGCCCCGCTGCCACGAAGGTCACGAGGACCAGCGGGGCGGCGGTGCCCGACAGCCCCAGCGTGGGCAGCAGCAGGAACACGATCGGAAGCACGAGCGCAACCGCCGGCACGGCGGCGACCGCCGCGGCAACCGCCCGCCACGGGGAGTCCCCGGACGTACGCCACAAGATCACGGCGACCGTGGCGAGACCGGCCACCGCGGGCCAGGTGAAGAGATAGGCGGCGCCGGGCAGCAGCACGGCGCACACCACCGCGAGGAGGGCGAACCAGCCGAGCGCGCCCACCGCAACGTCCACCGGCGACGCCTTGCGGCGCGCCCACCGGTACCACGCCACGAGCAGCACCAGGAGCAGCAACGCCTCCCCCAGCGCGTACCGGCCGAGGTGGTACACGGTGCCTGCGGTCAGCGCGAAGTCCGGGCGGACCAAAGTAAGTGCCCACCAGCAGGCCAGGCCGATGGCGACCGCGCCGAGCAGGGGCAGCGGGAAGGTGGCGGCTGCCCGCCCGACGCCGCGCGGGGCCAGCCCCCTGCGCCGACCGAACCAGAGGAGCACCGGCACGCCCAGAAGGGTCAGCGCGGCCAAGGGGAGGACCCACGACGTCGGGTACGACACGACCGTGCCGAACAGCGAGAAGTACGTGGCACCGGCAGCGCTGCGGGCCAGATCGGCCGCAGCGAGCGAGCGGACCGCCGCGAGCGAGCTGTCGCCCATGTCCTGCACCGACCCGTGATCGAGTCGTGCGATGTCGTCATGGGTCGTGTGGTAGTGCGTGGAGCCCCCCAGGAAGGCGAAGTTGAGCCCCCGCATGCCGGCTTCGTCGAAGACCGTCAGATCAGTGTCGTGGGGCAGCAGGCCGTACACCTCGTCGGCGAACGAGGTGGTGAACGCACCTGCGTCGCGAACGGCGGAGCTGAGCCCTGTCCCGGCCATCTGGAACATCACCGCGGGCCCGGACGTGCCCCTGGCCTCCAGGTTCACCACGACGGTCCGCTGGCGGTCGACCCGCCCGGTACCGGCGGACGCGTCGATGAAGGCCTGGGCGCCGAGCAGCCCGTGCTCCTCACCGTCGGTGAAGAGGATCTCGACGTCGTTGCGGAGCTCCGGTCCGGCCTTCAGGGCACGGGCGGCTTCCAAGATCGTGGCCACGTTGGCACCGTTGTCCGCGGCACCGGGCCCGAGCGGCACCGAGTCGTAGTGCGCGACCAGGAGCACTCTGCCCGTGGGACGCTTGCCGGGGATCTTGGCATGAACGTCGAGGACGGCACCCGCAGTGGCCGGACCGCCTTCGGACTCGCGAGCGGCAACCCCGCTCAGCACCTCCGGTTGCAGCCCCAACGCCCGCAGCTCAGCCAGGAGGTACTCCCGGACCTCCTGTTGCGCCGTTGAGCCCGTCGGATGAGCGACCTTCGCGATGCGGTCGAGCCGGCCGACCGCACGGTCCGCGGAGAAGTCGCCCGCGGCTGCCGACGCCTCACGCGGTCCCGGGGTGCGCAGCGGCAGCGTGGCCGCCACGGCGGTGAGCATCAGGAGCAGGAATGCGGCCAGGGCCGGGATCCGTCTCCGCAGAGTGGTCTTGGCCTGCACGGTTGTACCTCACGACGGGGATGGATGGATCAGGGAGCGGGCGGACGCCGGGCCGTCGCGTCGACGGCCACGATCCGCAGCTCGGCGGTGTACCGCTCGCCGGCGTGGTCGTGGAGCCAGAGCCTGTCGGTGTCCGGGAGCATCTCGGAGAGCGTGAACCCAGCGGAGCCGGCCTCGGCGGTCCGGCGGATCGACTTGGCGAGCAGGTTCACCAGGGGCAAGCTGCGGAAGTCCACGGCCATCGGCTTGCGTTCGACCGGTACCCGGTAGAAGCCCCGCTCGGGCAGACCGTGCTGGGCGCGCCAGGCACGCGCAGCCGCGAACCGCCGCTGCTCGTCCTTGACGAAGGCCCAGGAACAGTCACCAGCTGCGAAGGTCCACGCCTCGCGGCCCACTACGAGCCGGTCGATGCTGACCCTGGGGCGGTGGCTCGCCCCACCGAACGGGCTGAAGGCGTTGGCGACCAAGAGCGACAACGGTTCGCCGATCGCCTCCAGGAACGAGTACTCCCGCCCCTCGCTACGGTGCCGCACGACGAGTTCGGTCTCCCCCTTCGGCTCCACCACGAGATCCATGACCGAGAGGGTGGGCGTCGGTCGGGGTGCTTCGAAGGATTCGGAGCCGATCGACAGATAGGTGTACGTGGGAAGCCGCAGCTCGGCCGCGCGCGCCATCCGGGACGTGGTGAGGGCGCCGTCCAGCCGCGGGATGATGGCCATCCGGCCGTCGAGCCCGGAGACCACCGCGCTCTCGCGCAGCCGGTCCGCGTCCGGGTGCTGCGAGACGAAGAGCTGGCTCTCCAGCGTGTTGATGGAGCAGTGCATCTCGCCGAGCACGAAGTCCACGTCGCCCTGCGCGGCTGCTTCGGGGCTCTGCGCCATGAGCATGATGTCGGGCGAATACCAGCGGGCGGAACTCCACAACGGCGCACCGGTGGCGAACTCCCGGGCGACCCGGTCGGTGATCTCGGCCGCGGTGACCTGGTGGTGGCTGGTGCCGGCGAAGGCGTCCAGCGGAAGGCCGAGGACCCGACGCCAGCGCTCGCGGAACTCGGTGACCGCCTCGTCGACGAGTTCCGACTGGAGGTTGTCGGTGGAGAGCTGCGCGACCTCGGGGAGCAACGTGGTGAGCATCTGAAGCAGCGGCATCGCGTTGCCTCCCGTCCGCTCAAGCTCCCGGTCCAGGGCCTGGCGGGCCCGCACGAGGTAGCGCTCACCGACGGTGTTGGCCAACCAGAGCGCGCTGTCGAGGAGCAGCCCGAGCGGAGCGGCGAGCCGACCGGTCAGCTTGGCGCCGATGTGTACGTCGACATCGCGAACCGTGTCCTCGTACACCAGGGTCCGTCCCGCGTAGGTGCTGCCCGCGCGGCGCGTCGACGAGGACCGGGTGAGCCGCTCGAACTCTGCGGCGAGGCGCTGGGTGGCCCGCAGCAGACGGTCGGGGTCGCCCGCCGAGGCGGCGACTTCGTCACGCGCGGCGTTGATCTCGTCAAGGGGAGCCCTGGCCCGTTCGCGCACCTCACGATCGCCGATCTCGGCGATCCGGTCCGCGAGGTCCCGCTCCGGATGGGCGACCAGTTGCCCTGCCAAGTCGATGCGGATGACCTCAAGTTCGCGCAGCCGCAGGAGGATCTGCACGGTGCCCATGTCGAGCGGGGTACCGGCGATCTCGCCCACGGTGCGCCGGCCGTCGCACTGGCCCAGGACACGGACCTCCTGAGCGGTCAGGGCCACCGGCTTGCGGAAGGGCAGCTGGACCGTCCAGCCGGTGAGGGAGGCCGCGGGAACGACCCGTGGGGTCAGCCAGGGCCACACCTCGCGGCGGTCACCGACCAAACGGGCGACGGCCTCGATGGCCCATCCCTCGAAGTAGGTTTCGCGGCGCTTGAGCAGTACGGGTCCGGGGACGGTCGACAGACCGGTGTCGGCGGCGTCGATCCGGGCCCACCCGACCGGGCCGAAGAAGCCGACCGTGTCGTTCTTCAGGCAGTAGCGCTGGAGGTAGGTGACGATCGTGAGCTCGTGGTACCTGCCGCGCACGTTCCTCGGTTCCCCGGCCGCCGCTTTGTCCAAGCAGTTGTGGACCAACGCCGGGTTCTGCCAGGTGACCGCCTCGCGGAACCGCGGGTCGGCAGCGGTGCGCCGGACGGCCGCGCTCAGGCGGTCGGAGGCAGCCGCGAAGACCTTCGCGTAGTGCGCGCCGGTGGCGGCCACCCGCTCGTCCAGCTGGTCGGCGGCGGCTGCGAGTTCGGCGTCGCAGATCTCGGCGATGCGCTCGGCGGGAAACCCCGCGCTGCGCAGCGCGGCGTCACCCCACACGTCCCAGCCGGACGTTCCCAACGGGGTGCGGTGCTGGTGTTCGGTGCCGACCGGGCCGAGGGGGTTCTCCCTGGTCATCGGAGGTTTTCCTTGCTCTTCGAGGCTCGTGGTCATCGGTCGGAGACCGGCTGGCGCGCGCCGCCGGCCACCGTCTCCTGGCTCTCGGCCTCTGCTGCGTCCACGCCCTGGGTGCCTTCCCCTGCATCGGATCCATCGGTCTCCGCGGGCTTGGACGCCTTGTGCGCGAGCCCGCGCAGGCTCGGCGTCAGATAACCCGCGACGGCCGTGGCCAGCACGAGCAGGCCGAGCAGCCCGAGCAGCAGGGCCATGCCACGACCGGGCCCGACGCCCACCACCTCACCCACGCTCCCGGCGAGTGCGCCGTTCTCGACGAGCAGCGGCTCGAACACACGGTCGGCGACGGGGCCGGCGAGCAGATAGCTGGTGCACAGGACCGTGTTGGTCACCATGTTGAAGCTCGCGAACACACGACCTTGCAGGTCGGGTTCGACCTCCACGCCGATGACGCTCCGGGACGTACCGTCGATGATCATCGAACAGAACATGAAGCCGAACGCGGCGACCGCCACCAGGGCGACGCTGGGGCGCAGCGAACCGATGCAGAGGAACAGGCCGAGCGGGACGGCGAACCCCGCAAGTCCGTGGATGCGGCGCCGGGGGCCTCCCCAGGACGCCATGGTGACACTGCCGAGCACGAGTCCGATGCCGCCGACCGTCATGACCACGCCCAGAGCGGAGACCGAGGCGAAGCTGACCACGATCGGGGTGATGAGCACGTCGACGAAGCCGACGCTCAAGTCGAGCGCAGCGTAGAAGAGGGCGAGCGCCACCAGTCCGCGCTTGCCGGCCATGACCCGCCAGCCCTGCGCGATCTCAGTGCGCAGCGACCCCTTGCCCTCGGTGCCCGCCTTCGACGCCGGCGGGGTGGGAATGCGGTTGAGGAGGAGGACGACGACGTTGACGACGAAGGTCGCACAGTCGATGAACAACACCCAGTTGAGCCCGACGCCGTACATCAGCGCGCCGCCGAGCGCGGGGGCGACCGTCTGGCTGACCGCCGTCGCAACACCCATCAGACCGTTGGCCCGGCCGATCTGGTCCTTGGGCGCGAGGAGGACGACCATCGAGTTGAGCGCCGGAACCTGCATGGCGCGCAACGTCGATCGGATCACCGTGGTGACGAAGATGTGCCACGGCTGGAGCTGCCCGGCCGTAAACAGCAGGCCCAGGGTCAAGGTGGTGCCGATGCCCACCGCGTCGCTGGTGAGCAGGATGGCCCGGCGGCTCCAGCGGTCGACCAACGCACCGGCCAGCGGAGAGAACAAGATGCCGGGCAGGAAGGCGAGCACGAAGGTCAGGGCGAGCTGGGTGGTGGACCCGGTTTCGAGATAGACCCAGACGCCGAGGGCGAAACCGGTGAGCGCCGTCCCGGTCATCGTCACCAGGCTGCTCGCCCAGATTGCTATGAACTTCCGCATTGACGACTGCCCCATCCACGGTTCTTGTCGATTCGGGAATGCGCCGCGCCGGGGCGGGATGACTTTCCCTGTCAGAGGCGTACGGCGCCCAATGGACCGTGCACACGACCATGTTCACGGATCGGGCCGCGCCGGGTGCATCCCCCCTTTATGGGACGCCCACCTCTGGGGGACGACGATTACCTTGCTCGGCATGGTGTGGGCTGCCGCCCAGAGGACGCCTCGCCGGCACATCGGGCGGGATGACGTGCCGAGACGGCGCAGGCGACCAATTACTCCACCTCAGGTCCCCCGACGTGGCAGCGCCACGAGCCGTGCACCCGCGGCATGCGGGGCCTGGACACGGCCCGCCCGAACCCCTGGGCCGGGCCGCCGGAACCGCATGCTCGGGAGGGCCTCCTTGACCGACCGCCCGGACCTACTGGTCGACATACTCCAGTCCCGGGCCGACCGGGAGCCGGACGCCACCGCCTACGAACTCGCCGGCAGGGATGGCCGGTCCACCGTATTGAGCTACGGCCGACTCGCCGGACGTGCCTCAGCGCTGGCCCGCCAGCTCGCCGACTGCGAAGACGGCCCGGTGCTGCTGCTCTACCCCGCCGGCCTGGAGTACGTGGTCGCGGTCCTCGCCGGGTTCCTCGCCGGCCGTCCGGTGATACCCGCCTACCCGCCCGGCCAGTCCTCCGTCCCCGACCGCAGGAGGCTGTCAGGGATCGTCGAGGACGCCCGCCCGAAGGTCGTCGTCGCCCCCGAGCGGCACCCCGACATCCCGGCTGCGGCCTTCCTCAGCGTCCCGGGGCCGGAGGCCGACGACACCACGTGGTTCCGCCCCCCGGGCGCCACCGGCCAGGACATAGCGATCATCCAGTACACCTCCGGCAGCACCGGGCGCCCCCGCGGCGTCCTGGTGCGTCATGAGAGCGTCGCGGCGAACACCAGGGCAATCGCCGAGGCGTTCGGCCTGGACTCCGCCTCGCGGGGACTGACATGGCTGCCCCCGTACCACGACATGGGGCTCATCGGTGGTCTACTCGCCCCCCTTTCCTCGGGCATCCCGGTCCGGGTCGTGCCGCCGGAGGACTTCTTGAAGTCACCGCTGTCCTGGCTGCGGCAGGTCACGGAACAGCGCATCACGGTCACTGGTGGCCCGAACTTCGCGTACGACCTGTGCGTCCGCCGGGCGCACAACGACGCCGCCCTCGAAGGACTCGACCTGTCGTCGTGGCGTGTGGCGTTCAGTGGTGGGGAGGCCGTCAAGCAGCAGACCATGACGGCTTTTGCGGAACGTTTCGCCCCGGTGGGCTTCGACCCGAAGGCGTTCGTGCCCTGCTACGGGCTCGCAGAGGCGACGCTGATCGTCAGCGCCGGCCACTGGTCGGGGCCGACCCCCGACGGGACGGTCAGCTGCGGAACTCCCGTGACCGGCCAGCACGTCACCGTTGTGGACCCGGACCTGGGCGTGCCGAGCGCGGGCGGCCAGGAGGGGGAGATCTGGATCGCCGGTCGGCACATCACGCCCGGCTACTGGTCCGCGGACGGCTCCGACCTCTTCGGCGAGCTCGACGGCGAGACGTTCCTGAGGACCGGAGATCTCGGCCGGCTGAAAGACGGGGAACTCACCGTCACCGGGCGGGCCAAGGACGTCATCGTGTTCCGCGGCGCCAACCACCACGCCTCGGACGTCGAAGTGCCCGCGCTGGAACTGCTCGGCAGAAGGGCCGGCACCGCTGCCGCCTTCCTCGTGGACGGTCCCGAGCCGTGCCCCACACTGGTCGTGGAGGTACGCGGCGAGCGGACCGTGGAGCTCGCGGCGCAGGTGCGCGCAGCGGTGCTCGGCGGCACCGGGCTCCCGCTGGGGCTGGTGATCCTGGTGCCGCCGCGTGCGGTGCCGCGCACGTCGAGCGGGAAGGTCCGGCGGTCCCGGTGCCGCGAGGAGTTCCTGGCGGGAGCGTACGACGACGCCGTCGCCAACGACGAGACGAAGTTGGGCGAACTGACCGCCGCGCGCACCGCGGTGGACGGATCGGCCGAAGTGGCCACGACCGGGCTGACCACGCTGATCTGCGGGATCGTCGCCGGGGTCCGGAACATCCCGGAAGTCCGGCCGACGGACGGCCTGATCGACCTGGGCCTCGACTCGGTGCTGGCCGCCGAGGCCGCGGCCGTCCTGGAGGACACGCTGGACCTGCCCGTACCCCTGCGGGTGGTGTTCTCGGCCGCGACCCCACAGGACCTGGCCGAAGGACTGGTGGCGCAATGGCTCGCTGAGGGGCGGGCCACGGACTCGGTACACGACCGCGTCCACTCGGTGATCAAGGGCGAGGCGGCGGCGTAATGGACCTGACGACCGGACGAAACCTGGTGGAACGCTGGCGCAGTGCGCGCACTGCGAGCGGGCCCACCTCCATCAGCCCCGCGCAGCAGGGCATCTGGCTCTTCGAGGGGCTCCACCCGGGCACCGCGGTGTTCAACCTGAGCTTCGCCGCCCGCCACACGGGCGCGCTCGACCACGAGCGTCTCGACTCGGCGGTCGCCGCCCTGGTCGACCGCCATCCGGCCCTGCGCAGCGGCTTCCGTGCGGGGCCCGAGGGACCGGTCCGCGAGGTGCTCACCGATCCCGAGCCGGTGACCGCCTGGACCGACCTGCGCGAAGACCCGGAAGCGGCCGAAAAGCTCGCCGAGCAGGTGGCCGGCACGCCGTTCGACCTCGGCCGCGCCCCACTCGTGCGGGTACACGGCTTCCAGCTCCGCGACGAAGAACACCTGCTGGTCTTCGTCACCCACCACCTGGTGTGCGACGGCGGCTCACTACGGATCCTGCTCGGCGAGCTCGAAACCCTCTACGGCGGAGCCGAGCTGACTTCCCCCACCTGGGACGTCCCCGCTCCTCGGGTAGACGCCAAGGCCCTCGCGTACTGGAAGGAGCAGCTCGCTGGTCTACCCGTCCTCGATCTGCCCACCGACCATCCGCGAACGGCGGACTCCGGCTTCCGGGCCGGTTCGGTCCCGCTGTCGCTGCCCGCCGATCTGGTGAGCGCCGCCGAAGGGCTCGCGAAGGAGGAGAACACCACCCTGTTCACGGTCCTCCTCGCCGCCTACCAGCTGCTCCTGGGCCGCCACACCGGGCAGAGCGACTTCGGCGTGGGCGTGCCCGAGGCCGGCCGCGCCCGGCCCGGTACGCACGGCGTCGTCGGACTGATCACCAACCCGCTGGTCCTGCGCACCGACCTTTCCGGACGCCCCAGCTTCCGCGAATTGGTCCGCCGCGCCAAGGACACCGCCCTGACCGCGCTCGCACACCGCGAGGCCCCTTTCGAGGACGTCGTCGCCGCGCTCGCGACCGGCCGCAGCACCGACCGCTCGCCGCTGTTCCGCACCCACTTCGTCTTCCACGGCGAGCTCAGCACCCCCCGTCTCGGCGACAGCCCGCTGCAACCGGTCCAGCTTCCGCGGCCGGCCACCCAGCACGACGTCGAACTCCACCTGTGGCGCGACGGCGAACAGCTGTGGGGCACCTGGGACTACAACGCCGAGGTCTTCGACTCGTCGACGGCCGGTCGTACCGCCGAGCGCCTGCACGCACTGCTGGCCGAGGCACTCGCCGACCCCGACCGAGTCGCCGCCGACCTCGACCCGCACACCCCCGAAGACCGCGAGTTCCTCGCCCGGTGGGGCACCGGAGCACGACCCGACAACCGGTCCGCGCGTCTCACCGACCTGTTCGCCGAACAGGTCGCGCGGGTACCAGACGCGCCCGCCGTCACCGACGCCCGGCAGCAGCTCACCTACCGCCAGCTCGACGAACGCTCCAACCAGCTCGCCCACCAACTGCGAGCCGGAGGAACCGGCGCCGAGGACATCGTCGGCATCCAGCTGACGCGCACCGTCGACCTCGCCGTCGCGATGCTCGGCATCCTCAAGGCCGGCGCCGCCTACCTGCCGCTCGACCCGGCCTACCCGGCCGAGCGCATCGAGTTCATGCGCCGGGACAGCGGGGCCCGCACGATCCTCACCGAACTCGACCACGAAGCCCTCGACCGGCAACCACTGACTCCCCCCGACGACATCGGCACCCGCCCGGACTCGCTCGCCTACGTCCTCTACACCTCGGGCTCCACGGGCACCCCGAAGGCCGTCGCCCTCACCCACGCGAGCACCGTGGAAATGGTGCGCTGGGGGTTGGGCGAGTACACCACCCACCAGCTGTCACGGGTACTGGCCTCCACGTCCGTCTGCTTCGACGTCTCGGTCTTCGAGTTCTTCGGTCCGCTGAGCGCGGGCGGCACGGTCGTCGTCGTCGACGACCCGCTCGCGCTGTTGGCACCCGACGCCCCCGAGGTCACCCTGATCTGCACGGTGCCGTCCGCGGCCCGGGAACTGGTCGCCGGCGGCGGACTGCGCGGCACCCCGAAGGTGATCGGGTTGGGTGGCGAGGCACTGCCCGGCGCCCTCGTCGAGGACCTGTACGCCACCGGGTACGTCGAGGCCGTGTACAACCTGTACGGCCCCAGCGAGGACACCACGTACTCCACCTACTCCCGCGTGGCCCGGGGCGAACAGCAGCCGCCGATCGGGCGGCCCGTCCCGCACGAGCGCGCATACGTCCTGGACACGGAGCTTCGCCCGGTGCCGGTGGGCGCCGTCGGCGAGCTGTACCTCAGCGGCCGGGGCCTGGCCCGCGGCTATCTGAAGCGGCCCGCACTGACCGCCGCCCGCTTCGTGCCCGACCCCTTCACCCCGGGCGGACGGATGTACCGCACCGGCGACCTGGTCCGGTACCGCCCGGACGGCGAGCTGTCCTACCTCGGGCGCCAGGACTTCCAGGTCAAGGTGCGCGGGCAGCGCATCGAACTGGGCGAGATCGAAGCCGCCCTGCGCGGGCGCCCCGAGGTGGGCGACGCCGTCGCCATGATGCACGGGGACCGGCTCGTGGGATACGTCACCGGCACGGCTCCCGGCGACATCGACCACGCCGAACTCCGCGACCACCTGCGACGGACGCTGACCGACGCGATGGTGCCGTCCTCCTTCGTGGTACTCGACGCCATTCCGCGCACCCCGAACGGCAAGGTCGACCGACGCGCTCTGCCCGCCCCCGTACAGAAGGGCAGCCGGGGCGAAGCACCCCGGGGCGAAGCCGAACAGGTGGTCGCCGGCATCTGGCGGGAACTCCTCGGCGTCCAGGACATCGGGCGCGATGACGACTTCTTCGACCTGGGCGGGCACTCGCTGCTCGCCGGGCAGGTCCTCAACCGGCTGCGCGAGCGGGCCGGTGTGGAAGCCCCCGTCCGTCTGGTCTTCGAACGGTCCGTGCTGTCCGAGCTGGCGGCGGCCCTGCAAACCTCCGGCACCTCGCCCGCGCCCACCGTCACCCCCCGCCGAGCTGGACCCGACGGCACCGCGCTGGCCGCCGCGACGACCGGTCAACAACAGCTGTGGTTCCTGTGCCGGATCGATCCCGCCGCCCACCGCGCCTGGCTGATGCAGGGCGCGCTGCGCCTCACCGGCACCGTCCGCCCCGACCTCCTCGACCAGGCGCTGCGCACCGTCATAGGACGCCACGAGGCCCTTCGCACCACGTTCCGCGAAACGGACGGGCAGCTGGAGCAACTCATCCATCCCGAGCCGCTCTCCGGCCTCGAACAGGTCTGCCTGGGCGCGGAGTCAGAGCTACCGGCACTCGCCGAAGAGGCCGCCGGAGGGCTCGACATGAGCACGGGCCCGCTGCTGCGCGTGCACCTCGCGAAGTGGGGCGAGCAGGACCACGCGCTGCTGCTCACCGTTCACCACCTCATCGCGGACGGCTGGTCCCTCGCCGTCCTGGGCGAAGAGCTCGGTCGGGCCTACTCGGCGCTGTGCGAAGAGCGCGACGCCGATCTGCCGGAGCTCGCGGTCCAGTACGCCGACTACGCCGCCTGGCAGCGAGCAGCCCTCGACAGCGGCGCCCTCGACGCCCACCTGGCCTACTGGCGAAGCCGGCTCAAGGACCTGGCACCGCTGGAACTGCGGACCGACCGGCTGCGTCCGGCCCGCCCGAGCTATCGCGGCGCCCTGGCACGCCACCGGGTCTCCGCCGAGGTCGCAGGACGGCTGCACGCCCAGGGCGCACAGCACTCGGCCAGCCCCTACATGGTGCTACTCACGGCGTTCTTCGTGCTGATGCACCGGCATAGCGAGCAGGAGGACATCGCGGTCGGCTCGCCCGTCGCGGGCCGCGGCCACAGCGAGTTCGAGCGTCTGATCGGGTTCTTCCTGCACACCGTGGTGCTACGCGCCGAGGTCCACGACGACGCTTCCTTCACCACACTGCTCCAACAGGTCCGGCAGAGCGTGCTCGACGCCCTCGAACACCAGAACGCGCCGTTCGAGGCGGTCCTGGCCGAGCTCGACCTGCCCGCCCGCGGCCCGAGCCGCACCCCGCTGTTCGACGTGATGTTCAACTACCTCAACCAGCCCGGCTCCCGTTTCTCGGCCCCGGGTCTGACCGCCGAACAGATGGCGACCGAGCGGTTGCCCGCCAAGTACGACCTTGAGCTGTACGTCGAGGACCTGCCCGACGGCTCCGTCGACCTGCTGCTCAGCTACAGCCAGGACCTGTTCGAAGCGGACACCGCCGAGGCCCTACTCGACCGGTACGTCACACTGCTCGGCCAGGTCGCGGCGGACCCCCAGCGTCCCGTCGGCGACCTGCACCTCAGCAGAGGCACCGGCATACCCCTCACCCCCTCCGTCGCGCCCGAAGGCGGCACCGTCGCCACGGGCTTCCTGAAACGGGTGGCGCTGCACCCCGACCGGCCCGCCCTGTGGACTTCGGACACCACGCTCAGCTACGCCGAACTCGACCACCGTGCACGCCTCCTCGGCGGCGCCCTGCGCGAGCAGGTGACGACCGAGCACGGCCGGGTCGGCATCCTGTGTGGGCAGGGCACCGAGGTCCCCGTCGCGATGCTCGGCATCATGGCGGCAGGCCACGCCTACATGCCGCTCGACACCAACGCCCCCGAGGGGCGCCTTTCACAGCTCATCGAACTCACCGACGCCGACGCCGTCGTCACCGACCGCGCCAACCGGGCACTGGCCGAGAAGATCGCTGGCGGCCGACCCGTGCTCGACGTGAACGACGCCACCGCCCGGCCGCTGGACACCTGGACCCCGCTCGACCCGAACGCCGTCGCGTACGTGCTGTTCACCTCCGGCTCCACCGGCCTTCCCAAAGCGGTCCTGCAGAGCCACCACAACGTGGCCCGTCACGTGTACGCCTACGCCAGCGTCCTCGGGGTGACGGAGACGGACCGGCTCAGCATGGTCTGCTCCTACACCGCCGACGGCGCCGGCCAGGACCTCTACTCAGCACTCGTCCACGGAGCCACCGCCTGCCCCATGGACCTGCGCCGGGACGGGGCCGAAGCGGTCCGCGAGACCCTGTCCCGCTCCGGCGTGACCATCTACCACTCCACCCCGACCGCGTTCCGTGAACTCGCCACCGCCGCCGGCGCCCCGGACTGGCCCGACACCCTGCACACCACTGCGTACGGCGGCGAGAAACTCACCGGCGACGACGTCGCCTTCATCCAGCGCAAGCTCCCCGCCTGCCGGATCGTCAATGTCTACGGGCTCACCGAGTGCAGCGTCGCTCTGATGCACGTCATCGAACCCGGCGAGGCGCTGCCCCGCGCATCGGTGTCCATCGGCCGCCCCATCCCCGGAGTCGACGTCCACCTGCGGGGCGCGGACGGCCGTCCCGCCGAGCTCTTCGGTGAGATCATCTGCTCCGGGCCGTCCCTGGCCCTGGGCTACCTCGACCCGGCCCAGACGGCGGCCGTCTTCCACGACGGCCCCGAGGGTCGCAGCTACCGCACCGGAGATCTCGCCTGGCTGCTCCCCGACGGTTCCCTGGAACTCGTCGGCCGCCGCGACGGCCAGGTCAAGCTGTGGGGTCACCGCGTCGAGACCGGCGAAGTGGAGGCCCGACTCCGTGCCCTGCCCGGAGTCACCGACGCCGCGGTCGTCCCCGTCACCGACCCGGCCGGACAGCTCCAGCTGGCCGGATACTTCACCGGACCGGCCGAGCAGGGCGACCTGAGGGCCCGGTTGTACGCGATCCTGCCGCACTACATGGTGCCCAGGGTGCTCGTTCCGATGGCGAGCCTGCCCTACACCCGAACCGCGAAGATCAGCCGCACCGAGCTGCCCCCACCGGACTGGTACGCGCCGGCCCCCTCCGCCCCGCCCCGCACCCCCACCGAGCAGGCCATCGCCGACGTCATCAGCGAGGTGCTCGGGGTCGCCACGGTCGGTCGGCAGGACAACTTCTTCGACCTGGGCGGGCAGTCGCTCCAGGCCTCGAAGGTGGTCGGCAAGCTGCGCGAGGAGCTCGGCGTCGAGGTGTCCGTCCGACAGGTCTTCGAGCTCGGAACGGTCGAGCGCATCGCAGCCGCCCTGGCACCGGGTCGTCCCGGGATCGAGCCACGCGCAGCGGACGCCGAAGCCGTCCTCTCGTACGACCAGCAGCGGCTCTGGCTGGAGGACCAGCTACGTTCCTCCGTCGCCTACAACGTGCACGGAAGGCAGCGGCTCCTCGGCGAACTCGATGTGGCGGCGCTGGAGCGCAGCATCCGGGCGATCATCGCCCGGCACGAGACGCTGCGCACCACCTTCCCCGTGGTCGATGGCCACACGATCCAGTCGGTGGCGGACGCCGACGACACCTGGACCCTCGCCACCGAGGACCTGAGCGGCTTCGCCGGCGACCGCGAGGGCGCCGCGCTGAAACTCGCGGACGAGCAGGCCACCACCGCCTTCGACCTGGCGAACGGCCCCCTCTTCCAGTGCCTCCTGATCAAACTCGCCGACGGCGAACACCTGCTGAGCATCACGATCCACCACATCGTCTCGGACGCCTGGTCGATCCGGCTCTTCCTCACGGAACTCTCACGGCTGTACGAAGCGAACGGTGACCCCGACGCGGCGGGCCTCGCACCACTCGCCGTCCAGTACCGCGACTACGCGGCCTGGCAGCGGGAGTGGCTGACTCCACAGAAGTTGGAGGCACAGGTCGGCTACTGGCGCCAACAACTCGACGGCGCACCGCCCGCCCTCGACCTGCCGGTCGCGCAGCGGCGCACCCCGGCCCAGGGCACCGAGGGCGGCCGAGTGTGGGCAGAGCTCTCCGCCGAGGAGACGAGGACCCTGCACGAGCTGTGCCGTGCCCACGGCGTCACCCCCTTCATGCTGCTGCTGACCCTGCTGGCGACGGTGCTGCACCGCTGGTCCGGACAGGACGACCTGGTCATCGGGGCCCCCGTCACCACCCGGAACGACGCCGCGACCAACGACCTGATCGGGTTCTTCGTCAACACCCTCCCGCTCCGCATCGACCTCTCCGGCGATCCGGCCTTCGACACACTGCTCGGCCGGGTCCGCAAGGTCGCCCTCGACGGGTACACGCACAACGAAGACACCCCGTTCGATGTGCTCGTGAGCGAACTGCAGGTTCCTCGCGACCCCACCCGAACCCCGCTCTTCCAGGTCATCTTGAACATGGTGGAGAGCACCTCGCAGGACTGGGAGCTCGGCGGCGTCTCCGTGCGGAACGTGGACCCGCCCGCCCTACCCAGCAAGTTCGACCTCGCGTTGACCGCCCACACCTCTGAGGCGGCCGTAAAGTTCGAACTCGTCTTCCACCGGGACCGGTACGACTCCGCGATGATGGACGCCCTGCTCGAACAGGTGCGTGCCCTGTTGGTCGGCGCCGCGGCCGACCCGGCACTCGGCATCCTCGACTACCCCCTGCACGCTCTCGCGGAAACCGCCGCGCCCCACGACGCCCCGGCGGCGGCACCGCACCCTGTGCGCCCCGCGCCGGACAGGATCGCGCTGACCGACGGCGCCAACTCCTGGACGTACGCGCAGCTGTACGAGGCGGCCGACGAGGTGGCCCGGGCCGTGGCCGATCACGGCGACGGGGACGTGGCCGTGATCAAACGGCACACGGCTGGCTTCGCCCTCGCGGTGCTCGGCTGTGCTCGGGCGGGCATCCCCTTCTCGGCCACCGAAGCCGAGAGGGGCCTGGCCAACCATCCGTTCATCAGTGCCGTCCTCGACCCGGACCCGTCCGAGGACACCCCCGAGAGCGCGGTCGACGTCCGAGCCCTGCTCGCGCAGGTCGACGGCGGAGCGGCCGACCGCCCGATGCCCGAGGAGGCCGACTGGACGCTCGGCCGGTACGACCTCGGCCCCGAAGACCGGTTCGCCGTACTCTCCGGCGGCTCCGGACCGGTGCTGTCGGCGTTCAACGCCTCTCGCGCGGCCGGCGCGACCCTTGTGGTACCCGACCGCTCGACCACCGGGGACCCCCGAGCCCTGTACGACTGGCTGCGGCGCACCTCGGTGACCGTGCTCCACCTGACCGCCCCGCAGCTTCGGGGCCTGGCGGCGCACGGGGGGCCACTGCCCTCGCTGCGGTACGTCTTCCTCGAGAACGACGGCCGGCTGACGTCCCAGGACGTGGAGCTCGTACACAGTCTGGCGAGGCCCAACGGGGTCGTCGCCCTCTACGGGCTGAGCACGACCGGCCGTCCACTGGCGGCCTTCGACCTACCGGAGGGCTGGCGAGCCCAGACCGCTCCGCTCCGGGTCCCCGTCGGCACCGAAGCGGGAGGCTCCCGCCTGGAACTGCTGAACCGGGGAGGCCAGCCGGTGGCACCGGGCGAGATCGCGGAGATCCGTTTCGCAGGGCGGCCGACCACCGACCTGGGGCGCCGGCTTCCTGACGGAACAGTGGAGTTCGCTGTCGCCGCAGGCACCCGGAGTGACCCGGTGGAGGTCGCTGCGGCCCTTCGGGACCTTCCCGCGGTACGGGACGCGCTGGTGACCGAGGTTCCCGGCTCGGACGGCCTGGTCAGCCTCGTCGCCTTCATCGCCGCTGAGGAGGGCACGGTGAACGCCTCCGAACTGCGCCAGCACCTCACCCTCAGGCTGCCGGAATACCTGATGCCCCAACAACTCATACTCCTTGACCGGCTCCCGCTCACCCCGGACGGCGACTACGACGTTCTCGCCCTACCCGATCCCGCTGGGGACGACGCACGGGACCCGTACGTGGCACCCCGCACCCCGGTGGAACACCAACTCGTCGAGATCTTCGAGGAACTCCTCGGCGTCAAGGGCGTGGGCGTCCACAACACCTTCTTCGAGCTGAACGGCTTCTCGCTGCTCGCGACCCAGCTGGTCTCCCGGATCAGGGAGACCTTCCGGCTCGAAGTGGCGCTGCGGCAGGTCTTCGAGTCTCCGACGGTCGAGAGCCTGGCCCAGTTGATCGTCCGCCTGCAGGCCGAACAGGCGGACGCAGCCGCCGTGGAGGCCCTGCTCAGCGAGTTGGAGTAGCTCCCGCGGCCCGGGGAGTGTCGAGTACGCCCCGGCGGATGCGTATCCGCCGGGCGTACTCGGGGTCGCGGCTCATGAGCACCAGATGGGTGCGGCGCAGCGCGTGATGCGGGATGCCCGGCCACAGGTGGTGGACGGTGTGGTAGCCGTCGGCGTGCGGATGGACGAGCAGGCGCTGCACCAGCCCGATGTTGGAGATGGTGGCTTCGAAGACGGTGTCGCAGTCGGAGTAGATGTGCTCGTCGGCCTCGGCGACGAGCCTCAGCACCGGAAGCACCACGAAGGCCGAGACGATCCAGAACCCCTCGGCCAGGACCGCGGCAAAGGGGCCCGCGAACAAACCCGTGGGAACAGCCACGACCACCACGCTCCACAGCAGTGCCGCGGTGGTCACCGACAGGTCAGACCTGACTTCGCGCAGCCAGCCGATCTGGTATCGCACCGCCCGCCCGAGCACCGAGGCCGCGAACGCCCCGGCAGAGGAGCGTCGCATCCCTTCGAGGTCGAGTTCCGCGTAGCGCCGCCGGTCGGGGTCCTGCGAAGTTCCGAACCTGCCGTGGTGCCTCAGGTGGCTCTCGCGGTAGTCGGACAGCCGGCCACCGGTGGGCAGCCCCGCAAGCAGCCACCCCAGCGCGTCGTTCCAACGACGCTGGTGGCGAGCCCAGTTGTAGTGCGAGGCCTCGTGCGTGAGGTTCTCCAGCGCCCGCAACTGGCGAGCGACGACGAGGCAACCGAGCACGACGAGGGGCAACGCCACCCAGACGCTCACGGCGGCCAGCAGCCAACCGCACGCCACCGACACCGACACCGCGACCACCACATCGAGGGCCGCACAACTCATCGTGAGAAGGGGCCGGGTGCGGTGCGCGGCGGCGATCTCCGCGCGCAGATCCGGGGCCAGCCGGTACCCCTTCCGGTACGGCCTTTCCTCCCCCAGTCGGGCGATAGGGCGTGTCGGGTGCGTATTCATCGGTTCCCCCCCGGCTGGCAATAGAGCGGCGTCCGTCTGTTGCTGGGGGAGGCACGCGAATACGTCGCGACGCTCTCGGCTGACCTGACGCGAACGCGGAGAGCCGAGTGAATTCATTCACCGGGTCATTCACCGAGGCGGAGACTCACAGGAGTTCCGCCGAGAGCGCCGCTGACGTGCAGTCGCACCGACCGGTGGCCGAACACCGGTCACACGCCAACTCCTTGCCGCAGTAAGCCCTTCAAGCCTTCGCGACAACAGCCGCGAGAGCCTCCGCAGCGTTCCTTGTCGTCCGTCATGCTATGAAGCCCCGGCTATCAATTCCTGTCCCCTCAACTGGGGACCGTTGGAGGGAGGCCGGTATGCGGCGCCCGCCGGTACACCAGGGATTACCGGCCAGCTCTTTTCAGACCCGATCGAGAGCGGTACAGACGCAGACCCGGTTTCCGTCGGGATCGGCGAGCACGGTGAAGGACGGAGCGTGGGTGTCGTCGACCACCGTGCCTCCGGCGGCCAACGCGCGGGCGATGCGCTCGTCAGCCGTCTCCGGCGCGAGCCAGAGGTCGATGTGCCAGCGTTGCCGCGGAGTCGGATGCTGCCCGGTGGCCTGGAACCACGTGCTGGGCACCCGGTTCGTCGAGTCGAAGACCGTGTCGCGCACCAGCGCTCTGTCACGATCCCCGGTGAGCAGGGCCGACCAGAACGGGCCCATCTCGACGGCTGAAGGAGTGTCGAGCACCAACTCGATCTGTGTGACCTCACCGGGGTGGGCGCTCAGTCCGTGCTCCGCAGCGAGCCGGGAGACGCAACGGGCCCGATCGATGTCCGAGTCCGTCACACGCCGGCGCCCACTGTGAGCATCCACGGTGTAGAGCGTGACATCGACGAAACCTGGCCCCAGCCGGATCTCGGGGACCTCGTACCCACAAGCGACCGCCTCACGGGCGACCGCCGCGGCGAACTCGGCCCCCCTGACGCCGTCGGCAACCCGGTAGCGAGCCATGAGGGGCTGGGCGAGCTTGCGCCACTCCCCGAGCCCGGCGTCGATCGTCTTCAGGATCTCCCGGTTGCCAAGCACATCCATGCCCTCATGGTGCCAGCCCCGGACCAAGCCCGCCCGGCCTTGTCCGTACCGGCGTCGACGCTCACGCGCGGGGGCGAGCAGGCGCCGATCGGGACGAAAACACCCCCCTGACCGCGTTTCCGCAGGTCAGAGGGGTGTATACGTGTGGAGCCTAGGGGAGTCGAACCCCTGACATCTGCCATGCAAAGACAGCGCTCTACCAACTGAGCTAAGGCCCCGAAAAAGCGGACGCGACCGGTCTCACCAGGTCGTGGCCCCTTCCGCAGAACAGAGTACCGGGTCACCCCCCGGATATCGCAAAATGATAGGGACTCCCGGCGGGCGACCACGCTCCGTAGGATGCTCGCGAGGTTCGCACCAGCGAAGGCAGGGGAGTAGTAGTGGACGCAGTACAGCAAGAGGCTTCGGCAAGAGCAAGAGAGCTTCAGCGCAGCTGGTACGGGGAACCGTTGGGAGCGCTCTTCCGCCGACTCATAGATGATCTCGGGCTCAATCAGGCCCGTCTGGCAGCGGTGCTCGGCCTGTCCGCTCCCATGCTGTCGCAGTTGATGAGCGGCCAGCGCGCCAAGATCGGAAATCCTGCCGTGGTCCAGCGCGTCCAGGCCCTTCAGGAGCTCGCCAGCCAGGTTGCCGACGGCAGCATCAGCGCCGCCGAGGCCACCGGGCGGATGGACGAGATCAAGCGGACCCAGGGGGGTTCGGTGTTGAGCAACACCACCCAGAGCAGTTCCAGTTCGGGCGCCCCCACGGTCCGCCGGGTGGTGCGCGAGATCCAGTCGCTGTTGCGGTCGGTCGCCGCGGCCGGCGACATCATCGAAGCAGCCGACTCCCTCGCCCCGAGCCACCCGGAACTGGCAGAGTTCCTCCGGGTGTACGGCGCCGGGCGGACCGCGGACGCGGTGGCCCACTACGAGGCGCACCAAGGCTGATCCAAGATCAGGGGGCGGGCGCAGCACGATGGGTGAGGTCTTCGCCGGGCGGTACGAACTCGTCGATCCGATCGGCCGCGGCGGATCCGGAGCGGTCTGGCGGGCCTGGGACCGGCGTCGTCGCCGCTATGTGGCGGCCAAGGTGCTCCAACAGTCCGACGCCCACACCTTGCTGCGTTTCGTGCGCGAGCAGGCGCTGCGCATCGACCACCCCCATGTGTTGGCCCCGGCCTCCTGGGCCGCGGACGACGACCAGGTGCTGTTCACCATGGAGTTGGTGGCCGGCGGGTCCCTCGCGCATGTCATCGGTGACTACGGACCACTGCCGCCGCGTTTCGTCTGTGTCTTGCTCGACCAACTACTGGCCGGACTGACCGCCGTACACGCGGAGGGTGTCGTACACCGCGACATCAAGCCCGCCAACATCCTGTTGGAGGCCACGGGAACCGGGCAGCCGCATCTGCGGCTGTCCGATTTCGGGATCTCGATGCGCAAGGACGAGCCCCGGCTGACCGAGACCCACTACGTGGTGGGCACCCCCGGCTACTTCGCCCCCGAGCAGTTACTCGGAGCGGAGCCGGATTTCACCGCGGACCTGTTCGCCGCCGGCATGGTGGCCCTGTACCTGCTCCAGGGCCACAAACCTGACTCCCACGCCCTGGTCGAGTACTTCCTCACGCAGGGCACCCCGGGCGCCCCCGAGGGCATCCCCGAGCCCCTGTGGCAGGTGGTCGCGGGTCTTATCCAGCCCGATCCTCAGGCGCGCTTTCGCACCGCCACCGGCGCGCGCAAGGCGCTCACCGCCGCCATGGAGCTGCTGCCGGCCGCGGAGCCGCAGGAGGACCCGGTGGAGGTGTTCGACCAACTCGGACCGTTGCCCGCGGGTTTCGGCCCGGAAGGTCCGATCGGGTCCCAAGGAGCCTCCTCGGAAGGCCCCTGGCCCCCGCAGCCACTCACCGACCCGCCAGGTCCGAAGGCCGGTTCCGTCGACCCGTCGGCGGACGGTCCCGCTCCCGTACCGCCCCTTCAGAGCCATGGCGAGGTGCGCCGGCCCGCTTCCTCACCGGTTCCGGTGGCCGCTGCGGGCGCCGGCTCCTTCGCTCACCCCGCGCCCCCGAGCCGGGCCCCCGGACCGCCGCCCACCGCACCTCCTTCCCTGCCCACTCCGGCCAGCAGCAGGACCCGCCCGTACACGGCGCGGGGCCCTCGGGCGGGACGGTCCGACCTGGCGCCGACCACCGGCCCCGCGGGGCCGCCCGCGCGGGTGACCGGCGCGGTACTGCTCTTGGCGTTGCTGTGCTTCGCCGTCGGGTTCTGGGCGCTCAGCCAGATCTGAGGCGAGCCCTGCGGGCCGCCCAGGTCCACGCGCCCAGGCCCAGCAACAGCAGGGTTCCCACGCTGAAACTGCTCGTGGCGAGAACCTTCATCGAGGAGCTGTCCGCGGCCTGTTCGGGGGTCAGTCCTTCTCGTGCGGCGCTTCGGTCCCGTGCGCTCAGACCGAAACCCGCGGAGGTCGCGTCCTCCCGGTAGCCGGGGCCGCTGGTCCGCTCGCCGCTCAGTCTTGTCCGCAGGGTCAGAGGGACGCTTCCGGAGGTGAAGTCACCGACTTCCCTGTCGAGGGTGACGGCGAGGTAGTACCAACCGGACAGGCACATCGCACGCACGGGGTCCTCGAAGGCGAAACGGTTCTGGTAGTCGGCCGGCGCGGTGGGTCCGAAGGCGGCGAGGGCCTGTTCACCGTCATAGCGGGTGTGCTTGCGGACCACCGGTATCCGGGCCGGGTTGTACAGTTCGACGGCCAGCCCGTAGGGCGCGTATCCGTAGTCCTTGGTCATGGTGGACTTGGCCAGTTCGGCATCGATGCTCACCTGGCGGCCCCAGTCCAGCGGTATCCGGTAGAAGCGGGTCTGCCCGGGCAACAGCCGGTCCGTCCACACCCCGGTGTCCACGGCTCGGGCATCGTTGAACCCGGTTCCGCCGGTGCGGGGTTGGGGCCTGTCACTGGGTGGCGCGGGGGAGGCCGAGGGCCAGGCGGCCGAGGGTGGTGGCGAGCCCACCACGGCTCCGCTGGGTGCGGGCTCCCGCAGGTAGCGGAGCTCTATCGGCCAGGGAGCCCGGTCGTGGGCTTCCTCTCCCGTGGTTTCGACCCGCCTGATCTTCACGTAGTAGGTTCCGGCCCTCTGGCACTCGCCGTCCTCCTGGAACCGACGGACGGCGACGTCGGCCACCGGATGTGCTTGTCTGAAGCCGAACTTGGTGGTCTGCGCTCGATGGCACTCCTTGCCGGCGCGGTCCATCAACACCGCGTCGATGCCGTCGCCGTGGGAGACGGTGCTCGCCGGATCGGGCACCGCGGTGGCGAAGACGTACGCGCTGGAGGCGTCGTCGAGGTCCACCCAGTAGAAGAGTTCCTGGCCCGGACCGAGGGAGTCCCGGTAGGTGGTTCCCCTCTTCAGTTGGGGGCCGTCCGCCGAGGTGGCTCCGCCCTCGATCGGTTGGGCGTTCTCGGCGAAGGCGTAGGTGGGCAGAGGGTCGACCTCCGCATCGGCGCGTGCCTTGTTGGGTGCCATCGCGCCCAGGCTCAGCGTGCACAACGCCATGGCCGCCGTGCACACGCCCACGCCCCTGCCACCGCGTCGGCTCTCCACGTCCCCACCCCTCACTCGACCGCGCCAGACGGTTTTGCGAACGCAACTAGAAAATTTGCTCAGGTGAACAGCACGGAGCCCCGGCTACCGAAGGGCAGCCGGGGCTCGTGACTGGAAAGCCGGACTCACACACCCGAACCTGCGGGCACGGAGTCGGTCGCCTCCGTCCACAGATCCTGCTCGGCGCGATCCGCCTGGATCTGGCGGTACACGAGGAGCCCGCCGATGGCGGCCAGTGCGACCAGGAGAAGCTTCTTCACCGCGCTACCTCGTCCTTCATTGACGTAGGGGACCTCTGGCGCCCGACTATACACACCGGTCGATACCGATCGGTTACCTGGGAGCGCAACCAACAACGACCCAACTCACCTAGGGGCAACGGCCCGGCACGGGATATCCGCCGAGCTGCCCATCACCTGGGAAACCCCTTGGCGCACGTACCTCAGGACGGCCCCGGAACCCACCCGGTTCGGGGCAGAACGCCGCACCCGGACTCCCCGCGCACCCCGCCCTCCCGTCACCGCAGCACACTCGGGCGCTTCACCTGCCCGTTGGACCACAGAAAAACCCCCAGCCGTTTCCGACTGGGGGTCTTCGTCATGTGGGGCTAACAGGATTTGAACCTGTGGCCTCATCCTTATCAGGGATGCGCTCTAACCAACTGAGCTATAGCCCCTCCGCGCTGCGCGCTGACCTCTGAAGATTAGCGCACGGAGGCGGTAGCTCCAAAATCGGTTGGGGGCGGCCACCGGGACCGCCCCCACTGGTCACTCGTCCTCGGCCAGGGTGAGCTCGATGCCGCCCACGAAGCCCGCGGAGAGGTTGTAGATGAACGCGCCCAGCGTGGCCAGAGCCGTCATCAGCACCACGTCGATGACGGCGATCACCGAGGTGAAGATCAACACTCGGGGCAACGAAAGGAACGACTGGAGGTCGAACCCGTTGCTCTCGTTGGATCCGGTCGCCTCGCTGATGGTGCCCCCGACGGTCGAGAAGACGCCCATGGCGTCCATGACCATCCACAGCACCACGGCCGCCACGATCGTGCAGATGCCGAGCGCGATCGACAGCAGGAAGCTGACTTTCATCACTGACCACGGGTCGGCCTTGGCCACCCGCAGTCGAGCCTTACGGGTGCGCGGCGTCGTCCGCGCACCCGTACGCGGACGACGAACACCGTCCTGCTGGTCGGCCCGGGTAGCCCCCTGGCCGGAAACGGCAGTCGGCCCACCGGCCGGCGCGGGATACGCCTGCGGCGGCTGGTACGGCTCTGCCTGGGGCTGCGGCCCCCGCGGATCGGTCGTCACGGTTCCCCCCTTGGAGTCCGTGGCGGAGCCACGGGCACCGCTGCCTCCAGTCGTGGCGGGTCCGGCGCCAGTGGCTCCACTCACGCTCTACTCCTCGTGCTCCCCGGCCGAAGGCTCCGTGCCCCCGGCGACCTCGGCGACCTCGGTCGACTGCCCCTCGGCCTGCTCATCGGATGCGTAGGCCTCGGCGACCTCATCGGCTTCCTGACCCGCCTCGGCATTGCGCGCGATGCCCACCACGGCATCCCGCTTGCCCAGGTTGATCAATTGGACGCCCATGGTGTCACGGCCCGTCTCGCGGACTTCGTTGACGCGCGTGCGAATCACACCGCCGCCGAGGGTGATGGCGAGAATCTCGTCCGTCTCCTCGACGACCAGCGCCCCGACGAGCGAACCGCGGTCCTCCACGATCTTGGCAGCCTTGATACCCAAACCGCCACGGCCCTGGACACGGTATTCGTCGACGTTCGTCCGCTTCGCGTAACCGCCGTCGGTGGCGGTGAAGACGAACGTACCGGGCCGCACGACATTCATCGACAGGAGCTCGTCACCTTCGCGGAAGCTCATGCCCTTCACCCCCGACGTGGCCCGGCCCATCGGCCGCAGCGCGTCATCGGTCGCGGTGAACCGGATCGACTGCGCCTTCCTGCTGATCAGCAGGAGATCGTCCTGCGAGGACACCAGCTCAGCGCCGATCAACTCGTCGTCGCTGCCGTCCGCCGCCTCGCGGAGGTTGATCGCGATGACGCCGCCGGACCGCGGGGAGTCGTAGTCCTTCAGCGCCGTCTTCTTCACCAGGCCGGCCTTGGTGGCCAGCACCAGGTAGGGGGCCGCCTCGTAGTCGCGGATGGCGAGGATCTGGGCGATCTGCTCGTCCGGCTGGAAGGCCAGCAGGTTCGCCACGTGCTGCCCGCGGGCGTCCCGGCCGGCATCCGGCAGTTCGTAGGCCTTGGCCCGGTAGACCCGGCCCTTGTTGGTGAAGAACAGCAGCCAGTGGTGTGTGGTGGAGACGAAGAAGTGGTCGACGATGTCGTCCTGCTTCAGCTTCGTGCCCCGCACGCCCTTGCCGCCGCGCTTTTGCGAGCGGTAGTCCTCGGTCTTGGTGCGCTTGACGTAACCACCGTTGGTGATGGTGACGACGATGTCCTCTTCCGCGATCAGGTCCTCGATGGACATGTCACCGTCGAAGGGAACCAGCTTCGACCGGCGGTCATCGGCGAACTTGTCGACGATGGCCGCCAGCTCCTCGCTGACGATCGCGCGCTGCTTCTCGGGCGAGGCCAGGATCGCGTTGTACTCGTTGATCTTCGCCTGGAGCTCGTCGTGCTCCGCGACGATCTTCTGGCGTTCCAGGGCGGCCAGCCGGCGCAGCTGCATCTCCAGGATGGCGTTCGCCTGGATCTCGTCGATCTGAAGCAGGCCCATCAGGCCCTCGCGCGCCACCTCAACCGTGTCGCTGCGCCGGATCAGGGCGATGACCTCGTCGATCGCGTCCAGTGCCTTGAGCAGACCGCGCAGGATATGGGCGCGCTCCTCGGCCTTGCGCAGCCGGAACTTGGTCCGCCGGACGATGACCTCGATCTGGTGCTGCACCCAGTGTCGGATGAACGCGTCCAGTGAGAGCGTGCGGGGCACGCCGTCGACGAGCGCCAGCATGTTCGCGCCGAAGTTCGTCTGGAGGTCGGTGTGCTTGTAGAGGTTGTTGAGCACCACCTTGGCGACGGCATCCCGCTTGAGGACGATCACCAGGCGCTGGCCGGTACGGGAGGAGGTCTCGTCGCGGACGTCCGCGATGCCGCCGATCTTGCCGTCCTTGACCAGATCAGCAATCTTCTGCGCGAGATTGTCTGGGTTGGTCTGATAGGGCAGCTCGGTGACCACCAGGCACTGGCGGTTCTGGATCTCCTCGACCTCGACCACCGCGCGCATGGTGATCGAACCCCGGCCGGTCCGGTACGCCTCCTCGATGCCCTTGCGCCCCACGACCAGCGCGCCCGTCGGGAAGTCCGGGCCCTTGATCCGCTCGATCAGCGCATCGAGCAGTTCCTCGTGGGAGGCCTCCGGGTGGGCCAGGTACCACTGCGCACCCTCGGCGACCTCACGCAGGTTGTGCGGCGGAATGTTGGTGGCCATGCCGACCGCGATCCCGGCGGAGCCGTTGACCAGCAGGTTCGGAATGCGGGCCGGAAGGACCGTCGGTTCCTGGTTACGACCGTCGTAGTTGTCCTGGAAGTCGACGGTCTCCTCGTCGATGTCCCGGACCATCTCCATCGACAGCGGCATCATCTTGCACTCGGTGTACCGCATCGCGGCTGCCGGGTCGTTGCCGGGGGAACCGAAGTTGCCGTTGGAGTCCACCAGCGGCAGTCGCATCGACCACGGCTGGGCCAGGCGCACCAGGGCGTCGTAGATCGAGGAGTCGCCGTGCGGGTGGTAGGTACCCATCACGTCACCGACGACGCGGGCGCACTTGTAGAAGCCCTTCTCGGGCCGGTACCCGCCGTCGTACATCGCGTACAGCACCCGCCGGTGAACGGGCTTGAGCCCGTCCCGGACGTCGGGCAGCGCGCGGGAGACGATGACGGACATCGCGTAGTCGAGGTAGGAGCGCTGCATCTCCGTTTCGAGCCCGACGGGCTCGATACGAAGCTGCGGTTCTTCTTCCGGGGTCTCCGTGGTGGTCGGAGTGTTCTCGTCGGCCATTGCTGGTCTTCAGGTCCTTTCAGGCAGTCAGCGTCGGGCCGACTCAGATGTCGAGGAAACGGACGTCCTTGGCGTTGCGCTGGATGAAGGAGCGCCGGGCCTCGACGTCCTCGCCCATCAGCACCGAGAACAGGTCGTCGGCCTGCGCCGCGTCGTCGAGGGTGACCTGCCCGAGGACCCGGTGGTCCACGTCCATGGTCGTGACGCGCAGTTCCTCGGCGTTCATCTCGCCCAGACCCTTGAAGCGCTGGATGGAGTCCTCCTTGATCCGCTTGCCCTGCTGCTTGCCGAGCTCCACCAGGGCGTCACGCTCACGGTCGGAGTAGGCGTACTCGAAGTCGTCCCGACCCCACTTGATCTTGTAGAGCGGCGGGCGGGACAGGTACACGTGGCCGGCCTCGACCAGCGGGCGCATGAACCGGAACAGGAAGGTCAGCAGGAGCGTGTTGATGTGCTGACCGTCGACGTCGGCGTCCGCCATCAAGATGATCTTGTGGTACCTGAGCTTCTCGATGTCGAAGTCCTCGTGGACACCGGTGCCGAACGCCGAGATCAGCGCCTGCACCTCGGTGTTCTGGAGGATCTTGTCGATCCGCGCCTTCTCCACGTTCAGGATCTTGCCGCGGATCGGCAGGATGGCCTGGTACATGGGGTTGCGGCCGGACTTCGCCGAACCACCGGCGGAGTCACCCTCGACGATGAAGATCTCGCACTTCGTCGGGTCGTTCGACTGGCAGTCACTCAGCTTGCCCGGCAGCGAGGCGCTCTCCAGCAGCCCCTTGCGCCGGGTCAGGTCACGGGCCTTGCGGGCCGCCACCCGGGCCGTGGCCGCCTGAATCGACTTGCGGACGATGTCCGCGGCCTCGTTCGGATTGCGGTCGAACCAGTCGTTCAGGTGCTCGTGGGCGACCTTCTGCACGAAGGTCTTGGCCTCCGTGTTGCCCAGCTTGGTCTTGGTCTGCCCCTCGAACTGCGGCTCGCCCAACTTCACCGAGATGATCGCCGTCAGGCCCTCACGGATGTCGTCACCGGTGAGGTTGTCGTCCTTCTCCCGCAGCAACTTGCGGTCCCGCGCGTACTTGTTGACCAGGGTGGTCAGCGCCGCCCGGAAGCCCTCCTCGTGCGTACCGCCCTCATGCGTGTGGATGGTGTTGGCGAAGGAGTACACGCCCTCGGTGTACTGGGAGTTCCACTGCATCGCGATCTCGACCGAGAGCATCCGCTCCCGGTCCTCGGCCTCGATGTCGATCACGGTGGGGTGGATCAACTCGCCCTTGCGCGAGTTGAGGTACTTCACGAAGTCGACGATGCCGCCCTCGTAGTAGTACGTCACCGTGCGCGCCGTGGGCTCGGCCGCGTCCGCGTCCGGGTCGTCAGCGCCCACCGTGGCCTTGGCCGACTCGCGCTCGTCGGTCAACGTCAGCGTCAGGCCCTTGTTGAGGAAGGCCATCTCCTGGAAGCGCCGCGACAGCGTCTCGAAGGAGTACTCGGTGGTCTCGAACACGTCCGGGTCCGCCCAGAAGGTCACCGTGGTGCCCGAGGTGGAGACCTCCTCGTGCTGCGCCAGCGGAGCCGTCGGCACGCCCAGCTTGTAGTCCTGGGTCCACCGGTGGCCGTCCCGCTTGATGTCCACGGAGACCCGGGAGGACAGCGCGTTGACCACGGAGACGCCCACACCGTGCAGACCGCCGGAGACGGCGTAACCGCCGCCGCCGAACTTGCCGCCCGCGTGCAGCACGGTCAGCACCACCTCGACCGCGGGCTTCTTCTCCACCGGGTGGATGTCCACCGGGATGCCGCGGCCGTTGTCGACCACGCGGACGCCTCCGTCGGCGAGGATCGTCACGTCGATGGTGTCCGCGTGCCCGGCCAGCGCCTCGTCGACCGAGTTGTCGACCACCTCGTAGACCAGGTGATGAAGACCACGCTCACCAGTCGAGCCGATGTACATGCCCGGGCGCTTGCGGACCGCGTCCAGGCCCTCGAGGACGGTGATCGCGCTCGCGTCGTACGAAGCGGTGACCTCGGCGGACGAGCCGGAGCCACCAGCACTGGACGGAATGTTCTCGTTGGGGTTGCCCGAATCGGCCACGAAGCGCCCTTTCTGGCACAGCGCAAACCGGACTCCGGGCAAGCAGGAGCTGGCTGCGTCAATCTGCGTTGTCAGTGTCTATGGGTGTCTGTCGATGTGTGTCGTGTCTGTCCGCGTCTGCCGGAGTCTCGCGGTGCGCTCACGCCGACAGGCGGGATTACAGACCAGTCTACCGGTAGCACTGACATGAATGGGGGTTTGCTGGCGCCTGAGTCCGCATGTGCCGCCCTGAACCTCTGCCTTCCGACTCCCCATATTCAGGAAGGGCCTCCAAGAGGCTCACGAGGGCGTCCAGCGCTTCCGCCTGTCAACCCCCGACTACCCAGAGGGACACCCCCGCCCCATCAGCCGAACGTGTCCCTCGGGCCGGTGCTCCCCGGCGCCCGCAGCGGCCCGTACCACGGCTTGGGGGACCCCGGACCCAACACCTTGATCAGCCGGACCGTGCCCTGCCCCAGGTCGGCGTTCAGCCGAGCCACCAACTGGGGGGCGAGCAGCCGCAGCTGCGTCGCCCACACCGTCGAATCACACTGGACCGTCAGCACCCGCTCCTCGGGAGCCTCGTCGTAGCGGACCGGCACGCAGTGCTTGGCCAGATCCGCCCCCACGATCTCCGCCCAACGCCCCATCACCCCACCGACGGCCATCGGCATCTCCCAGCCACGCTCCGTCTTCAACCGGTCCAGGGCGGCGCCCAGCGGCAGCGGATCACGACCGTCCGCCCGCGCTCCCGACCGCAGCCCGCCGCGCCGCGAAGCCTTGCGTTGCTGCGCCGCCGCTCCCCGAGCCCGTGCCTGTTCCCGCGCGGCGGCCAGGGCCTGCCGCGCCAGGTCCACACCGGAGACCTCCGGTCCCTGCGCCCGCTCCGCCTCACCGCTCACAGCCGGGTCACCTCACCACCCGACACCCCGAAACGCGCCCCCGCCAGCACACCCGGGACGTCCTCGTCCACCGCAGCCGTCACCAACACTTGCTCGCCCGGAGCCACCAGCTCCGCCAGCCGCTCGCGGCGCCGCGCATCCAGCTCCGCGAACACGTCGTCGAGCACCAGCACCGGCTCATTGCCCTCCGAACGCAGCAGATCGTACGAAGCCAACCGCAGGGCCAGCGCGTACGACCAGGACTCGCCGTGACTGGCGTACCCCTTGGCCGGCAGCTCGCCCAGGCGCAGCACCAGCTCGTCGCGGTGCGGTCCGACCAACGTCACCCCCCGCTCGATCTCCTGCCGACGCACTTCGACCAACGCTTCGATCAGCACCCCGTACAGCTCCTCGCGGGCGCTCACCTCCCCCGAGTCCACCCGCTCTCCCGCCGAACTGCGGTACCCCAGGGACAACGGGCCACCTCCGGGAGCCAGTTGCTCGTACGACTTGTCGGCCAGCGGTTGCAGCGTCGCGATGAGGTCAAGGCGCTGGGCGAGCAGTTCCGCTCCCGCACGGGCCAGGTGCTGGTCCCAGACGTCCAGGGTGGACAGATCCATCGACCGCCCGCCGTGCCTTCGGGCCATCGCCGCCGACTTCAGCAGGGTGTTGCGCTGCTTGAGCACCCGGTCGTAGTCCGAGCGGACCGCAGCCATCCGCGGCGAGCGGGCCGTGATCAACTCGTCGAGGAAGCGCCGCCGCTCACCGGGGTCACCCTTGACCAGCGCCAGGTCTTCCGGGGCGAAGAGCACCGTCCGCACGATCCCCAGCACGTCCCGCGGCCTGACCTGCGACGAACGGTTGATCCGGGCCCGGTTGGCGCGGCCCGGGTTCAGTTCGAGCTCCACCAGCTGTTGGCGCTCCCCCTGGGTCACCGCCGCACGGATCACCGCACGCTCGGCGCCGATGCGCACCAGCGGGGCGTCCGAGGAAACCCGGTGGCTCCCCAGCGCCGCAAGGTAGCCGACCGCCTCCACCAGATTGGTCTTGCCCTGACCGTTCGGCCCGACGAAGGCGGTCACGCCCGGGTCGAGGGGGACCTCGGCCCGGGCGTACGAGCGGAAGTCGGCCAGCGACAGATGCGAAACGTGCACGAGTGCCGACCTCCCCGGCTCCTAGGATCTACTTCTTGGTCTCAACCGCGTGGCCGCCGAACTGGTTGCGCAGCGCGGCGATCATCTTCATCTGCGGGGAATCGTCCTGCCGCGAAGCGAACCGGGCGAAGAGCGAGGCCGTGATCGCGGGCAGCGGCACCGCGTTGTCGATCGCCGCCTCCACCGTCCAGCGGCCCTCCCCCGAGTCGGCCGCGAACCCGCGCAGCTTCTCCAGGTGCTCGTCCTCGTCGAGGGCGTTCACCGCGAGGTCCAGCAGCCAGGAGCGGATGACCGTCCCCTCCTGCCAGGACCGGAACACCTCGCGGACGTCAGTGACCGAGTCCACCTTCTCCAGGAGCTCCCAGCCCTCCGCGTAGGCCTGCATCATGGCGTACTCGATGCCGTTGTGAACCATCTTCGCGAAGTGTCCGGCACCCACCTTGCCCGCGTGCACGGCGCCGAAATCACCCTCGGGCTTCAGGGCGTCGAAGATCGGCTGGACCCGGGAGACGTGGTCCTTCTCGCCGCCGTACATCAGCGCGTAGCCGTTCTCCAGGCCCCACACCCCGCCGGAGACACCGCAGTCCACGAAGCCAATGCCCTTGGCTGCAAGCTCCGCCGCGTGCTTCTCGTCATCCGTCCAGCGGGAGTTGCCGCCGTCCACGACGATGTCACCGACCGACAGCAGCTCGCCGAGTTCGTCGATGGTCGACTGGGTCGCGGCGCCGGCGGGAACCATGACCCACACCACCCGCGGACCCTGGAGCTGGCGCACCATCTCCCCCAGGCTGTGGACATCGGCGACGTCGGGATTGCGGTCGTATCCGATGACGGTGTGGCCTGCGCGGCGGATGCGCTCACGCATGTTGCCGCCCATCTTGCCGAGGCCGACGAGACCGAGCTCCATCAGTGGTTCCTTAAGGATTGAAGCGATAGTTACCCGGCTCCGAGCCTACGCCGGGGCGGCGGGAGCGGCCCCACAGGCAGCCGCAGGCCCGGGCCGCCACCTGGCGGAACCGGGCCTGAACGGTGCGAACGACGAAGGAGCCGGATCACCCGGCCGATGATCAGCCGGACAGCCGCACCGGCATGATCAGGTACTTGTAGGCCTCATCGGCCTCGGCATCTACGGCCGGACGGCCGCTGAGCAGCGCCGGCTTCGTCGAGGTCGTGAAGGACAGCTGGGCGACCGGGGAATCGATGGCGCTGAGCCCGTCCAGCAGGAAGGTCGGGTTGAAGGCGATCGAGATGTCGTCGCCCTCCAGCTTGGCGTCCACCCTTTCCACAGCCTGTGCGTCGTCGCTGGAGCCAGCCTCCAGGATGAGCACGCCCTGCTCGAAACTCAACCGCACCGGAGTGTTCCGCTCGGCCACCAGCGCCACCCGCTTGACGGCCTCGACGAAGGGGGCGGTCTCGATCACGGCGACGGAGTTGAACTCGGTCGGGAAGAGCGTGCGGTACTTCGGGAGGTCGCCCTCCAGCAGTCGGGTGGTGGTCCGACGGCCGGCGCCCTCGAAACCGATCAGGCCCTCGCCCGCACCGGAGCCGGACAGTGCCAGCGTCACGGTGTCACCGCTGGTCAGCGACTTGGCGGTGTCGAGCAATGTCTTGGCGGGGACCAACGCGACCGCGGAGGCCTCCGGGTTCTCCGGCTTCCACAGGAACTCACGGACCGCGAAGCGGTACCGGTCGGTGGAAGCCAGCGTGACCCGGTCGCCCTCGATCTCGATGCGCACGCCCGTCAGCACCGGGAGGGTGTCGTCACGGCCCGCGGCAATGGCCACCTGGGCGGCGGCGGAGGCGAAGACCTCACCGGGCACGGTGCCGGTGGCGGTCGGCATCTGGGGCAGCGACGGGTACTCCTCCACCGGCAGGGTGTGAAGGGTGAAGCGCGAGGAGCCACAGACCACGGTGGCGCGCACACCGTCGGTGGAGATCTCCACGGGCCGGTTCGGAAGGGCACGGCAGATGTCGGCCAGCAGGCGACCGGAGACGAGGACGGTGCCGTCCTCCTCGACGTCCGCGTCGACGGAGACCCGGGCGGACACCTCGTAGTCGAAGCCGGACAGGCTCAGCGAGCCCTCCTCGGACTTGAGCAGCAGTCCCGCAAGCACGGGCACCGGCGGCCGGGCCGGGAGGCTACGGGCCGCCCACGCCACCGCCTCCGCGAGTACATCGCGCTCCACCCGGATCTTCACCGGAACCGCCTCCTGCTGTTGCTGGCCTTCGTCGTCGGCTCAATGCCGGAGACCAGTCTGACGTACGGCACCGACAGTCGGTGCGGCTCGGGGTCAAGTCGAGCGAACGGGTGTCGAACGACTCCGGAGCGAGTTGTGCACAGGACCCACTTCAAAGGAGCTTCCGAGCTATCTCTATGTGGGAGTAGTAGTAGGGCCTGTGGAAACCGTGGATAACTGCCTTTTCGCAGGTCAGGCAGCATTTTTTATCCACTGCCCCTGTGGGCAGAGCCGGTGGACAACCGGGGCCCTCTGTGGAGAAAGAAAACTTCTGCACAGGCCGTCCCCAGGAAGGGCCCGTTACTCCACAGGTGTGTCCCCAGCTTTACCCAGCTTCCCCACAGGCCAACCGTCCACCTTGATGTGACCGCTTTCACTCGGTGCAGTGACAGGAGGCGAATCATTGCCGAACAGTGGACAAGGATGTGGAGAAGGCCGCCCATCTTGGGGACAAGCACCGCTGTCCTGTGGGTAGCCGGTGGACAACTTCCGGGGGCGCCCTGTGGACAGATCTGTGTCCACAGGCTGTGGAGAACTTTTTCCAACAAATACACAGGCTCCTGAGCTGCACTGATGGAGTATCAAGCATCGACCCTGTGGACTCGTTCTGGACAACTTGACAGTCCCCAGGGTGTGGACGGCAAGTAGCCCCCAGATCTGTGGAGAACTAGCCCATGTCCTGCGGCTATTCGAACAGGCGGTGCGGGGTGGGAGAGCAGCCCGCACCGCGGCCAAGGCCGATGGCCGCCGGCATACGCTGTCGCGCCGTGCGACGGGGCATCGGGACGACCGGTGCCGACGGCGTCGATAAACTCCCGGCGTTCTACGACTTCCCGGCCGGGCACTGGGTCCACCGGTCCACGACGAACCCGATCGCGTCGACCATCAGCACGGTGACGTTGCGGACCAAGGTCACCCGCGGCGCCGGCAGCCCGACCGCGGCCTTGGAGAAGGTGTTCAGGCTCGCCGAGTCCACCCAGGCCTGCTGGCGCGCGATCGCCCCGCCCCACCTCGTGGCCCTCGTCCTCAACGGCGCCCGCTTCGAACGCGGCGTCCCGGTCGAGTGTGAGCAGGACGCCGCGGCATGAACGATGGCAACGAACACCCGCTGCTGTTCCTGGACGTCGACGGACCTCTCCTGCCGTTCGGCGACGGTCCGCAGCATGAGCCGTCAGGCACCGCGACAGATTCGCACCCGGCGCGGCTCGATCCGCGCGTCGGGCCTCGCCTCGCGGCACTGCCGTGCCAACTGCTCTGGGCCACCACCTGGGAGGAGGCAGCGAACACCGACATCGCACCGCGGCTCCGGCTGCCACCCCTGCCGGTCGTGGCCTGGCCGGAGAACTCCGACGCGCGGGAACGCGAGGACAAGTGGTTCGGGCTCCACTGGAAGACCCGAACTCTGGTGTCATGGGCGGACGGACACCCGTTCGTCTGGGTCGACGACGAGATCACCGACACCGATCGAGACTGGGTGTCCACCCAACACCCCGCCCCGGCCCTTCTCCACCGCATCACGTCGTCCCGCGGTCTGACCACCCAGGACTTCGCGGTCCTCGATCAATGGCTACGGGCCACTTGCATCTCCCCGCGATGATCCACAGGAATAGACAACTGCTCGCCCTGCGTCCCCCGCGACCGCACCGCCCCAGAGCCCCCTACAAGGGGGAGCGGGGGGGGGGGGGCGCCGGGCGCCCCCCCCCCCCCCGGGGGGGGGGGGCGCCGCCGGGGGGGTGGGGGGGGGGGGGGGGGGAGGTGTGTTTTTGGT
>NZ_JBIAGC010000027.1:41646-78202 GCF_042869595.1 Streptomyces sp. NPDC006879
GTACCCCCCCCCCCCCCCGCGCCCCCCCCCCCCCCCCCCCCCCCCCCCCCCCCCCCCCCTCGCCGGGGTGGTCAACCGTTCTTGATGCGGTTGGTGAGCTCGGTGACCTGGTTGTAGATGGAGCGGCGCTCCGCCATCAGGGCCCTGATCTTGCGGTCCGCATGCATCACGGTGGTGTGGTCACGTCCTCCGAACTGGGCGCCGATCTTCGGCAAGGAGAGGTCCGTGAGCTCCCGGCACAGGTACATGGCGATCTGGCGGGCGGTGACAAGGACCCGGCTGCGCGAGGAGCCGCAGAGGTCGTCGACCGTGAGGCCGAAGTAGTCGGCGGTGGCCGCCATGATCGCGGTAGCCGTGATCTCGGGGGCGGAGTCCTCGCCCCCCGGGATCAGGTCCTTCAACACGATCTCGGTCAGACCGAGATCCACCGGTTGGCGGTTGAGGCTGGCGAAGGCGGTGACCCGGATCAGCGCGCCCTCCAACTCCCGGATGTTGCGGGAGATCCGGGAAGCAATGAACTCCAGCACCTCCGGAGGGGCGTTGAGCTGCTCCTGAACGGCCTTCTTGCGCAGAATGGCGATTCGGGTCTCCAACTCGGGCGGCTGGACGTCGGTGATCAGACCCCACTCGAACCGGTTGCGCAGACGGTCCTCCAGGGTCACCAACTGCTTCGGCGGCCGGTCCGAGGAGAGCACGATCTGCTTGTTGGCGTTGTGGAGCGTGTTGAAGGTGTGGAAGAACTCCTCCTGCGTGGACTCCTTGCTCGCCAGGAACTGGATGTCGTCGACGAGGAGGATGTCCATCTCGCGGTAGCGCTTGCGGAAGGCATCGCCCTTGCCATCGCGGATGGAGTTGATGAACTCGTTGGTGAACTCCTCAGAGCTCACGTAACGGACCCGGGTACCGGGGTAGAGGCTGCGGGCGTAGTGACCGATCGCGTGCAGCAGGTGCGTCTTGCCGAGTCCCGACTCGCCATAGATGAACAGTGGGTTGTACGCCTTGGCAGGAGCTTCCGCGACGGCCACCGCGGCGGCGTGCGCGAACCGGTTCGACGCACCGATCACGAAGGTGTCGAAGAGGTACTTCGGGTTGAGCCTCGCAGTCGGTTCCACGGGCCCCGAGGAGGAGCCGGATGATCCGGGAGGGGGCGCGGCAGAGGGCTGCTTCGCTTGCGGCTCGTAGCCCGGGGGCTCGTACTTCTGTGCCTCATAGCCCTGTTGCTCGTACTTCGGCTGCTCGTACTTCGGCTGCTCGTACTGATGTGGTTCGTACGGCTCCGGCTGTGAGCGGTAGCCGTGCTGCGACGGCTGCGGGCTCGCGTAGGGGTCGCGGTCGGCCGGGAAGCCGCCGAGCCGCTGCTGCTGCCAGCCGTACTCGTCCTGGGCCTGTGGTCGTGGCCAGGCTCCCGGTTCGGGCCGGGGTCCTTGTTGGTAGTCGGGGTAGGCGGGCCGGGCCGTGGGCGGGTTGTCTGCGTACGGATCCCGCTGGGGCGGAGCCTCAGCAAGATGGCCGGGGTCGCCGACGGAGTCGTCCACCGTGATCGCGATACGGATGGGCCGGCCGCATTCGCGGCTGAGGGTCTCACTGATCAGCGGAGCCAGGCGCCCTTCCAGTACCCGCTTGCCCCATTCGTTGGGCACGGCCAGCAGAGCGGTGTCGGCGACCAGCGCGAGGGGCTGGCAGCGCTCCACCCACTGCTTGTCCTTGGGCTCGATGCCCGGTTGCCCGTCCGCGAGGAGGTGCTCCAGCACGCGCGGCCACACTGCGGCAAGATCGGCAGGTACGTCAGCCACAGCAGAGCACGCTCTCTCACTGGTCCCACGAATGTGTGGTTCTGAGGGACGGGTCGGGAAGAAAAATCGGGACGGAACGAACCCGAGTCAAGCCACGGTAGTCAGCCCGACCCGTGCGGTACAAGTTGTTGTCCACAGGCTGTGCACAGCGCGTGGCCCCGATGGCTCGGTTTGACCGGATGGCGTAGCCGCGCGTACCGTAACCAGGTCGAGTTGTCGATGGCTGCTGCCGCCTGCCTACCGATGGGCGAAGGTCACTTTTAGTGATCGTTATGCGGTGCCACTCGGGCGATACGCGAGTTCCTCGTGGGCGCACGGTGACAGCCAGGCGATGTCCCGCCACAACGATTCATTCTCTGGAGCCCCCGAGTGAGCAAGCGCACCTTCCAGCCGAACAACCGTCGTCGCGCCAAGACCCACGGCTTCCGCCTCCGTATGCGTACCCGTGCCGGCCGCGCGATCCTCGCGTCGCGCCGCAGCAAGGGTCGCTCCGCGCTGTCCGCCTGAATCACCAGGTCATGACGTCGTGCTGCCTTCCGAGAATCGGCTGAGGCGGCGCGAAGAATTCGCGACCGCAGTACGCCGGGGACGCCGGGCTGGACGCCCACTCCTCGTCGTTCATCTTCGTAGCGGTGCAACGGACCCGCACGGGTCGGAGGGGAAGACTCCTCCGACCCGTGCGGGTTTCGTCGTCAGCAAAGCAGTCGGCGGGGCGGTCATCCGTACCCGGGTGAAGCGCCAACTTCGCCATCTACTGCGTGATCGGCTGCCCATGCTGCCCCCCGGTAGCCTGGTAGTGGTCCGAGCTTTGCCCGGTGCGGGCGAAGCGGACCACGAACAGCTGGCCCGAGACCTGGACGCTGCTTTCGAGCGGCTCCTGGGAGGGGTGGCGCGATGAAGTATCCGCTGCTGGCTTTGATCAAGCTGTACCAGTGGACGATCAGTCCTCTGCTCGGGCCGGTGTGCAGGTATTACCCTTCGTGTTCGCACTACGGGTACACGGCCATCGACCGGCATGGTGCGGTGAAGGGGACGGTACTGACCGCCTGGCGGATCCTGCGGTGCAACCCGTGGTCACCGGGCGGGGTCGATCACGTCCCACCTCGTAAACGCCCGCGTTGGCATGAACAGCTGCGCAGCGCGTTGCGTAGACCTCGCCCAATGCTCAAGGAGCCTGATTAGTGGACACGATTGCCAGTCTCTTCAGCTTTATCACCACACCTGTCTCATGGGTCATCGTCTGGTTCCACAAGATGTACGGGGCGATCTTCGGCCCTGACACCGGGTGGGCGTGGGGACTGTCCATCGTCTCGCTGGTGATCGTCATCCGGATCTGCCTGATCCCGCTCTTCGTGAAGCAGATCAAGGCGACCCGCAACATGCAGGCGCTGCAGCCGAAGATGAAGGCGATCCAGGAGCGCTACAAGAGCGACCGGCAGCGTCAGTCCGAAGAGATGATGAAGCTGTACAAGGAAACGGGCACCAACCCGTTGTCCTCGTGTCTGCCCATCCTCCTGCAGTCACCGTTCTTCTTCGCCCTCTACCGCGTCCTGTCGAGCATTGCCTCCGGTGACACCATCGGCGCGATCAACGAGCCGCTCCTGGCGAGTGCGCGTAAGGCTCACATCTTCGGAGCTCCGCTGGCCGCGAAGTTCACGGACAGTGCCAGCGAGGTCGCCGCGCTGAACGCCTCACTGACCGATGTGCGCATCGTCACCGCGGTCATGATCATCCTGATGTCGCTGTCGCAGTTCTACACACAGCGCCAGCTGATGCAGAAGAACGTGGACCTCTCGGTCAAGACGCCGTTCATGCATCAGCAGAGGATGCTGATGTACATCTTCCCGCTGATCTTCGCGGTGATGGGCATCAACTTCCCGGTGGGTGTCCTCGTCTACTGGCTGACCACCAACGTGTGGACCATGGGCCAGCAGATGTACGTGATCAACCAGAACCCGACTCCGGGCAGCAAGGCGCAGGAGCAGTATCTGGCGCGCCTGCTGAAGAGCGTCAAGGCACATGGTGAGGTCCGGGGCCGCCGCCGGCGAAGCACGGTCCAGGCGATCGTGGCCAAGGGGCCTGACCGCAATGACAACGAGCGTAAGTTCATCTCGGCCCTGGCCAAGGCAGGCCTGTCCGCACAGGACAACGGCACCGTGGCGAAGAGCGAAATGAACGTGGCCGAGGCGGAGGCCTCGGGCGCTGCCGGCAAGCGGCAGCAACCGAAGCGGCAGTCGAAGTCGCAGCGCTCCCAGGGACCCAAGCACCCCTCGTCGAAGAAGTAAGAAGGAGTCCATCCCGTGACGGAAGGCACCACCTCCGCTGCTGCTGAGGGTGGCGACACCCTGACCCGCCTGGAGCAGGAGGGCGAGATCGCGGCTGACTACCTTGAGGGTCTGCTGGACATCGCCGACCTGGACGGCGACATCGACATGGACGTCGAGGCGGACCGGGCAGCAGTCTCGATCATCAGCGACTCGGCTGGCCGTGAACTACAGAAGCTCGTTGGGCGCGACGGTGAGGTCCTGGAGGCCCTCCAGGAGTTGACCCGGCTGGCCGTTCACCGTGAGACCGGTGATCGTAGCCGCCTGATGTTGGACATCGCCGGTTTCCGGGCCAAGAAGCGCGAAGAGCTTGCCGCTCTGGGCGCTGAGGCCGCGGAGCAGGCTAAATCCTCGGGTGAGCCGGTCAAGCTCGACCCCATGACCCCGTTCGAGCGCAAGGTCGTGCACGACGCCGTGGCTGCGGCAGGTCTGCGCAGCGAATCGGAGGGCGAGGAGCCGCAGCGCTTCGTCGTCGTTCTGCCGGCCTGACCGAGGCTCTGATCGTTCGGCCCCGTCTGTTCGCAGGCGGGGCCGAAGTTTGTCAGCCTGACCACACAGCCACACAGCCACACAGCCACACAGCCACACAGCCACAGCAGCGTTCAGCCAAGGCATATGTTGAGCCGCCACAGGGCGGCACGGAAGGACGGTTCCCCGTGACGGAGGCAGCGGAGCTTCCCCCGGCGCCCGCAGAGGCACGTGCGGTTTTCGGTGAGCATTTCCCGGAGGCCGTCCGATACGCCGAGCTGTTGGCTGACGCGGGAGTCCAGCGGGGGCTGATCGGCCCGCGCGAGGTACCGAGGCTTTGGGAGCGGCACCTGTTGAACTGCGCAGTGCTCGCTGAGGCCGTTCCGGAGGGAGTCTCGGTCTGCGATGTGGGTTCGGGTGCGGGGCTGCCCGGCATTCCGTTGGCTCTGGTTCGCCGGGACCTGAAGATCACGCTGCTGGAGCCGCTCCTTCGACGCACGACCTTCCTTCAAGAGGCCGTGGAGCTTCTCGGCCTGGATCATGTGACGGTGACGCGAGGCAGGGCCGAGGAGGTACTGGGCAAGCTACCGCCGGTGCATGTGGTGACGGCTCGTGCGGTGGCCCCATTGGATCGGTTGGCCGCTTGGGGGGTGCCCTTGCTCCGACCCTATGGGGAGATGCTGGCTCTGAAGGGCGATACCGCCGAGGAGGAGCTGGCAGCGGCGAAAACTGCGCTGGCGAAGCTCGGTGTGGTGAAGACCTCGGTCCTGCACGTCGGCGAAGGAGTCGTGGACCCCCAGACGACCGTTGTTCGCGTCGAATGCGGGGAGAGCCCCGGCGGTGTGCGGTTCGCTGCGAAGCGCGCCAAGGCTGCCCGGACTGGTCGCGCACGCAGGCGCCGTTAGTTAGGTCCGATAGCGACGATTCCGTCCGGCTCCGGGCGGGGTGGCGCTGCCCTGACGGACGGACCCAGACGGGCGGGCACTGCGCCGTTGTGTGCGTAACGGTATGCAATTCGGAGTGTCGCAGAAGCACGATGTCGGCTCGAGTGCATCGTGTTTCACGTGAAACGTCGTTCTCTGCTGCACGGAATCATCAGCCGCGGGCGTGCGGCTGCTTCGCCGCGTGAACGTAAGGCGGCGAGGGTGACGGACGTCTCCACAGTGGTGGATTCATCCACAGGAGAACGGGCCCCGCTGGTTCGCACCCCCGTCGACATGGGAGGCTCTGCTCATCGTGAGCCTGAAGTCGAGGAGAGTGAATCCTTGCGGTCCGACGCCAACATCGCGGGACCGATGACCGATCCGGTCCCCGGTCCCCGCACCGAATCGGCGGGGGAGGATGTTTCACGTGAAACACCGCCCCCGATGGACGACACCCCTATCGGTCGTGCTGCCCAGCTAGCGGTACAAGCCCTGGGCCGCTCTGGTGGGGGGCTTCCGAGGCCTGCCCAGACCAGAATCATGGTGGTCGCGAACCAGAAGGGCGGCGTGGGGAAGACCACCACGACGGTGAACCTCGCAGCCTCTCTGGCATTGCACGGCGCCCGAGTTCTCGTCATCGACCTGGATCCGCAGGGCAATGCTTCCACAGCGCTCGGAATTGACCATCACGCTGAGGTCCCCTCCATCTATGACGTGTTGGTGGAAAGCAGACCGCTGTCCGAGGTGGTTCAGCCCGTTCCGGACGTGGAGGGCCTCTTCTGCGCCCCAGCCACCATTGATCTTGCCGGCGCTGAAATCGAACTCGTCTCTTTGGTGGCCCGGGAGAGCCGACTTCAGCGAGCGATCCTCGCTTATGAGCAGCCGCTTGACTACATCCTCATCGACTGCCCACCGTCGCTGGGGCTGTTGACCGTCAACGCGATGGTGGCTGGGGCGGAGGTGCTGATTCCCATCCAGTGTGAGTACTACGCATTGGAAGGCTTGGGTCAGCTCCTGCGGAACGTCGACCTGGTACGCGGGCACCTGAACCCAGGGCTCCATGTGTCGACGATCTTGTTGACCATGTATGACGGGCGTACGCGGCTGGCTTCCCAGGTCGCTGATGAGGTGCGGAGCCACTTCGGCAAAGAGGTTCTGCGGACCAGCATTCCTCGGTCGGTGCGCATTTCGGAGGCGCCGAGCTACGGGCAGACGGTCTTGACGTACGATCCCGGCTCCAGCGGTTCTCTGTCGTATCTGGAAGCCGCAAGGGAAATCGCCCTGCGCGGAGTGGGAGTCCACTACGAGGGCCAGCACGGCCATGTGGGCATCCAGAACAGCAGGCAGAGCATGGTGGAGGGGAAGCAGTGAGTGAGCGACGTAGGGGGCTGGGCCGCGGGCTCGGCGCGCTGATCCCGGCAGCTCCACAAGAGAAGTCCGCGGGGGAAGGTGCTGTCGCGTCTCCTTCGGCCCTGCCTCTTCAGCCGACCGAAAGGGGTGTGGCAGCGGCCAAGGTCACTGCCTTGCCTTCGGCGGCTGTTTCACGTGAAACATCGGAACAGGTTGACTTCACCGAACCCGGCTCGGCTGCGACTGCCGTGGCGGGGGCCGCGTTTGCCGAGCTCGCCCTGGATGCGATCACGCCCAACCCCAAGCAGCCACGTGAGGTCTTCGACGAAGACGCCCTGGCGGAGCTGGTCACCTCCATCCAGGAGGTGGGTCTCCTACAGCCGGTGGTGGTACGGCAGTTGGGGCCGGAGCGCTATGAGCTGATCATGGGTGAGCGCCGGTGGCGGGCATGCCGCGAGGCCGGCTTGGAGCGTATCCCGGCAATCATCCGGGCCACGGAGGACGAGAAGCTCCTTCTTGACGCTCTGCTGGAGAACCTTCACCGAGCACAGTTGAATCCGCTCGAAGAGGCGGCTGCTTACGATCAGTTGCTACGTGACTTCAACTGCACCCATGACCAGCTTGCCGATCGGATCGGGCGCTCGCGCCCGCAGGTATCCAACACTCTGCGGTTGCTCCGTCTGTCGCCCTCGGTGCAGCGCCGAGTGGCAGCAGGCGTGTTGTCGGCTGGCCATGCGCGTGCGCTGCTGTCGGTGGAGGACTCGCAGGAACAGGATCGACTAGCGCACAGGATCGTTGCCGAGGGGCTGTCGGTGCGTGCGGTCGAGGAGATCATCACCCTGATGGCCAGCTCGCCTTCGAGCTCGGTGCGGCCGAAGGGGCCCCGTGCGGGCGCGCGTGTCTCGCCGGCACTCACCGATCTGGCCGCGCGGCTTTCTGACCGGTTCGAGACCCGGGTGAAGGTTGACCTCGGACAGAAGAAAGGCAAGATCACGGTCGAGTTCGCTTCCATGGAGGACCTGGAGCGGATCCTGGGGACTCTGGCGCCGGGTGAGGGGCGGGTCCTGCACCCGGAAGAGGGCTGAGAGGCGCGGCTGACCAGCCGGTTTCAAGTAGCTGTTGAAGCAGTAGGGGCGGGTTGTCTTCCGGCGTATCAGGAAGCCAACCCGCCCTTTGCCGTGCTGCGGTGTCAGCGTTATACGCAGGTAGATACGATGCGATCAGGTTGCGATCAGTGGGGCATTTCCACCCGGAAGTGAGGATCAGCCTTCATGGGGCGTCGGCTCGTACCGCTCACGCTGGACAATCTTCAGGATCTCCCGCGGCGCTGTCGTACGTGTGTCTTCTGGGAGCTTGATCCGGTCAGCGGTGAGGCAGCGGCCAAGGCAGGCACCCCGGAGCTGGAGAAGGAGGCGTGGATTTCCGCCGTGCTCCTGGAGTGGGGATCTTGTGGCCGGGTGGTCTATGTGGATGACGCTCCGGTCGGTTTCGTTCTCTATGCCCCGCCCGCCTACGTACCGAGGTCACTCGCCTTTCCGACCAGTCCGGTCTCGCCTGACGCGGTTCAGATGATGACCGGTTGGATCCAGCCGGGATACCAACGTCAGGGGCTTGGGCGGGTGCTGGTCCAGACAGTGGCCAAGGACCTGCTGCGGCGTGGATTCCGAGCGATCGAGGCCTTCGGGGACGCACGTTGGGACGGGCCAGCCTGCGTCCTGCCTGCTGAGTATCTGCTGGCAGTCGGGTTCAAGACGGTTCGCCCGCACCCCGTCCATCCCAGACTCCGTCTGGAACTGCGGTCAACTCTTTCCTGGAAGGAAGACGTCGAGCTGGCCCTGGATCGCTTGCTGGGCGCCGTACAGAAAGAACCCGCACTCCGTCCGCTGTGACCTCTGAGGCGAGCGACCCAGAACGAAGGGGGCTCACCCTGCCCGGGTGGCCCCCTCGCACCATGATGACCAGTTCATCTCCTCCGGATCTTGCCTGATGGGCAAGATCCGGAAAAAGGGGCGACCTAGCCCTTGGCGGTGATGAACTCGTCGAGGTCGCGGATGATCGCGGCCTTCGGCTTGGCACCGACGATGGTCTTGGCCACCTCGCCGCCCTTGTAGACGTTGAGCGTCGGAATGGACATGACGCCGTACTTGGCAGCCGTGGCCGGGTTCTCGTCGATGTTCAGCTTGACGATCTCGATGTCGTCGCCGTACTCGGCAGCGATCGCCTCAAGCGAGGGCGCGATCTGGCGGCACGGACCGCACCAGGCGGCCCAGAAGTCCACCAGGACGGGCTTCTCGTTCTTGAGGACTTCCTGCTCGAAGTCGGCGTCTGTCACGGTCTTCAAGGTGCCGGCCACGGAGGCCTCCTCTTTCTTGCGCATGGGGTGGGGTGTGGTGAAAGTCGGTGGGTCAGACGCTGGTGGTCGCGGTCTCCGCGTGGGAGAGGGCGGCCAGGAAGCGCTCCGCGTCCAGAGCGGAAGAGCAGCCGGTGCCAGCCGCGGTGATCGCCTGACGATAGGTGTGGTCCACCACGTCGCCGGCAGCGAAGACGCCGGAGAGGTTGGTGCGGGTCGAAGGTGCCTGGACCTTGAGGTAGCCCTCCTCGTCCAGTTCCAGCTGTCCCTTGAACAGCTCGGTGCGAGGGTCGTGGCCGACGGCGATGAAGAGGCCGGTGACCGCGAGAGGCGAGGTCTCGCCGGTCTTCGTGTTACGCAGCGTCAGACCGGAGAGCTTCTGCTCCCCGTGGATCTCGGCGACCTCGCTGTCCCAGGCGAACTTGATCTTCGGATCGGCAAACGCCCGGTCCTGCATGGCCTTGGAGGCGCGCAGGCTGTCGCGGCGGTGGACGATGGTGACCGACTTCGCGAAACGGGAGAGGAAGGTTGCCTCCTCCATCGCGGTGTCGCCGCCGCCGACGACGGCGATGTCCTGGTCCTTGAAGAAGAAGCCGTCACAGGTGGCGCACCAGGAGACACCGCGCCCGGAGAGCGCGTCCTCGTTGGGGAGCCCCAGCTTGCGGTGCTGGGAGCCGGTGGTGACGATCACGGCCTTGGCGCGGTGAACGTCACCGGCGGTGTCGGTGACGGTCTTGATCTCGCCGCTGAGGTCGACGGAAACGATGTCGTCGGGGATTAGCTCAGCACCGAAGCGCTCGGCCTGGGCGCGCATGTTGTCCATCAGGTCCGGGCCCATGATGCCGTCGCGGAAGCCGGGGAAGTTCTCCACATCAGTGGTGTTCATCAAGGCACCACCAGCGGTGACCGCACCTTCGAAGACCAGGGGCTTGAGCGACGCGCGTGCGGTGTAGAGGGCCGCGGTGTATCCGGCGGGCCCAGAGCCGATGATGATCACGTTTCGGACGTCGCTCACGGGTTTCTTCCTCGTCTCTGCGGACTGGCTGCTGTCTGCCGGGGCCCGGTCATGAGCCTCACCCCACCCAACGGATCCTACGGGGCGTGCATTCCCGGAGAAGCCATGCGGCCCTGGGGTGGTCCAGGGACCGTTCAGTAGGCGATCAGCTACGAGGAAGCAGCCTGCTGAAGAGCACCTTGCCAGGGTCCTGCGGCGCGCTGTTCTGGCAGCCGGCATCGACCAGCAAGGCGCGGACACGAGCCGTTTCGCCTTCCTGGGGCAGGAGGACGAGGTAGACCGCCGAGCCCTGGTAGGTCCCACGTTCGAAAGCCAAGGGTTGCTCGGTGGAGCCGGTGGCCTTCTGCACGCAGGTGGGGAGTACTTCACCCGCTTGGCTCATCCGCTCCGGCTGCCCCTGGGCGGAAGGCGGCTTGAGCCCGTCCATGGACAAACTGTCGGAGCCCAGGAGCTGCTGGACGTGTGAGGGCAGGTTCTGCGGGGTGTACGTGTCAGCCGGGGCCAGAGCATCTGATTCGGCGGTCGAAGGCGCTACCGCAGACTGTTCCGCCTGCCTGCTAGCCGTCGGGCGGCCCTCGTCGAAGAGCGAAGGAACGAAGAGGACGGCAGCAGTGAGCGCTGATGCCCCGAGCAAGGCGCTGCCCCACAGGGCCATGCGGCGTCGGGGGCGGGAACGCCCGGGGCCCGTCGCTGCGCCCCCCCGGCCGGTGGGTCCGGTCCGCGGGGTTCGTGGCCTTGAGGGTGCCGGCGCCGTTTCGGAGGCAGGTGGCGACGGAGGAAGGGACGAGGATGTTTCACGTGAAACACCACCCACGGAAACCTGCTTGATCTGCTCAGGAGAGGTTGCGTTCAAGAGGGCTTCGGCGGCAAGGGCTGCGTCGATCCGTCCAGCGACCTCACCAGGCATGCGTTGGGGTCCGGGCAGGGTACCGAGCAGGGCCCGGATCTCCTCCAGGGAGGACCGGACGTCCTCGCAGAGCTCGCAGCCTTCGAGATGACGACGCAGCTCCGCGCTACGAGTCGGTGAGAGCAGGCCTTCGGTCAGCTCAGAGATCTCTGAGACGTCCGGGTGCCGGATCGTGTCGGTTGTGGAGTTCACGTGCGCCCACCTCCGCCCTTCACAGCATCGGGGTCTCTGGGTTCTGCTGCTGGTGGGACGGATGTCCCCTGCGACCGGTTCCTTCCCCGGTCGGAGCCCGGGTTATCCCCGGGAAAGCGGCGCAGATGAGTGAGCAAGGGGACCAGCCTCGTCCGACCGCGAGCACACCGGCTTTTCACCGTTCCCACCGGCACATCAAGGATCTGGGCGGCTTCGGCCACGGCGTAGCCCTGCATGTCCACGAGTACCAGAGCGGCCCGCTGCTCGGCAGGCAGGGTTGCCAGAGCTGCCAGGAGCTCGCGCTGGAGGTCTGATCGCTCCGCTGGTGCTTCTGCTGACTCGGAGGGCTCCAGCAGTTGCTCCAGGCGTTCGGTGTCGTTCAGCAGCGCCGTCTTGCGGGAGGCGGCCTTGCGGGCTCGGTCGAGGCAGGCGTTCACGGTGATGCGATGCAGCCATGTGGTGACCGCCGATTGGCCTCGGAAGGTGTGGGCGCCACGGTAGGCGGATACCAGGGCGTCCTGGACGGCGTCAGCCGCTTCCTCGCGGTCACCGAGGGTGCGGAGCGCCACCGCCCAGAGCCTGTCGCGGTGGCGACGCACCAGCTCACCGAAGGCATCGGGGTCGCCGTTGACGTGCCGCTCCAGTAGTTCCTGGTCGCTGACGCTCTGGTCGGCGCTGGCCTCGTCCAAAGGTGGGCCCCTCCCCCTGTGGTGTCCTCAGCCCGTGAACTTGACGTTGTTGATGCCCTGTTTGTAACCGGCTCCGCTGAAGGAGGCGGCATCTGCCCCTGAGTAGGGCAGATGGGTGAGCCAGAGCAGTACGTATCTCGTCTTGACCGGCTTCTTCGCCTTGATCGCCAAGCTGTTTCCGGACGTCTGGCCCTCGGCGATCTCCTTCATGGACTCCACCGGCGTCGCGGATGACGTGGAATCCGTGGCGTACAGAACGGCTCGGGTCTGGTTTCCGCTGTAGCGCAGCGCTAGGGAAGCGGCCGAGACCTCCTTGGCGTCACCGAGGTCGTACACGATGCCGATGCCGGGCTTGTAAGGAGCCAGCGGGGGACCGTCGGAGTACCGCTTGGTACGCCAGAAGCTCTGCGGATCACCGTCATAGGTGTTGGCCACGCCCTCGGCGTTCTGCTCCGAACCGGCTGCCACGTACTCCTTGGCGCCCTGGATGGGCAGTTCCACCGGAACCTTCTTCGGAGGAGTCGCACCGTTCTTGGGCTCGGCAGGCTGGGTCTCCTGTTCGCTGCTGCGCTCCATGAGGGTGTCGGCGAGCTGCCAGCTTCCCAGGCCCAGAGCGACGATCAGCAGCGTAGCCACCCCCCACTTGAGGGCACGACCGGTCCGTCCGTCCAAGGGTGCCGGCGGTGGTGGCACCACCATCGGTTTGACGGCACCGTGACCGCCGTGGGCGTAGGCACGCTGGTACGCCGCGGCTGGATACTCCGATGGAGTGAACGCCGGCTCCGGCGGCCGGATCCGTGGCATCGCGGAGACAGCCCGGGCGAGGTCTTCCGGGGTGGTGCAGGGAGGGTCCTGGCGTGATGCGGTCGCTCCTTCGTTGACCAGCGCCCGCATGGCGATATCGGAGAGGCCTCGGTGGACTCCTGCGCGCACCTGATCAGGTGGAATGAGTCCGACGCCCTTGGGAAGCCCGGAGAGTCCGTAGGCATCCACCTCGTACGGCCAGCGCTGGGTGAGCGCCGCATACAGCAGGGCCCCGATGGCCTCGGTGTCCGCGCGCTGAGGTGTCTCGGCGGTGATGCCACGAAGTGCGGCGTTCACGGCGAGCCCGCGGATGCGGTACTGGCCCGTCGAAGTGCGAAGTATGGCGCTGGGTGTCAACCGCAGGTGGGCCAGGCCTTCGCGGTGGGCCGCAGCCATGGCCTGGGAGACCTGGTGGACGAGCTGGTAGGCGTCGTGAGCGTCCAGGGGGCCCGCGGAGAGCAGGGCCGTCATCTCGGTGGCGTCGGGAAGCCACTCATGGACGACGTAGACCAGGTCGTTCTCCTCGACGGCATCGAGGACCTGGACGAACCGCGGATCGCCCAACAGGGCGGAGGAGCGGGCAGCGGCGAGAACGGAGCGGGCACGTGGATGGTCGGCGGGCAGCAGGTGGACGCCCACGGCACGACGGAGCTTTTCGTCCATGGCGCGCCAGCTGCTGAATCCGTCCAGACGGGTGACGCACTCTTCGAGGCGGTACCGCCGGGCCAGCTTGTGGCCGCTGTGGAGTTCGGGTGCCGCTGTGGTGGGCGAGCCTCGGTGTTCGCCTTCGGTTTCAGGAGTGTCGGGCTTCTGTCGGTCCTGGGCTTCTGCCGCCCCGTCGGCCGTGGCCTTGTCCGCCTTGGCGGCTGGCGGTTCGTCACCGCCGTTGTCGGCCACGTCGACGGCAGCTGTGCTACGTTCCGCCACCGTCGTTCCCTGCCTCCCCATCCGTTGCGCGCTGTCGTGCAGTCTGCAAAGCCATGCCAATTGTGCCCACAGTCCGCTGCTCTGCACGACATGCGGCAGCGGGCGATGGTTGTGCGAATCAGCGTCCCAAGCGTCCGCGGACCATACCGACCATTGCGTTCAGCTCCTCGATCCGCATGCGCTTGGCGGCGATCAGGAAGACGGCCAGCAGGACGATGCCACCGGCGACCAGAGCAGCCAGTGACCCCAGGGCTCCCGTGCCGAGGCTCTGAACGATGGCGAAGGCGGTGGCTCCCGCGGCCACTGCCGCCGGAACACAGGCTCCGATGAGTCGTGCGTAGGTGCGCACCACGCGGGCACCGTCGAGGTCACCGCCGAGTCGGGTGCGCAGCCGGCGCCATGCGACTCCGACACCGACCGCATAAGCCATGCCGTAGGCGAAGCCCATTCCCACCACGGCCCAGCGGGCCGGCAGCGCGATGAAGGCGATCCCGGCAACGGCGGCGTTCACCGCCGCCACGATGACGGTGTTGTAGAAGGGGGTGCGGGTGTCCTCGTAGGCATAGAAACCGCGCAGGACCACGTACTGGATGGAGTACGGGATGAGGCCCAGACCGAAAGCCATCAGTACGTAGCCGATATTGAGGGCGCCCTTTCCTGCGCTGGCGTAGAGCAGGGTGGCCATGGGGGCACCGAGCGCGAGGAAGGCGAAGGCGCAGGGGACGATGGCCACGGCGGAGGTCCGCAGCCCGTAGGAGATGTCGTCGCGCACGGCGGCTGCGTCCCCGTCGTGAGCGGAGCGCGAGATGCGGGGCAGCACCGCGGTCATCACGGAGACCGTGATGATGGCCTGCGGCATCTGCCACAGCTGCAGCGCGTAGTTGTAGGCGGTGATGCCGGTACCACTGTGGCCCTGCTTGTCGGCTACCGCACCGGCCCAGGTGGCGAGTTGGGTGACGACGATCAGTCCGAGCTGGTTGGCGAGGACGAAGAAGAAGGTCCACTTGGCCAGGCCGGCGGCCTTGCCGAGGCCGTGACCCCGCCAGTCGAAGCGCAGCCGGGGCTTGAATCCCGCGTCGCGCAGGTACGGGAGCATGGCGACGGCCTGCACGGTCAGGCCCAGCAGGGTGCCCAGGCCGAGTAGACGCATCGCCTCGGGCGTGATGTTGGTGGCGTTCACACCGGAGCTGGTGAAGCCGCCGAAGGCCCAGATGAAGGCCCCGAACGTGGCGATGACCACGACGTTGTTCAGAACCGGGGTCCACATCATGGCGCCGAACCGGCCCCGGGCGTTGAGGATCTGCCCGAGGACCACGTGCACGCCCATGAAGAACATGGTCGGTAGACAGAACCGGGCGAAGGTCGTCGCCACTTCCATCTGCTGGGGGTCGGAGGCGATCTTCGGGGACATCATGGTGATGAACAGCGGCGCTGCCAGTACACAGACCGTGGTGACACCCGCGAGGAGTACCACTACGAGGGTGAGCAGCCGGTTCGCGTAGGCCGTTCCCCCGTCCTCGTCGTCCTTCATGGCGCGCACGAGCTGCGGAATGAACACGGCGTTCAGCGCGCCACCGCCGACGAGCACGTAGATCATCGTCGGCAGGGTGTTCGCGATCTGGTAGGTGTCGTTGAGCGTGCCGATGCCGATGGCTCCGGCGATCACCAGGGTGCGCAGGAAGCCGGTGATCCTGGAGACGATCGTGCCGGCGGCCATCAGCGCGCTGGAGCGCAGCAGTCCGGCAGCCCGGCCGGTGGGCTTGGCCGGCGCCGGGGCTGCGACGGGCGCTTCCTCCACTGCGACCGGCGAGTGCCCGGCTGCGGACTGCTGGTCCCGGTACAGGTGGGCGAAGGCATCGGGCTCGGGCTGTTCATCGGTGGCCTGGGTCACCAAGGCGTCCACACCGACGAACTGGGTGGTGGCGGCGTGATCGCCGTACGGGAGGTGGCGGGAGGGGCCGTCGGGCTCCGGAGGAGGAGTCTGAGCCCATACGCGCGGGTCCGGAGGGTAGGACGGCGAAGCCGGTTGGGCGTACAAGTGCCCAGGTTCCTGGTAGGTGCCGGGGGGCGGCGGTGGGTGCGCCGACCGGTCGTACAGGGCCTCCGTCACGGGGTCCTGTGAGGACAGGTCCTGCTCGCGATAGGGGTCGTGGTCGTACGCGTCCTGGACGTAGGGGTCCTGGACGGGTACGCCGGGAGGCGGAACCTGCCCCGGAGCTGGGGCGCCCGGGTCCGTGCCCCGGGAAGGCGCGGCACCGCCCGTGCCCTGTGGGCGGTCACCGTCGTACGGCGCGTTCATCGAAACCCCACCTCATCGTCCCCAGGCCGGCCGGCCACGACATCGCTCAACGGTTCACTTTCTCACCCGGGCTGGATGTGTTGCCGTTTTCCGGTCCGGTGTCCGGCATCGGGTCACTCGGCTGCCCGTCCACGGCCCTGGCCGCTGCCCGCTTGCGGGATTTGTACATCCGGATTCCTGCGAGGACCAGCAGGAGCATTCCTCCGGCGATGACGAACATGACGGTGGCGGTGATCTCGGTGGCCTCGACGGTGAAGGTACGCGGTTCGCCGTAGGCAACGCCATCCTCGGTGAAAAGTTGGGCGGTCACCTCGATGGGTCCGCTGGCACTGGCGCTCGCTTCGAACTTGAACGACTGGCTGTGGCCGCCCTGGACGCGGATGCTCTGTTCGGCCTGTGCCTTTCCGTTGAACTTCAGCCTGGTCGCGTTGCCGGACTTCAGACGTAGGACGAGCCGTTCCACGTCCTGCACCAGGCTGTTCTGCACCGTGACGGGGATCGTGGCACTGCGTCCGGAGAGCATCGCGTCCGACTTGGGGATCAGCTGGACCTTCCGGGTCAGGCTGATCAGGTACTCCTGAGTGCTCCTGCGGTAGTCGCGGGCCTGGGCTGCCCGACCACGCCACGAGGTGGACATCTCACGGTCCACGGTGTTCCCGAAGGGGATCCCGACCCGCTGGGGGTAGGAAAGGATCACCTGGAAGTGGTTCAGGGTGGTCCCCGTGGAGTGGATCTCCTCGAACGCGGTACGGGGAAGCTCGCTCTTGCGGAGGGACGCCGGGTATCGACCTGTGCTGGGAACGGTGGTGGTGGCACCCGGGTCCGGCTTGGCTTTGGCAGCCGTCTCCAGGTCCACCGGCTGGGTCCAGCGGTTCGCCTTCATCTCACGCAGTGCCGCGGCCATGGTCTGCGCCTGGGCAGCGGTGGGCATCCGCTGGGGGGTGACCACGATGCTGCGCTGGTCGTCGGTGTCCTGGAGGCTCAGGGCCAGGCTCTGGGCCAGAAAGCGCTGCACGGCCAGCGTGGAGGTTTCGGCCCGCGACATATCGCCTTGGAACGCCTTGGACAGCCGTTCATCGGCGACGACGGCAGTCGTGCCCCCACCGATGGGTCGGGCAGAACTCGGCGTGTAGCCGAGCCCCCGGGTCTCCCGGAGGCTGTCGGAGCGAGCCAGCACGTAGTGGGCCCCTGCCGAGGTCGCGACATTGACGACGGCGGGATCGATGGCGCCGTCGACGGGCCAGGCGAAGTCGGTGGAGGGGGTCACGTGGAGGATGGTCTCCACGGCCTGACCCGCCTTCTCGGTCGCCGGCCGCAACTGCGAGAGCGCCCCCGAAACCTTCTTGCCCTGATGAGCGAGGGAAGCCAGATCCGGGTCGGCGAAGGGCAGCGCGACCACCTTCTTGCCCTGCACGGCGGCTTCGAGGGAGCCCAACCACTGGGCCGCCACCGCCCTACCGGTGCCGGGAACGAGCCCACCGTCAGCGGTACGGACCTGGTAGTCCCGCTGGGCCATGGCGTCGGCACTCGCCAGCAGGTCCGGGTCGATCAGCCAGGTGACGTCGAGCTGACTGCCCAGGGAGACGAGCTGTTCGAGCCGACCACCGGGGGCGAGCTCGGAGGCGAGTTCGTCATCAGAGAAGACGGGCGTCTGCTGCTCGTCCGATCCGGTTTCGGCGGTCACGTGAGCAGTGGAGATCAGCGGCCAGACATAGGTGAGCTGTGACCTGTTCTCCATGGCCTCCGGCTGCCAGGGGAGGAAGGTCCGCTCGATGCCGAGTACCTGCTCGTAACGGCGTGTCTCGGTCTCCCCGGAGACGGAGACGCCCAGCTGGTAGACACCGGCCTCATCAAGGCCCAGCTCCTCCACCGGGACCTTCAGGCTGAAGGGTCGGGCCACCTTCGACAGGAGCGTGTCGATCTCGACCTCGTAGGGTTCACCGATCTCCGCGGGGTCGGTCCCAGGGCGGAAGGCGCCACGCTCGGCTGCGGCGTCGATGGAGTCCCGACTGTTCAGTACCGGACCGATGCGCAGCCCGACATGGGCGTCGGTAACGGTCTCGCGGCCCTTGTTGGTCAGGGTGCCCGAGATGGTCACGGTGTCGCCCTCGACCGGAGCCTGGGGCGTGATGGTGTCCACAGACACATCGACTCGGGTTCCGCCCGCGGCCTCGGCCTCGGGCGCTGCGGAGGCGGCTGGCACGTAGACCAGGCCGGCGAGCACCGGTGTCCCCGCGAGGAGAACCACAGCGCGCCGCAGCCAGCGGCGGCGGGCAGGAGCGGGGGGCGTCCCCTGGAAGTCTGCCGCCTCGGCCACGCGCTCGCCCGTCCCTTGTCTTCGTCAGTGGTCGTCGGTTGTGCGTCCAGGAATGGTAACGAGGCCCGCTGTGCGCGAGTGCCGCGGACTGCTCCACATGATCGCGGAGCGGGCTTCAACCCTCTCGCGGCGGTCTGCGCTGCCCACGAGCGGAAAGGGAGCGCCCGCCGGCGGGCGGGCCACGTACCCTTTTCTGTTGTGCCGAACGCCAATGAAGACAATCCCAGTGCCCTGAGCCAGGTGCAGCACCGTGCAGTGAGTGAATTGCTGCGGGTCTCCCCGGTTGCCGACGATCTTGCCCGCCGGTTCCAGGAAGCCGGCTTCAGCCTTGCGCTGGTTGGGGGCTCCGTCAGGGACGCGTTGCTGGGGCGTCTTGGTAACGATCTCGACTTCACCACGGATGCCCATCCCGAGGACGTGCTGAAGATCGTCCGCCCGTGGGCGGACGCGGTCTGGGACGTAGGCATCGCTTTCGGCACGGTCGGTGCCCAGAAGGACTCCAGCGAGGCGGCTGACGGGGCGGGGGCTCCCGCTGCACCACGTCGTTTCCAGATCGAGATCACCACCTATCGGTCCGAGGCCTATGACCGCACCTCGCGCAAGCCCGAGGTGTCCTACGGCGAATCGATCGAGGAGGACCTGGTCCGCCGGGACTTCACGGTGAACGCCATGGCCGTGGCGCTCCCGGAAAAGGAGTTCATCGACCCGCACGGCGGTCTTGAGGACCTTGCCGCGCGGGTGCTTCGTACGCCCGGCACGCCTCAGGAGTCGTTCTCCGATGATCCGCTGCGCATGTTGCGCGCAGCTCGTTTCGCTGCTCAGCTCGACTTCGAGTTGGCACCCGAGGTCGTTTCGGGCATGAAGGAGATGGCCGAGCGCATCGAGATCGTCTCCGCGGAGCGGGTGCGCGACGAGCTGAACAAGCTGCTGCTCTCCGCCCACCCCCGTAAGGGTTTGGGTTTGCTGGTGGACACCGGGCTCGCTGACCGGATCCTTCCGGAACTGCCCGCCCTCCGGCTGGAAAGCGACGAACATCACCGGCACAAGGACGTCTACGACCATTCCTTGATCGTGCTGGAGCAGGCGATGGATCTGGAGGAAGAGGGGCCGGACCTGGTACTGCGACTGGCAGCCCTGCTTCATGACATCGGCAAGCCCCGCACCCGCCGTTTCGAGGGCGATGGCCGGGTCTCCTTCCATCACCATGAGGTGGTGGGCGCGAAGATGACCAAGAAGCGAATGACCGCCCTGAAGTACAGCAACGACATGGTCAGGGATGTCTCCCGCCTCGTCGAGCTGCACCTACGGTTCCACGGTTACGGGACCGGGGAATGGACCGACTCCGCGGTTCGTCGCTACGTACGCGACGCCGGCCCAATGCTGGAGCGGCTCCACAAGCTGACGCGTTCTGACTGCACCACGCGGAACAAGCGCAAGGCCAACGCGCTCTGGCGGGCGTACGACGGCTTGGAGGACCGGATCACGGAGCTGAAGGAGCAGGAGGAGCTCGACGCGATCCGCCCCGATCTCGACGGCAACGAGATCATGCAGATCCTGGGGGTCCGTCCGGGCCCCGAGGTGGGCCGGGCCTACGGGTTCCTCATGGAGCTGCGTCTGGAGAACGGCCCGATGGGTCCTGAGGCCGCTGCTGAAGCGCTCAGGACCTGGTGGGCTGCTCAAGGCTGAAGTTCTCCTCGGGTGAGACCCGAGCCGCTGGGTGGACGTTTCACGTGAAACATCCACCCAGCGGGGGACACCCCTTAGCGGGAAGCAGGGTGTGAGGGTTTCACGTGAAACATCCATGCCCCGACGCCGCCGTAGATCGCCGCCACGACCAACATGAGTGCGGGAGAGCGGCCATCGGGCGGAAGCATCAGGGCTGCGACGGCGGCTGCACCCACAAAGGCAACGTTGAAGAGCACGTCATAGACGGCGAACACACGGCCCCGGAAGGCGTCGTCCACCGAGGCCTGTACCGCCGTATCAGTGGCGATCTTGGCTCCCTGGGTGACCAGGCCGAGGAAGAAGGCGGCGATCAGCATGGGGTGTGGAGCGAAGGGTAGGCCGAGGGCCGGCACCAGAATCGCGGCACAGGAAGCGAGGAGAGCGATCCAGCGGCGGGTGTCCAGCCTTCGTACGGCCCATGGTGTCACCACCGCCGCGGTGAAGAAGCCCCCTCCCGAGACGCCCACGGCCAGCCCCAGCAGGGCCAAGCCCTCTGACTCGGTGTTGGACCATGCGTACCTGCACAGCATGAGCAGCATCACCGTGAGTGCTCCGTAGCAGAACCGAAGCAGTGTCATCGAGGTCAAGGCACGCGCAGCATCCGTATGCGTGCGGAGGTGACGCAGCCCGTCGGTCATGTCACGAACGCCGATCTGCGCCGCCGTAGCCAGCGTAGGAGGGGTGCGGTCGGTCACTTGGTCCGGACCCAGGAGATCGAGGGGAAGCCGCAGCGAGGCGAGGGCTGAGCTGAGGTACAGCAGGGCGCCGAGCACCACCACCACGGTGTTGGAGCCGGCGGTCAGGAGCCCCACCCCAAAGGCGAGCCCCCCGCCGAGGGTGGCCGCCAGTGTCCCTGCGGTCGGGGAGAGGGCATTGGCGATCACCAGCTGCTCCGGCCCCACCACCCTCGGCAGGGCAGCTGACAGCCCAGCCAGGACGAAGCGGTTGACCGCCGTGACGCAGAGGGCCGAGAAGTAGAACAGCCAGTCGGGCGCGGACGTGACGATCAGGGCGGCGGTGCCGAGGGCCAACGCGGAGCGGAGCAGGTTGCCCAGGAAGAAGACCTGACGGCGGCGCCAGCGGTCCAGCAGCACACCCGTGAAGGGGCCGATGACCGAATAGGGAAGGAGCAGGACGGCCATGGCCGAGGCGATGGCCGCCGGTGACGTCTGCTTCTCGGGAGAGAAGACCACATAGGTGGCGAGGGCGACCTGGTACACGCCATCGGCTGCCTGGGACAGCAGTCGTACGGCGAGGAGGCGGCGGAAGTACCGCAGGTGCAGCAGCGCACGTAGATCACCCACGACAGGCATGTGGAACAGCGTCACACAGGTGAGGGGCCTGTGGACACGCCTCTGGGACCTTCCGCGGGAAGAACAGGCAAACCCCGGGGGCTCGAAAGGCGAGGGCCTTTGTGTTTTTCGTCAGGCTGAGTGGAGCGGAGGAGAACCCTGTGCCGCGGGTCGGGACCGGTGCACCGACTTCGAAGCCGATCCTGACCGGCGACGAGGTCGCAGCCTGTCGTAACGGGCTGCGACCTCGTTGTCCTGGCCGGCTCGGGGCGTACTAGCGCTCGACCTCGCCCTTGATGAACTTCTCGATGTTCTCGCGGGCCTCGTCGTCGAAGTACTGGACCGGCGGCGACTTCATGAAGTACGAGGACGCGGAGAGGATCGGGCCACCGATGCCCCGGTCCTTGGCGATCTTCGCGGCGCGCAGCGCGTCGATGATGACACCCGCGGAGTTCGGCGAGTCCCACACCTCGAGCTTGTACTCCAGGTTCAGGGGGACGTCACCGAAGGCACGGCCCTCAAGACGCACGTACGCCCACTTGCGGTCGTCGAGCCAGGCGACGTAGTCGGACGGGCCGATGTGGACGTTCTTCTCGCCCAGGTCCCGGTCGGGGATCTGGGAGGTGACGGCCTGCGTCTTGGAGATCTTCTTGGACTCCAGGCGCTCGCGCTCCAACATGTTCTTGAAGTCCATGTTGCCGCCGACGTTCAGCTGCATGGTGCGCTCCAGGACCACGCCACGGTCCTCGAAGAGCTTCGCCATCACGCGGTGCGTGATGGTCGCACCGACCTGGGACTTGATGTCGTCGCCGACGATCGGGACACCGGCCTCGGTGAACTTGTCCGCCCACTCCTTGGTGCCGGCGATGAAGACCGGGAGGGCGTTGACGAAGGCGACCTTGGCGTCGATGGCGCACTGCGCGTAGAACTTCGCGGCGTCTTCGGATCCGACGGGGAGGTAGCAGACGAGAACGTCCACCTCACGGTCCTTGAGCACCTGAACCACGTCCACGGGAGTCTCGGGGGACTCCTCGATGGTGGCCCGGTAGTACTTGCCGAGGCCATCGAGGGTGTGGCCGCGCTGAACGGTCACACCGGACGCCGGGACGTCACAGATCTTGATGGTGTTGTTCTCGCTGGCACCGATGGCGTCCGCGAGGTCGAGGCCGACCTTCTTCGCGTCGACGTCGAAGGCGGCGACGAACTCGACGTCGCGGACGTGGTAGTCGCCGAACTGGACGTGCATCAGACCCGGGACCTTGGCCGCCGGGTCGGCGTCCTTGTAGTACTCGACGCCCTGCACCAGCGAGGCGGCGCAGTTTCCTACGCCGACGATGGCTACGCGAACCGAACCCATTCCGGTTGCTCCCTGTTGTTCTCAGTGTTCCAGTTGAGCCCCTGCGGTGTGCAGGGCCTCACTTTGCGGTGTCGTCGGGCGATTCGGATCGTCGCCGATCACGTCCCGCCCGTTCGCTCTCGATGAGCTCGTTCAGCCAGCGCACTTCGCGCTCCACGGACTCCATGCCGTGTCGCTGGAGCTCAAGCGTGTAGTCGTCGAGGCGCTCGCGGGTGCGGGCGAGGGAGGCGCGCATCTTCTCCAAGCGCTCCTCCAGCCGGCTACGCCGGCCCTCCAGTACGCGCATCCGCACTTCGCGTTCGGTCTGACCGAAGAAGGCGAAGCGGGCGGCGAATGACTCGTCCTCCCAGGTGTCCGGTCCGGTGTGGGAGAGGAGCTCCTCGAAATGCTCCTTCCCCTCGGCCGTCAACCGGTAGACGATCTTGGCTCGGCGCCCTGCGAGCGATGCAGCGAGGGCGTCTTCCGGGGCGCTGCCGGGCTCCTCGATCAACCAGCCGTTGGCGACCAGCGTCTTGAGGCAGGGATAGAGCGTTCCGTAACTGAACGCCCGGAACACCCCCAACGAGGTGTTGAGCCGTTTGCGCAGCTCATAGCCATGCATGGGGGATTCACGCAGCAGGCCGAGGACGGCGAATTCGAGGATGCCGGAGCGCCTGCTCACGTCTTCGCCTCCTCACGCCCTGACCCTTTATGCCGAGACGATGTATCGGCTCGATACATCCAGACGATAGAACGGGCTGTCGCACACGACAAGGCCATACCTGGTGACCGGCATCACATCATCAATTCGATGGGGGTAAGTTGCCTGATTTGGGGTGAACTTCGGCACTGGTTGGGTTTTGACCGTGCGTAGTCTGTGCGCCATGCAGACCCGTGCGACCGCATCCCCGCAACGGGACGGGCGCACGTCGGGGGGACTGGAAATCACCTGCCGCTTCCAGGCGATCGCGCCTGCCCGAGGAGTAGTCGTTCGATGAGCGAGCACCGTCGCAAACCGCAGCAGTCAGGCGGACGCGCCGCGGCCCGCCGGGCCGCGCAGCCGCCGCGCACCGGCCGTCGCGCGGAGCCGGGACGGGACGTCCCGACCGGATCGCCTTCCGGCCCCTACGGTTCGTCACCCGGCCCCTACGGCCATCAGGCCTCCCCCGGGCAGGAACAGCCGTACGGTGGCCGAGCCGAGGCCCGTAGAGCCGCGCAGCGCGGAGGGGCAGGGCGTAGACGGGGCGCCGAGCCCGGGCGAGGCCGTAAGACGCCCGACAAGCGCTTCATCAACTACCCGCGCTCCGACCAGGACGGCTGGAAGCGTTTCATGCCCTCCTGGAAGCTGGTTTCGGGCACGCTCTTCGGGTTCTTCGCCATCCTGCTGGCCGGCACCGGCATCGCGTTCGCCATGGTCGGTACGCCCAACGCCAATGCGATGGCCCAAGCGCAGAACAACGTCTTCTACTGGTCCGACGGCACCCAGATGGCCGCGACCGGCGGTCAGCGAAACCGACAGAACGTCACGATCGACCAGATCCCCCGCACCATGCAGGACGCGGTGATCGCCGCCGAGAACGAGACCTTCCGCGACGACCACGGCGTGGACCCGAAGGGCATCGCCCGTGCGGTGGTCAACATGCTCCGCGGGCAGTCCACTCAGGGTGGCTCGACGATCACCCAGCAGTACGTGAAGAACACCTACCTGGAGCAAGACCAGACGATCAAGCGCAAGGTCACCGAGCTCTTCATCTCAATAAAGCTCGGTGCCACCGCGGACAAGAACGACATCCTCGCGGGCTACCTCAACACCGCCTACTTCGGCCGCGGAGCGTACGGTATCCAGGCGGCTGCCCAGGCCTACTTCAAGGTCGACAGCAATAAGCTGGACCCCTCGCAGAGCGCCTTCCTCGCCAATCTCCTCAAGGGCCCCAACCTCTACAATCCGGATGGCGGCATCGGCTCCGCGGCCACCCCGGAGGCGAACACCAAGCGGGCCCAGGCCCGCTGGAAGTGGATCCTGGACCGCGAGGTCAAGGTGGGCCTGATGACGCCGGACGAGCGCGCCAAGCACCAGGAATTCCCACAGCTGGCACCCTCGACCGAGGCCCAGTCGCTGGCCGGCCAGACCGGCTACCTGGTGGAGACCGCCAAGTCCTATGTCATGAAGGCGAAGAACCTCGACATCAAGGACCTCGAACTCGGCGGCTACCGGATCTACACCACCTTCGACAAGAAGAAGGTCAACGCGCTCGCCAAGGCCGTGGACAAGACCCGGGAGGACTTCCTCAACCCTGAGCGCCGTGATGAGGACCGGTTCGTCCAGTTCGGCGCCGCCTCGGTGGACCCCTCGAACGGGGCGATCGTGGCCCTCTACGGCGGCGCGGGCATGGACAAGAAGCACTTCTCCAACAACGCGAACACGACCGGCGTGCCGGTCGGCTCGACCTGGAAGCCGTACGTGTTGGCAGCAGCCATGGAGTACGGCACCCAGAACTCCGACGGCGGCATCTCCCAGGACAGTAAGTACAACGGCAACGACCTGATCGTGATCAAGAACCGGTTCGGCGATCCGGTGATGGGCAACGACGGAAAGCCCTTCCGCCAGAAGAACGAGGGAACGACCCGGTACGGCTACGTGACGCTCACCAAGGCGATGGAAGACTCGATCAACACGCCGTTCGTCCAACTCGGTTTCGACGTCGGCCACGACAAGATCCGAAAGGTCGCGGAGTCCACCGGCATCCTCAAGGAGTCCATGGACCCCAACAACAACGCCTCCTTCGCGCTCGGCACCTCCACCCCCAGCGCCATCCGGATGGCCGACTCCTACGCCACCTTCGCCGCCTCCGGCACCCACCACGAGCCCTACTCGGTGAAGGAGGTCCGCAAAGACGGGATCAAGCTCACCGGATTCGGGAAGCCCGAGTCCCAGCGGGCCATGGACAACTCCATCGCCGACAACATCACCAAGGTGTTGGAGAACGTCGTCGAGAACGGCACCGGAACCAAGGCCCGCAAGCTCGGCCGACCCGCTGCCGGCAAGACCGGAACCACCGACAAGAACAAGTCGGCCTGGTTCGTCGGCTACACCCCGCAACTGTCCACGGCCGTCACCCTCTTCCGCACGGACCCGAACAGCAAGGACAAAGAACTGCTGTCGATGAACAACACCGGCGGAGTTCCCTCGATCCACGGTGGTGACATCCCCGCCGAGATCTGGACCGAGTACATGAAGGCCGCTCTGAAGGGGCAGCCGGTCGAGGACTTCCCGGAGGCAGAGGACATCGGCGAGCGCGCCGACTCGCTCGGTGCACCCTCCCCGACCCCCTCGAAGTCCCTGGAACCGAAGGAATCCCCCACCACGGAAGAGCCGGAGGAGTCCCCCGAGCCGTCCCCCTCGCGTTCGAGCGCCAAGCCGCGCCCCAGTTGCAAGCCCTGGAAGTGGGACTGCGGTGACGCCGGCGGTACCGACGAAGGCGCCGTCGCCGGCACGGACGAGGGCGCGGACGGGGACGCCATCGGCGGGCCCTCGTCCAGCCCCACGCCCACCAGTACCCGCAGCGCCCGACCCAGCCGACCCGGCAGCGACAGCGGGGGACTGATCGGCGGCCCGACGGAGGACCAACCGTAGCCCGAGGGGTCGTTCACCGACCGCCAGGAGGGCCGCCGCACCACAGGTGCGGCGGCCCTCAGCGCATCCCCGGCTCCGTACGGCAGGATGGCCCCCATGACCATGGAGCACCAGGACGGCCCCGTGCTGCCGACCAGGCAGGACGAGGTGGCCGCCGCCGGCAGTGAACTACTGGGCGGACCCATCGGCCGCTACGCCCGTCTGGGTGGCCACTGGCTCACTCCGGTGCGTGTCGTCGTCCTCACCGCCCTGGGCATGTTCGCCCTCGGCATGGTGCAGAAGCTGCCCTGCTACAACTGGGCCTGGTTCCGCGGAGCGGGCTCCCAGTACACCCACGCCTGCTACTCCGATATTCCGCACCTCTACCTGGCGCGCGGGTTCTCCGAGGGCCTGGTGCCCTACTTCGACCGGCTGCCCGGCGATATGCAGTACCTGGAGTACCCGGTGCTCACCGGCCTGTTCATGGAGGTCGCCGCCTGGATGACGCCCGGCAGTGGTGAGCTCCAGCACCGGGAGCAGCTGTACTGGATGGTCAACGCCGGCCTGCTGATGGTCTGCGCCGCGGTGATCGCCGTCTGTGTCGCCCGCACCCACCACCGCCGGCCCTGGGACGCCCTCCTGCTCGCCCTGGCGCCTGCGTTCGCGCTGACCGCAACCATCAACTGGGACCTGCTCGCCGTCGCCCTCACCGCCGCCGCCCTCCTGATGTGGTCCCGGGGCCGGGCCCTGGCCTTCGGTGTTCTCATCGGCCTCGCGACGGCAGCCAAGCTCTACCCGGTCCTCATCCTCGGGCCACTGTTTGTCCTGTGCTGGCGGGCCGGCGCCTGGCGGGCCTACGGCTCGGCCCTCGGAGGGGCCGTCGCCTCCTGGCTCGTGGTGAACGTCCCCGTCATGCTGCTCGCCCCGCAGGGGTGGAAGAAGTTCTACACCTTCAGCCGGGAACGGCCCGTCGACTTCGGCTCGCTCTGGCTGATCATCTCGCAGCGCACGGGAAACCCCCTGACCGATGCCAACGTCTACGCCACGCTGCTCACCCTGGTGCTGTGCGCGGGCATCGGCCTCCTCGTCCTGACGGCACCGCGCAGGCCCCGGCTGGCCCAAGTGGCCTTCTTGGTCGTCGCCGTCTTCATCCTGGCCAACAAGGTCTACTCACCGCAGTACGTGCTGTGGCTGATCCCGCTGGCCGCACTGGCCCGGCCGCGCTGGCGCGACTTCCTCATCTGGCAGACCGGTGAAGTGCTCTACTTCCTCGGTATCTGGATGTACCTCGCCTACACCACCAGTGGCGACAGCCATCAGGGCTTGCCCACCGAGGGGTACCAGCTCGCGATCGCGGCGCACCTGCTCGGCACGCTCTACCTGTGCGGGGTGGTCGTGCGCGACATCCTCAAGCCCGAACGGGACGTGGTGCGCCAGGACGGCTCCGACGACCCTTCCGGGGGAGTCCTCGACAACGCGCCCGACGTCTTCACCCTGAGGGCCGCGCCGGCAGGCCAACCGCAGCCGGTCGCGCCCGAGGACACCGGAGCCCGGGTGGGCTGGGGTGTCCCGGTCGCCCGGGACTGACCCGCGGCGCGGCCGACTCCAGCGATCTCCTAACGGTCCACGACCCGGTCGAACTGCGTGGTGGTGTGCCGTAGGTGCGCCACCAGTTCGTCACCGACCTTGGGTTCCTCGGCCTCCGAGGGGACGAAGAGGATCGACACCTGCATGTGTGGGGGCTCCGCGAACCACCGCTGCTTGCCCGCCCACACGAACGGCGAGAGATTGCGATTGACCGTCGCCAGGCCCGCCCGGGCCACTCCCTTGGCCCGCGGCATCACGCCGTGCATCGCCTTCGGGGCCTCCAGGCCGACGCCGTGTGAGGTTCCGCCGGCCACCACCACCAGCCAGCCGTCCGAAGCCGCCTTTTGTTGGCGGTAGCCGAAGCGGTCGCCCTTGGCCACCCGGGTGACGTCCAGTACCGCCCCCCGGTACTCCGTCGCCTCGTGATCACCCAGCCACAACCGGGTGCCGATCCTGGCACGGAACCTGGTCTGCGGGAACTGCTGGCGCAGCCGCTCCAACTCCTCGGCCCGTAGGTGACTCACGAACATGGTGTGCAGCGGAAGCCGGGCGGCACGCAGCCGGTCCATCCAGCCGATGACCTCCTCCACGGCGTCCGAGCCGTCCGGCCGGTCCAGCGGCAGGTGAAGGGCGAAGCCCTCCAGGCGGACGTCTTCGATCGCACCCACCAACTGGCTCAGGTCCTGTTCACTGACGCCGTGGCGTTTCATCGAGCTCATGCACTCGATGACGACCCGCACACCGACCAGCGACCGCACCCCGTCGAGCGAGGACACCGATCGGATGACCCGGTCCGGCAGTGGCACCGGCTCCTCGCCCCGACGGAACGGGGTCAGCACGAGGAGATCCCCGCTGAACCAGTCCTTGATGGTGGCGGCCTCGTAAGTGGTGCCCACGGCCAGTACATCGGCGCCGAGCCGGGTCGCCTCCTCGGCGAGCCGCTCGTGGCCGAAGCCGTAGCCGTTTCCCTTGCAGACCGGGATCATCCCCGGGAACTGCTCTTGCACCTGCTTGTGGTGCGCACGCCAGCGCGCGGTGTCGACGTAGAGCGTGAGCGCCATGACCTGACGGAACCTCTCTCGAAAAAGTACGGGGTGGGGCTGGGGATGCAACCCCCTCAAGACTGCGGCATCAACGGCGCGACATGTAGATGTCCAGCGCCTTGTGCAGCAGTTTGTTGAGCGGGAAGTCCCACTCTCCGACGTACTCCACGGCTTCCCCACCGGTGCCGACCTTGAACTGGATCAGACCGAACAGGTGGTCGTTCTCGTCCAACGAGTCGCTGATGCCTCGAAGGTCGTAGACGCTGGCGCCCAGTGCATAGGCATCGCGTAGCATCCGCCACTGCATCGCGTTCGAGGGCCGCACCTCGCGCTTGTGATTGGCCGAAGCCCCGTAGGAGTACCAGACGTGGTGGCCCACCGTCAGCATGGTGGCGGCGGCCAGGGGTTCTCCCTCATGCACCGCAATGTACAGGCGCATGCGATTGGGGTCCTCGGAGTTGAGGGCCGTCCACTGGCGCTGGAAGTAGCTCAGCGGGCGGGGGCGGAACTTGTCGCGCTCAGCTGTCACTTCGTACAACTGCTGCCACACCGGCAGGTCCTCGTAGCCGCCCTGGACCACCTCGACGCCGGCCTTGTCGGCCTTCTTGATGTTGCGGCGCCACAGCTGGTTGAAGCCCTTGAGGACATCGTCCAAGGAGCGGTTCGCGAGCGGTACCTGGAACACGTAGCGCGGTTGTACGTCACCGAAGCCGGCGCCGCCGTCCTCGCTCTGCTGCCATCCCATCCGGCGCAACTTGTCCGACACCTCGAAGGCACGCGGCTCGATGTGCGTCGCCTCGACATCCCGCAGTCGCTTGACTTCGGGGTCCTGGATGCCCGCCTTGATGGCGGTGGCGTTCCAACGGCGGATCACCACCGGCGGCCCCATCTTGACCGTGAACGCCCCCTGCTGCTTCAGGTGGGCCAGCATCGGCTCCAGCCACTGCTCCAGGTTCGGAGCGAACCAGTTGATGACCGGGCCCTCCGGCAGGTAGGCCAAGTACCTCTTCACCTTGGGCAGCTGGCGGTACAAGACCAGGGCCGCACCGACGAGTTCGCCGGATTCGTCGAACCAGCCCAGGTTCTCCGACCGCCACTCATTCTTGACGTCGGCCCACGCCGGGACCTGGCAGTGGCTCGCCGCGGGCAGGCTCTGGATATAAGCCAGATGCTGCTCTCGGCTGATGGTCCTCAGGGACAAGCTCATGCGGGGCGCTCCTCCGGCGACTTCGCTGGGTATGGCGCGAAGCCTACTGCGAGCTGGAAGAGCGCCCCTGACGAGCCCGATCGCCCTGAGCGCCGCTAACCGATCACGCCGCCGAAGAGACCGCCGTGCGCCATGCCGAGGAAGAACCCGAAGGCGGAGGCGCCGAGCCCGATGATCAACGCGAAGCGCTCGCGTGTCGTCTCCGAGATGAACTGCCCGTAGGCGCCGGTCAGGATTCCGATCAGCCCGGCCCATGAGCTCAGAAGGTGCAGTCCGTAGAAGAACGAGGTGACGAACGCCACCGCGCCCAAGACGAGGGTGACGGCCAGCAGCGTGTCCTGGAGGGGATGCGACTTGCCGTCGGTCGCGAGCAGCGAGATGGAGGAGTGGGGAGCGTTTGCCTGTGCCATGAGGGCACCTCCTGGCAATAGAGGGAACGGTGCGTCCCGTACCTCCAGCCTGGACGGCCTCGGTCCGCGGGCATAGCACCGCGCACACCCGATGTGTACAGATTGTGGCCCACCTCCGCCGGATTTCAACCGGACGGGCGCGAGCAGGTACTCTGTACGGTCTGCACTGGTGTCTGCCCAGACACCAGCGCTCACGCATCACGACCCTCCTGCCACGGAACGACCGTGGCCGCTGAGTCCAAAGGAGGTGGGTTCCACATGCGTCACTACGAGGTGATGGTCATCCTCGACCCCGATCTGGAGGAGCGCGCTGTCTCCCCCCTGATCGAGAACTTCCTCTCCGTCGTCCGTGAGGGCAACGGAAAGGTCGAGAAGGTCGACACCTGGGGCCGTCGTCGTCTCGCTTACGAGATCAAGAAGAAGCCCGAGGGCATCTACTCGGTCATCGACCTGCAGGCCGAGCCTGCGGTCGTCAAGGAGCTCGACCGCCAGATGAACCTGAACGAGTCGGTCCTCCGGACCAAGGTCCTCCGTCCCGAGACCCACTGAGCACCTAGCTCAGAAGTCATCGGGTTCGAGTAGCAGTAACCAAGCAGCCAGCAGAAATCCCCGCCGAGAGGTTCATCCATGGCAGGCGAGACCGTCATCACGGTCGTCGGCAATCTCGTCGACGACCCCGAGCTGCGTTTCACCCCGTCCGGGGCGGCAGTCGCGAAGTTCCGTGTCGCGTCGACCCCCCGTACCTTCGATCGCCAGACCAATGAGTGGAAGGACGGCGAAAGCCTGTTCCTGACCTGCTCGGTGTGGCGCCAGGCGGCGGAGAACGTCGCCGAGTCGCTCCAGCGAGGCATGCGTGTCGTCGTGCAGGGGCGACTGAAGCAGCGGTCCTACGAGGACCGTGACGGAGTCAAGCGCACGGTCTACGAGCTGGACGTCGAGGAAGTCGGCCCCAGTCTTCGCAACGCCACGGCCAAGGTCACCAAGACCACGGGTCGCGGTGGCCAGGGTGGATACGGCGGCGGATCGGGCGGCGGTCAGCAGGGCGGCAGCTGGGGCGGAGCCCCCGGCGGCGGCGCACCGCAGGGCGGCGGAGCTCCCTCCGACGACCCGTGGGCGTCCAGCGCCCCGGCCGGCGGCGGTCAGCAGGGCGGTTGGGGCGGTAGCTCCGGCGGCTCCGGTGGCTCTGGCTCCGGTGGCGGCTACTCGGACGAGCCGCCCTTCTAGGGCAGCCCGTTCCCCACTTCTTGATCACACAGGAGAAACACCATGGCGAAGCCGCCTGTGCGCAAGCCTAAGAAGAAGGTCTGCGCGTTCTGCAAGGACAAGACCGCTTACGTGGACTACAAGGACACGAACATGCTGCGGAAGTTCATTTCCGACCGCGGCAAGATCCGTGCCCGTCGCGTGACCGGCAACTGCACGCAGCACCAGCGTGACGTCGCCACGGCCGTCAAGAACAGCCGTGAGATGGCGCTGCTGCCCTACACGTCCACCGCGCGATAAGGGAAGGGTGACCAACTAATGAAGATCATCCTCACCCACGAGGTCTCCGGCCTCGGTGGCGCCGGTGACGTCGTCGAGGTCAAGGACGGCTACGCTCGCAACTACCTGGTCCCGCGTGGTTTCGCGATCCGCTGGACCAAGGGTGGCGAGAAGGACGTCGCGCAGATCCGTCGTGCCCGCAAGATCCACGAGATCGCGACCATCGAGCAGGCCAACGAGGTCAAGGCCAAGCTTGAGGGCGTCAAGGTCCGCCTCGTGACCCGCTCGGGTGACGCCGGCCGCCTCTTCGGTTCCGTTACCCCGGCTGACATCGCCACGGCGATCGAGGCTGCTGGCGGCCCGAAGGTGGACAAGCGCCGCGTCGAGCTCGCCGCGCCGATCAAGACCCTCGGCTCGTACCAGGTCTCCGTGCGCCTGCACGCTGACGTGGCTGCGAACGTCGGCCTTGAGGTCGTCGCTGCGTAAGCACATCGCGCTCCTCTGAGGGGCGTGGAGAGGGCCGCACCCCATGGGGGCGGCCCTCTCGTCTTGGTGCTCTTCGCTGTTTCACGTGAAACAGCGAAGAGCACTGTCCGTTTCACGTGAAACACAGCCTCATCGGGTGGCGCCCGTCACCAACCAGCGGCCCGACTGAGCGCGCAGCTGCAGCGTGAGCATCCGAACCAGCATCATCAAGGTCATCGCGCACCACAGGGCGGTGAGGCCACCGCCCACCGAGGGAACGAGGAGCGCGGCGGGGGCGAAGACGCCGAGGGTCAGGAGCATCGCCCATGCCAGATAAGGACCGTCTCCCGCTCCCATGAGAACGCCGTCGAGTACGAAGACCACTCCGCTGATCGGCTGTGACAGGGCGATCACCAAGAGAGCGGGCACCAGCGCGGTCCGCACGGTTGGGTCCCCGGTGAAGAGGGGGACGAAGAGCGGGCGCGCAGCGATGACCAGTGCGCCGAGGATCACCCCGGCGGCTATGCCCCACTGCACCATGCGGCGGCAGACGGCCTGGGCGCCCTCGACATCTCCGGCGCCCAGATAGCGACCGATGATGGATTGCCCGGCGATGGCGATCGCGTCCAGGGCGAAGGCCAGGAGACTCCACAGCGAGAGCAGGATCTGATGAGCTGCGACCTCGGTGTCCCCCAGACCGGCGGCCACGAAGGTCGCGATGATCAGTACTGCCCGCAGTGACAGCGTGCGGACCAGGAGGGGTGCTCCCGCTTGCGCGCAGGCACGGATTCCCGCGCTGTCGGGGCGGAGCGAAGCGCCGTGCCGCCGTGCGCCGCGGACGACCACGATGAGATAGACGGTGGCCATGGCGCACTGGGCGATCACGGTGCCCCAAGCAGATCCTGCGATCCCCAGACCGGCGCCGTAGACCAAGCCCACGCTGAGGAGCGCGTTGGCGCTGAATCCGGCGATGGCCACGTACAGGGGAGTGCGGGTGTCCTGGAGACCGCGTAGGACACCGGTCGCTGCCAGGACGACGAGCATGGCCGGGATGCCGAGCACGGAGATGCGCAGGTAGGTCACGGCGTAGGGGCTCGCCGTGTCGGAGGCGCCGAGGAGGGACACCAGCCACGGGGCAGTAGGGAGAGCTGTTGCGGCCACTGCCGTGCCCAGCAGCAGGGCGAGCCAGATGCCGTCCATGCCTTGGCGGATCGCGGCGGTCATGTCGCCTGCCCCTACCCGGCGGGCAACGGCGGCGGTCGTGGCGTAGGCAAGGAAGACGAAGACGCTGACAGCGGTCGTCAGGAGAGCCGCGGAGATCCCCAGGCCGGCTAGTTGCCTGGTACCGAGGTGGCCGACGACAGCACTGTCGACCAGGACGAAGAGGGGCTCGGCGACCAGCGCGCCGAAGGCCGGGACTGCGAGGGAGACGATCTCCCGGTCGTGCCGTCTCCGGCCTGTCGCCGTGGCTGCGGGGGCCTGTGTCATACGCTCAATCTAATCTTCCACAGGTAACAGACTCAACCCTTAAAGAGTCCTTACCGATTGCCGCTCGAACGACGCGCCGGAGCGCCGTTCGAGGTGATCTTGAAATGCGTTCCCAAGTTTTTCTCCCCCACAGCCGGTGGATGAAGAAAGCCCAGGTCACCATGGGTGCGTGAGGGGCTCCGGTGATTTTGTCCACAGCGCTGTCCCCCGGTCCGTACACAGGATGGACCGACTTACCCACAGCAAAGGCGCCGTCATCCACATGTCGTCCACACGCCCTGTGGATAACCAGATTGGCTGACGTCGCCGACACCCCTACCGTTGAGCGGTGCCTGCCTCCTGAGTCCGGTCTCCGGATCCTTCTCAGAACCTCGTTCGGAAGCGGATTCGGGCGCCTCATATGTCAGAGCGGTGTCGTAGAAAGAGTGACACGGCGAGGTCCGCGCAGCGGACGGGAGGAGGTGCCCGGTGAGCATCGCCGAGCCCATGGACGACCCCTGGGCCGATAGCGGCCCCAGCGACCGTCTCCCCGTCTCACGGCCGCGACGCAGTGAGGGCCGCGGACGCGGCGAGGAACAGCACGAGCGCGGCAGCGAGGGCGGGTCGTGGGACTCGGGCGGCAGCGGCTTCGAGCGAGTGCCTCCGCAGGACCTGGACGCCGAGCAGTCCGTACTGGGCGGCATGCTCCTGTCCAAGGACGCGATCGCCGACGTGGTCGAAGTCCTGAAGGGCAATGACTTCTACCGTCCGTCGCACGAGACGATCTACCAGGCGATCCTCGACCTCTACGCCAAGGGGGAGCCCGCAGACCCCATCACCGTAGGTGCGGAGCTCACCAAGCGCGGGGAGATCACCAAGGTCGGTGGGGCCTCCTACCTGCACACCCTCGTCCAGTCAGTGCCCACAGCGGCCAATGCCGAGTACTACGCCGAGATCGTGCGCGAGCGGGCGGTGCTGCGACGGCTGGTCACCGCCGGCACGAAGATCACACAGATGGGCTACGCGGCGGACGGCGACGTCGACGAGATCGTCAACAGTGCCCAGGCCGAGATCTACGCCGTCACCGAGCAGCGGACCTCCGAGGACTACCTTCCGCTGGGCGACATCATGGAGGGGGCCCTCGACGAAATCGAGGCCATCGGCTCCCGTAGCGGCCAGATGTCCGGAGTGCCGACGGGCTTCACCGACCTGGACTCGCTCACGAACGGCCTTCACCCGGGACAGATGATCGTCATCGCCGCCCGTCCGGCGATGGGTAAGTCCACCCTGGCACTCGACTTCGCCCGGGCCTGTTCGATCAAGAGCAACCTCCCGAGCGTGATCTTCTCCCTCGAAATGGGCCGCAACGAGATCGCGATGCGACTGCTCTCGGCGGAAGCCAGAGTGGCGCTGCACCACATGCGCTCGGGCACCATGACGGACGACGACTGGACGAGGCTGGCCCGCCGGATGCCGGATGTCTCGGCCGCCCCGCTCTACATCGACGACTCCCCGAACCTGTCGATGATGGAGATCCGAGCCAAGTGTCGAAGACTCAAGCAGCGCAACGACCTCCAGTTGGTCGTCATCGACTACCTCCAGCTGATGCAATCCGGAGGCGCTCGCCGCCCCGAGAGCCGCCAACAGGAGGTCTCTGACATGTCACGAAACCTCAAGCTGCTGGCGAAGGAGCTTGAGGTCCCGGTGATCGCACTGTCCCAGCTGAACCGTGGACCCGAACAGCGCACCGACAAGAAGCCGATGGTCTCCGACCTGCGTGAGTCCGGCTCGATCGAGCAGGACGCCGACATGGTCATCCTGCTGCACCGCGAGGACGCGTACGAGAAGGAGTCGCCCAGGGCCGGCGAAGCGGATCTGATCGTGGCCAAGCACCGTAACGGCCCGACCGCGACGATCACGGTGGCGTTCCAGGGGCACTACTCGCGCTTCGTGGACATGGCCCAGACGTAGGGGCGGGCTTTTGTAGGGTCTGAAATGAAGGGCCTCAAATCCCGCTTCCTGATCTCAGAGTCAGCTGCATGTGGACGGCATTGATGTGGCCGTCCCCTCCGGCCGGGTGGCGGTGCCAGCCACCAGACCGCCCTCCGCACCGCCGACGAAGCCGACGCTCTCCCCGCCACCCCTCGCAAAGCGCTCACCAGCTCATACGCACGCCGGAGGCTCTCCCGCTTCCTGGCAGCCCGGACCTATCCCGCCCTCACCCAAGCTGCCCGAGACCTCGGCATCCACCAGTCCACCCTGGTGATCCAGACCAACCGCCTCGAAGCGGACCTCGCACTGCCCCTCTTCGAACGAGCCGAACGCGGCACGGCCATGAAGCGGACCCGGTTCGGGAAGCGTGTCGTCGAGGCCGCCTAGAAGATCGCGGCTGAGGAAATGACACGACGGCGAGACGAGATACCCCGGCCAAGTCGTGAGACAACCATAGAATCCCAGGTCACGACATTGCACAGTTTGAAGCTCCCCCGTGACCGTGGACAGCGGAAACTTACGCTGCGGGGGTGAAGTCGCGTTGCAGTCGGACCCGGGTTTCGAGTGGGGTGATGTAGC
>NZ_JBIAGC010000028.1:0-78065 GCF_042869595.1 Streptomyces sp. NPDC006879
CAAACTGCGGTGCTCGACCACCCGGATCACCAGCCTCATCCAGGCCATCCTCACCCTTCATCTGACCAGCTCAGAGTGAAGATGGAAAAGGCTCACTGTCTCCACCTCCCCCTCCATGAGCTCGCACGAGTATACGAGTGGGAACCAACGTCTCTGCTCAGCACGCGACGCAATGAGAATTGTCCCGTCTCATTAGATCTTGCAGGGGCGAGGCCGTTGACCTGCGGGGTGACAGGTTCAACCGCGACTTGCTGGGGGGCAGCGACGAGGCGTCGCGAAGACGCGTGGGCGGTGCGGTTGGCGCGTCTCATGGATCATGGCGAGGGTGATGCCGCGTGAGCAGGACCTTGTCAGGTTGGCGAGACGCTTGACGGCCGGTTTCGCATTGAAGATGGCAGTTTCCTCGTTGGAAGCCGCAGTAATGGACGTGTTCAGGAAGAGGGGCGCCGCTGACGATCCTGAAGCTCACCGCGGGCGGTCGACCAAACGATCTCGAACTCATCGGCCGACAACGACTGCGGGTCGTGCCCTTCCCACTCGGAGATGGGTGGTTCCGCGGTCAGACCGTAAACGCTCTCGTATTCAGCTGACCGACCGTCTCTGTGGGCCTCTTGCCACTCGGCCAGCGAGGCAGCGGTCAGAGCCTTGCTTCCGGGCTCCTGCAACTCGACTTGCCGGATCACATAGCCATCGGCGTCCAGCTCGAAGTAGAACCAGACGGCTTCCTCGTCCCAGAAGCAGCGAACCCAGGTCGTCACGGGTTCACCGCGTCGAAGGGCTCGTCGTGCCAGCGCCAGCCGGCGGTGCCGTCGTCGTGGATGTGCAGCATGAACTCGGCGACCGGGCCGCCGTCGGGAAGCGTCAGGGTGAGCGCACTGCGGATCTGGGTGTAGCAGGCGTCGGCCCGCTCCCAGTCCTCCTCGTCGGCAGCCCGCTCTTGCTCACTGAAGAGGGGGCGAAACTCTTCAAAACCAGGAAGTGTCTCGACCTTTGCGTGTGTCCAGGGCATATCGGCGCCGGTCACGGTCAGCCGGGCAATCTCCTGGTCGCCGTGGTGGAGCCGCCAGATACTGCCGGTGGTCAGGTTCGGGTTGGTCATGTCTCCCATGATGACGATCGGCACTGACAGGCGGGGAGTGATCACCGCCCCTTCCTGATCGTGGCGATGACCATCTCATGCAGCGGAAGCTGATGGGGTGCGATGTTGAGTCGCTGTGCTGCTTCGGCCGGCAGTTGAGGATGGTCTCGCCAGTGTGGCGAGGCGAACAGGCCGGTGAGCACGATGGTTTCGGGGTAGGTGGCCAGCTCGATCCGGGGTGCAGTACAGGCCGAGGTGCACCGGGTCCTGGGCGCGGAGGCCCAGACTCTTGCCGCACGTCTTGCAGCGCTGCCGGGCGGGGAAGAGCTTCTCCTTGCTTGCCGTGGTCATCGGATCGGCCGTCCTTCCCGCTCGCGTTCAAGCCTCAGCTGCTTCCTGGTCGCCTCACGGGCCTTGTCCCGGAAGTAGATCGCCTCCTTGTGCGTGATCGGTGCGTCGTGGAGGTTGTGCGAGCCCCGCAGGAAGTTCTCCGTGCGGTCGGCGACGGAGTACGCCAGCGCCTGCTCGATCACCGCGGTGGTCTGGCGCACCTCGCCCAACTCGTCGAGTAGCTTGCGCAACAACCCGTCCCGCTCGCGTTCAGCACCCTCGATGTTCGCCAGGTGTGCCACCACGCTGCCCAGCAGCGGGTCACGGGAGCGGAACAGCTCGACCGCGCGCTCGGTGGCAGGATCGGCATCAAGGCGCAGGTCGAGCTGCGCCAGCAGGAACGCTGTCACCAGCGTGCCCTGGCTCAACCGCCGGCTGAACTCCCGAGCAGCGCTGTCGTTCACGCCCAGCTCGCGGACCGCGGCTGCTCGCAGCTGCTCCCGCAGCGCGTTCATGATGCTCTCGGGCAGCGCCTTGATGTGCGGCTGGCTCTGCACGCCGGTCAGCCGGAAGCCCGATTGGGGGAGCGTGGAGGTCTCGCCTGTGCTGCTCAAGCCCCCCTTCGAGGCCGGGCTCTGCACGGCATCCTGGTGGTCGGTGAGCTGCAGCGATCCGGGCGTTACATGCTCGGGTTCATCCGGTGCGGCGACGACGTCATGAGCAGCGACTTCGGCTGTAGCGGCGTCCTCGACGGCCGGTTGTACCCCGGGGGGCGGGACGGCGGCAGCCACAGGGCCCGCCGGTGCGCCGCCCGAGAGCATGCCGCCAGCAGTGTTCTGGCCGCCGCCGGCACCACCGCGCTGACTGGATTTGGTCTGGCTGCTGTAGTGGGCGTCGGTGTGGATGGGGGCGACGTTGCCGCTCAAGGCGGCGCCGAGGAGGCTGTCGAGTTCGGTGACGGTCCGGCCGGGCCGGTGCTCGATGACCAGGCCGGGGGCGAGCTCGCCGTAGGAGAGGCCGACGTTCTCGCGGATCCGCTCGGCGTCGAGGGCGCGGTATCCGCGGGGCGGCGCGGTGCTCATGAGGTCTGGTCCGCTTCGGCGACCAGCGCGCGGGCGCGGTTGAAGAAGGGGGTGCCGCGCATGTGTCCGTCGACGGTGGTGACGGTTCCGCCGCTGGCGTCGGCGGCCGCGACGATGGCGCGGGCCTCGGCGATCTCCTGGGCGGTGGGGGTGAACACGTCGTCGATCACCTGCACGTGACGGGGGTGCACGCAGCCCTTGCCGTAGAAGCCGAGTTCCTTGGCGCGTTCGGCGTCGCGGCGCAGGGCGTCGGGATCGTCCATTTCCCAGGTGGGGGCGTCGATGGCGGGGATATTCGCGGCGGTGGCGGCGTTGATGAGGGCCGAGCGGGCGTAGTGGAGGGCTTCCCAGCCCAGGCCGCAGCGGACGGAGGCGGCGTAGTCGGCGGAGCCGAAGATGACGCCGCCGAGGCGGGGTGCGCGCATGATCTCGGGCAGGTGGTCGAAGGCGTGGGGACTTTCGATCAGAGCCCAGATGTCGGGGGTGTAGCCGTCGGCGTCCAGGGCGGCGGCGACGAGTTCGACGTCGCGGGCCGCTTCCACCTTGGGGACCACGATCAGGTCGGGGTGGGCGGTGTAGGCGGCGAGGGCGACGAGGTCCTTGATGCCGTCGAGGGTGGTGAGGCCGTTCATGCGGATGCCGAGGGTGCACGGCGGATCGGCGAGGGCGAAGAAGGCTTCGGAGGCGGTTCGGGCGCTCTGCTTGTCGTGCAGGGCGACGGAGTCCTCGATGTCGACGACGGCGACCGAGGCGCCGCAGGTGCGGGCCGCTTCGAAGCGGTCGGTGCGCAGGCCGGGGGTGATGATCCAGGCCCGTCCGGGCCGACGGCTGGTGTGGGTCATGGGGCGGTCTACCTTCCGTTGCGCTTGGTGGTGATGAGGAGGTCGAGCTGCCCGAGGGTGGCGGCGTCCTTGATGTCGCTGTCGGTGATGTCGATGCCGTACCGGTCGGCGAGCAGGACGGAGAGCTCGACGACGGCGAGGGAGTCGAAGCCGGCATGGTCGAGGCTGGCGTCGTCGGTCAGCTGGCCGGCGGGCAGCTTGAGGTCGTCGGTCAGGATGCGGGCGAAGTCGCCGGTCATGCCGGGGCTCCTTCCAGGCGGCGGGTGCGGGTGAGGTTGGGCCAGGTGAGGGTGAGGGCGCCCCAGGTCAGTCCGGCGCCGAACGCGGTAAGCAGGGTGCGATGCCCGGCCTCCAGGCGGCCGTCGGCGCGGGCCCGGTCCAACAGCAGGGGGATGGAAGCCGCGCCGGTGTTGCCGACCTCGGCCACATTGCCGAGCTGTCGGTCCTCGGGGACGCCGAGCTGGCGGGCGACGAAGGAGGTGATGCGGTGGTTGGCCTGGTGCGGGACCAGCCGGTCGACGTCGCCGAGGCCCCAGCCGGCAACGGCGGCGGCCTGCCGGGAGGCGGCGGCCATGCGGTCGACGGCGTGACGGAAGACGTCGGCTCCGTCCATGTGGAGGACGCCGGGGTGGTCGGCGCGGATCAGGTCCGCGCCGGTGCCGTCGCTTCCCAGCACGACCGGACCGAGCGCCCCCGGCTCGCCTGCGGTGCCATGGCGGAGTAGCAGGGCGCCAGCGCCATCGCCGAACAGGGGGACGGTGGTGCGGTCGTCGGGGTGGGGGAGGCTGGCCAGACGGTCCGCCCCGATGACCAGGACCGTGCGCGCGGTTCCGGCGGCGATGAGTCCGGCGCCGGTGGCCAGGGCGTAGAGGAAGCCGGTGCAGCCGGCTGCGAGGTCGAAGGCGGGGATGCCGGTGAGCCCGAGGCGGGTGGCGACGGCGGGCGCGATGGCCGGGCAGCAGCGGTCAGGGGTAGTCGTGGCGAGGACCAGGGCGTCCACGTGCTCCGGTTCGCCGCTGGTCAGGGCCTGGGCTGCGGCCCGCACGGCGAGGTCGGCGGTGGACTGCTCCCGACCGGCGACGTGCCTGCGGGTGATGCCGGTCCGCGAGCGGATCCACTCGTCGGTGGTATCCAGGCGTGCGGTCAGGTCCGCGTTGGAGACGACGGATGCGGGGAGGGCTGCGCCGACCGCGGCCACCACGGCGGCCCGGGTCATCGAGAGCCCGCCTTGAGCTGCCGGGCGACATCACCGATCAGGTCTTCCTGCCCGGCGACGATCTGCCGCTGGCCGAGGGCGAGGAACAGGTCGATGGCGTTGACGCCTTCGGCGCGGGCGGCTTCCAGGACGGGGCGCTTGAACCCGGAGAACACCCCCGCCAGCCCGCCGGCGACCGCGATGGAGTCGATGGACGGCGGGGCCTTCATCAGGTGGTCGGCGGCGACATCGGCGGCGGACAGGACCTCGCGCAGGCCGATCCCGGTGTCGAAGCCGCGCCGGTCGAGCACGGCCACGAGGGCTTCGAGCTGAGTGTTGCCCGCTCCGGTACCGAACCCGCGGGCGGTCGCGTCGATGACGGATGCCCCCGCCTCCACGGCGGCCAGCGAGTTCGCCACGGCCAGACCCAGGTTGTTGTGGCCGTGGAAGATGACCGGGACGTCCACGGCCTCGGTGATGGCGTGGACCCGCTCGATCACGTCTCCGGGGAGGTAGCGGCCGGCGGAGTCCATGATGCCGACGGCTTGCGCGCCGTACTTCACCATCAGGGCGCACTGCTCGGCGAGGCGCTCGGGGCTGGCCATGTGGCTCATGAGCAGGACGCCCTGGGCTTCGGCGCTGAGGGAGCGGGCGGTTCCGAGGTGGCGTTCGGTGACGTCGGCCTCGGTGCAGTGCGCGGCGATGCGTACGACGTCGGCGCCGAGGTGGACGGCGGCCGTCAGGTCCTGGGAGGTGCCCCAGCCGGGGGCCATGAAGACGCCCATCTTCGAGGAGGTGAGGGCCTCGCGGACGGTGGTGAGCATCGTGGCGTCGTCGAGGAGGGCGCGGCCGATCTGGAGACTGGAGGCGCCCAGGCCGTTGCCGTGGCCGACTTCCACAACCGGCACCCGGGCCGCGTTCGTGGCGGTGGCGTAGGCGCGGAGCTGGTCGACGTCGAGCTGGTGGCCGACCGCGTGGTGCCCGTCGCGCAGGGTCGGGTCGTGGATCAGAACGGAGGGCCAGGCCGCTCTCGATGTCCGGATGCGTGATATCCACAACAGGGCGGCCGGGGAGGTCGCAGGCTCAGGCGCATAACGCGCTGTTGCGGGCAGCCGGGCTCCATTCCCGGTCGTAGGCGTTCACCGTCTCGGCTTTCCACCACCGGATGCCTCTGGCTGAACTCGCGGCCACGGGCCCGGCATCAGACCGCGACCGCGCTGGCCGTCGCCATAGTCCCTGGAGGGATCGAGCTCGGTGGCCTGGAGCCCCTGGACGGTTGCTGCCGGAGGGGTGTGATGGGTCTGGGCGCGGCGCGTGATGCCGCAACGGCGCCAGGCGGACTTCGGTGCCTGGGCGTCCTTTAATGTCCGGAACCTTCATGTCGCGGTATGTGCAGGTCCACCGCCGCGGCCTGTGAGTACCTCGAGTCCCCCCTCCGAACGTTCCCCTTCGGGACGCAGGAGATGCACTGGGGATGGCCGGCGAGGAGTCCGGCGAGCTGGGGGAAGCGAGGCTGACAGATGCGGCACGGCGACGGCCCGCGGTGGTTGACCCGGCTGAGGTGCGGAATGGCCAGTTCTACGCCGCTCTCATACGGGCGAGCGCTGACTGAGGGGCGCTTCGCCCTTGAAGCGGAAGCTGCAATGTTCGCCCGGGTAGATGAGAGGCAACCCCCACATCGCCAAGATTCTCGAGCGGTGCAGCTAGGCTCGTAGGCATGGGATTTGACTGGGAGAACATGCTCGGCACAAGCGGCAACGGCCTCAGCGATGCCTACGACAGCGCGGTCTCCGCAGTCATCTACAGCGAGGACCCGGGGGTTGATCGTCAGCCACTCCCGGTCGGAGAAGAGCACGACGACTCCGACGGCCTGCGCTGACCTCAGTACACACACCACAACGGCGTGTGGTCGCGGCATCCCATGCTGATGCTGCGAGCGCCCCGCCGGAAGACCCTGGTCGCTCGTGCGTCACGCGGCCTTGACCAAGTCGGCCCGGGTCGCTCTCTCCCACTCGACCAGGAGTCGTTGGTACTCCGCCGCGCGGCCGGGGGTGTCGGGCTCCGCCATGAGCCGGCGGATGGCCGCATTGATCCGTGCAGCAGCAGGGCGAAGCCTTCCGTGAGACCGGGAGGGGGAAGGCATTGGTAAAGCGTACGATCCCGCACCGACAACTGTCGTCAGCTTCCCGCAGTGGAGGGCTTGGCTGACGCTCGGGCGGCTGCTCCCGGCGAAAACGCCGACAGCCGACTTCCCGACTCCGCCCGTGCCTTCGCGGGGGTTTCAGTGGCGGATGCCGTCGATCAGACCGCGTGCGCACCGGCAGAGCCGGTGTTCATCCTCATAGAAGCGGCGCGGAGCGCGGTGCGAGGTCACGGCCGAGCAGTTCGAGAGGGCAGGTTGTTCGGTGACCTTCCCGCGGCCTCCGCACGGTACCCGGGAACGGGGCGTGATGATCGCATCCCGCCTCGCCACGAGCCCGCTCGGCTGCCGTTGGACTACCTCCCGCACTGAGTGACCGCCGTGACCGTGGAGACCGCCACGGGGCCCATGGAGCGCCTCGGGGCGAGTGTGACGCCGTCGGACCGGCCGGTGGTTCTCCGTACGGAGGAGGACCGTGTGCACCTTCCCGCGGAAGCGGAGGAAGGTGCCACCGTCGTCGCCATGACCGGCCCGGCTCTTGAGGAGTATCTCAACCGCTCCTGACAGAAGACGCGAGGAGGAGAAGAGGGGCCTCCCCGGTGCTCGACGCGGACGGCAAGAAGGTGTTCGAGCGGGTGTACCCGACGCGGTTGACGTACGCCAACGGAACGCCGGTGGACTAGTGGGAAGAAGATAGTGGACATGACAGATCTCATCCGGGAGGGACGGCTCTTCAGAGTCACCGGTTTCCTCCCTTCGCACCGGCAGCTCTTCCTGGCCAGTGAGGCCACACTGGTGGACGGGACCACGACGCGGGTCGAGGTTTCCATCGGGCATGTGGAACTGATGTTCCTCAAGCCTCTCTACCGGAACGGACTCCACATCCGGCGGGCGACCGCCGCCGACTTCGCCGTGCTCAGCGAACGGCATGGTATTCCGGCGACGGAGGCCTCCTACACCTGGATCCTGGATCCGGACGGCGAAAGTTTCGTCGTCGCCAGTAATCCGAACTGGCGGGAGGCGGAGTACGCCCTGATGGGTGAGCGGGAATCGTTGTACGACGGGCCCTGGCCGCCGGAGTTCCCGGCGGAGTCGGGGAACGTCGGCTGACCGTCAAGCCGGTGCGCCGGCGCCTCCGGATCCTCGGGAGCGCCGGCCCTGTGTTCCTTCGTCTGGAGAAGCGCGTGAGTGCTGACATCTTCGTGATGCGGTTCGAAAGCGGTGAGACGGCCCCGTTGGACATGGGCGTCGCGCACGAGGTCCTCGGCCCCTTCGCGGTGGCGCGAGAGGCGGACTTCCTGTCGGTGAGGACGGCGGACGGCGAGGAGGCGGACGTGTACTTCAACCCCCCGACCGGCATCACCTTCAACCGCTTCGGAGGTGGCGGGGTCACGGACCTCCTGGCCGTCCTGCTACGACGTCTTGACGCCGTGCTCGTCGCTCCGGGAGGGCCAGTCCTGGTGCCGCGTGAAGCGCTCCGGCAGCTGCTGCCGGATGCCCTGACGGACGGCTGCCCCGTGGTCGTCGCAGGCACCGGTGCGGAGATCGACCGAGCCTTCAAGGCTGCCTGAACAGGGATGGACAGAGGGGCTGTCCGCGGTGCGGATGCACCGGGGAAGGCCCCTTTCTCCGTTTCCGGGCGACGGCGTCAGCCCGTCGTGGCCGCGATCTTCTCCAGTTGGGCCTTGATCACGGGCTCCGGGATCGCCGCCTGCTTCGGGTCGAGCATGTTCACTCCGTAGAACACGGCGATCACGCCCCCGCTGCGGACGACGGTGTATGTCATCGGCAACTTCTGCTTGCCGATGTCGCCGGTGATCCGGTAGCAGACGGCCTCGTCGCCGAGCTTCGGAGCCGGGAGGCTCTCGACCTTGCCGTACGCGAGGCCGAGGGTCTTGAAGCCCTTCGGGCATGCAGCGACGGCTGCGCGGAGTTCCTTCACGACCCGGGAGGCGTCGTCCTGCGAGTGGGAGGCGAGCCACATGGAGCCGACGGTCGCGTTTTTCGCCTCGCCGGGCTTGAGGGAGCGGTGGACCGTGCTCACTGCGGGGAGGCGCGTGAACCCGCCGATGAGGCTGGCGAGGGGCTGGCAAACCTTCTGGTCGGCCTGCATGCCGCGGCCGGCGTCGACCTCCGCCGTACTTATCTTCTTGGCGTCGAAACCCGCCGTCATTCCGGTGATGGCGTGGTCGCCTTCGCCGGGGAGGAGCGCTTCTCCCGCCGCAAGCACCACAAGGACTCCCGCTCCTACGCGGTGGCCGCGGCCTACTGCCTGTCCGGGGCCGGCATCACCCTGGCCGACGTTGACGAGATCGCCATCGCCTTTCAACCCGGCCTAGCCTACGCCGAGCGACATCTGCACGGACGCCGAGGTGATCGCCGAACTCCTCGACCCCGCCCTGTTCGGCCACCACCGGCCCCGGTAGGTCACCGTGGTCGAGCACTACCTCGCGCGCCGCCTCCGCCCTCCACTCCAGCGGCTTCGACGAGGCCGCCGTCCTGGTGGTCGACGGCTCCGGCGACGGCGTCTCCGCCGCCCTCGCCCACGGTGCCGCCGACGGACTGAAGGTCCTGCGCCAGTTCCCGTTCAGCCAGTCGCTGGGCTGGTTCTACGAGACCGTCGCCGAACACCTCCGACTCGGCAACTGGACCAGCTCCGGCAAGCCCATGGGCCTGGCCGGCTACGGCAACCCCGACCGCTACACCCTCGACTTCCTCACCGTCCGCGCTGGCGGCTCGTCGAGAAGGAGCTGAGCGACGTCATCGTGACGGCGCAGTGGCACTTGCCACCATCTGCCCGGACCCGGAGAAGGCGCTCGCCGGCCGTGCCCGGGGCCTGCTGGCGAGCCTCAGCCTGGACTGGCCCGGGCCGGCCGCCATGCAGAAGGGCCCGCCACAGCTGTGCGGGCCCTTCTGCGTCATCCCCAACTTTGCGGACGCACACGCCCTGAGAGGGCGCATCCCGCCTCCCCGGTGGGAGACGACTGGGAGAACAGTGGGAGATGATCATGGCTCGATGCTGCGTTCAGGTGCACGGAAATGCTAGATCGCGACCCCGTGCGGCGGCCCTGTCAGCCGCCGGATTCGCCCGCGTGCGGGCTGATCACGTCGGCGCCCACCAGGAGGTACAGCGCGAGCCCCAGCAGGATCCGGTAGATCACGAAGGGCATGAAGGACTTCGTGGTGATGAACTTCATGAACCAGGCGATGACCGCGTAGCCGGAGGCGAAGGCGACGACCGTGGCGAAGATGGTCGGACCCCAGTAGATGGCACCGCCTTCGGTCGCGTGCTTGAGTTCGTAGCCGCCGGATGCCAGCACCGCGGGAATGGCGAGCAGGAAGGAGTAACGTGCCGCGGCCTCACGGGTGTAGCCCATCAGCAGGCCACCGCTGATGGTGGCGCCGGAGCGGGAGACTCCGGGGATCAATGCCATGGCCTGGCAGAAGCCGAAGATGAGACCGTCGCGGACACCGAGGTCCCGGAGGGTCTTGCGTTCGCGGACCACCCGGTGTTTGCCGCCGACTTCGTCGCGGGCGGCTAGCCGGTCGGCGATGCCCAACACGATGCCCATCACGATCAAGGTGGTGGCGATCAGCCGCAGGTCACGGAAGGGCCCCTCGATCTGGTCCTTGAGAGTCAGTCCCAACACACCGATGGGGATGGAGCCGACGATGACCAGCCAGCCCATCTGCGCGTCGTGGTCCGAACGCATGTGCTTGTCGCGCAGCGAGCGGAACCAGGCGGACAGGATCCGCGTGATGTCCTTGCGGAAGTAGATCAGGACGGCCGCCTCGGTGCCGATCTGGGTGATGGCCGTGAAGGCTGCACCCGGGTCCTGCCAGCCCGCGAACGCAGCGGTCAGCCGCAGGTGGGCGCTGGAGGAAATCGGGAGGAACTCCGTGAGTCCTTGGACGAGGCCGAGGATCAACGATTCGAACCAAGACATGAAGTGGCAAGCCATCCAGGAGAAGACGGGAGTGATCGGGGTCTTGGTGCAGCGTAGCGTCCCGAATGACGCCGGAATCTCCGGGTAGCCGCAGGATGGAAGAGAGGCCATCGCGTCTCGTACGTGCCAGGTGTGCGGGAGCCGTGCGAGGAGGTCGCCGTGGGAGGACGGATCTGGAAGTTCGACCGGACGTCCAGGCACGGCTCGGACCTGGTCGGCTTCGAGGTGGTCGCGACGGACCGGCCCGTGGGCAGGCTTGATCCTCACCCCGAGGATGTGGGTCGGTCCTCGCTCGTGGTGGAGACCGGTTCGCTGGATCCTGGGCCGACGGGTGGTGCTGCCGGCCGGGTTGGTGTCCAGTGTAGATACGGCACACGCGTGCGTGTACCTCTCGTGCGACCGCGAGACGGTGCAGGATTCGCCGGATTTCGAGCGGGGTCGGCACGAGGACGACGTGGCCTTTATTCGCCTCGTCGAGATGCATTACGCGAACCGTCACATGTGACGTATGCGAACGGGAGGCGCTGGTGATGGATGGACCCGGGCTCTCCGACCACGAGCAACGGATGCTCTCGGAGATCGAATCGGAACTCAGAGCCGACCGGGGCCTGGACTTCAGTCTGAGGACGATGCGCCGGCGCCTGGGCGCGCCCGGGGAAACCCTGCTGCTCGGTCTGCTGACCGTGGGGACCCTGGTGCTGCTCGTGGCCGCGGGCCTGTCCCGAGGTCCGGTCCTCATCTGGGTCTTCGCTATTGTCTGGACGGCGGTCTTCGTCGCGGCGGTGCCGCTGCTCGGCCGCCTCTGGAGGCGGCGCCGCGGCTGACCGCTGCGACTGTGGGCCTCCGTAGAACGTACATTCGCCACAGAGTTTCGAAGCCTGCGTGAAGGGAAACCGGAGTACCGGATGCAACCGGATGGGTACGGAAGGCAGACGACGGGCGGTGAGAGGTTCACCGCGCACGTCAGCAGGGCTGTGCGGTCGGCCGTGATCGCACTCTCCGGAGAACTGGACCACGACAGCGCCGACCGACTGCGAGCTGCCCTGGACGAGGCGCTGGCCCTCGGTACCGAGCGGGTTCTGGTGGACTGCGCCGGGCTGGGGTTTTGCGACTCCACCGGATTGAACGTGCTGTTGCAGGGCAGGCTGGCCGCGCAGGAGGCGGACAGCCGGCTGGAACTGGCGGCACTGCGACCCGCAGTGTCCCGGATGCTCGATCTGACGGGGGCAAAGGCCGTATTCACGGTGCACGCAGGCCTGGACGAGGCGTTTGCGGAAACCGGTCGGCCCTGAAAGTCTGCGGGAGCGGCACATGAGCGAGGCAGTGCAGCCGCCGGGGCAGACCCGGCGACTGGCTCTGTACGGAACCGGTGGAGTGGTCGGCAAATGCCGCGATTTCTGCCGTGAGGCGCTGTCCGACTGGGACTGGCCGCCGGTTCCCGCGCACCAGGACGCGGGCACCAAAACCCTGGGCGCGGGGGCAGCCCTCGGTCTGCGAAGCGGTGGGCGTGAACCGCACGTCGCCGAGGAGGGGATCGACCTGCTCGACGGCCTCGTCGACTTCGACGAGGACCTGTTCGCGGCTCCGGACGACCGGGCCGCACTCGTCGAGGACGTCCTGCTGCTCGTGTCGGAAGTGGTGACCAACGCGTGCCTGCACGCCGGAGGCCCGACGGAACTCGCCCTGCGCTACCCCGCGGGCCCCGACGGAAGCCTGCGGATCGAGGTCAGCGACCCCAGTCCTGCGCCGCCCCGCCCCAGGCCGAGTGGTGCCGCCCATCTGCCGGGCGGGCACGGACTGATCGTGATGAGCAGGCTGGCCCGCGAGTGGGGGGTGCTGCCCCAGGGATCGGGCAAGACGGTCTGGCTGGAGATGGCTCCACTGCCGGCCAAGGCCCCGCCGGGGAGTAGGACCCAGGCCCACTGAGTCGCTCGGGCCCCGGTGGGTCAGCGCGCCGGGGCCCGGCCGTCGGTGGACTCGGGCCCGCCGCCCTGCTCGTCCGGCGGCTCGTCCGTCAGTAGGCCGCTGCGCAGCGAGGCGAGGATCCGGGTCAGCAGCCGGGAGACGTGCATCTGTGAGATTCCCAGACGGGCGCCGATCTCGGACTGAGTCAGCTCCTCCCCGAAGCGCAAGGAGAGGATGGCCCGGTCCCGCTCGGGCAGACGGGCCAGGAGCGGCCTCAACGACTGCAGGCACTCGATGGTCTCGAAGGCGTCGTCGACCGCCCCGAGGCGACGCATCACCGAACCCAGCCCCTCCTCGTCCTCGCCGGCAGTGATGTCCAGCGATCGGGCCACGTAGCCGTTCGCCGCCCGCTGGCCTTCAGCGACCTCCGCCACGCTGATGCCGAGACGGTCCGCGAGCTCCCGCTGGGTGGGCGTGCGCCCCAGCACCTGTTCCAGGGCGTCGGAGCACTTCGCCAGGTCGATACGGAGCTCCTGAAGCCGCCGTGGCACCCGCACGGCCCAGCTGGAGTCCCGGAAGTACCGTTTGATCTCGCCGACCACCGTCGGCATGGCGAAGGAGACGAACTCCACGCCGCGATCGAGCTCGAAGCGATTGATCGCCTTGATCAGGCCCAGGGTGCCGACCTGGACGATGTCCTCCATCGGTTCCGCGCGGTTACGGAACCGTGCGGCTGCGTACCGTACGAGGCTCAGATTGAGCTCCACCAGGGTGTTGCGCACGTAGGCATGCTCGGTCGTGCCCTCTTCCAGGACGCGAAGGCGGCCGAAGAGCACCGTCGACAAGGTCCGAGCGTCCGCCGTGGGTACGGAGGTCGGGTCCGGGATCTCCGGCAGGTCCGCCAGGGTGGCCGGGCGCTGCGCCCACGAGGCGGTTACCACGTCGCCGCTCTCCCGGCCCTGGTCCGCCTGCTGTCGGTCGGAGTGGGTGATGGCTGACATGAGGCTCCTTCTGAGTCCCCTGAGGCCGATTTACCCGTTCGAGAGATTCTGAAGCTTCACACACCGCCGTGCCCGCTGGCCTGCGGTGACCGACCCGGCGGCGGGCTCGCCCCGGCTGCTGGCACGGTGAAGCCGCACCTGATCCTTCCGGTACCGGCCGCGGCACTCGGGGTAGGAAGACAACAACGGCCGTGCGGTACTCCGAAGGCGGTGTGACGGCATGAACGGACCAAGGCGGGCACCCAGCACGCGCGCGGACTCCCGGTCCTTCTGGCTCGATACCGCCGACCCGCCCCCGCACGCGCCGCTGGACCGTGATCTCTCAGTGGACGTGGTCGTCCTGGGCGCAGGCGTCGCGGGACTGTGCACCGCCTTCGAGCTGGCCCGTGCGGGCCGTGAGGTCATCTTGCTGGAGGCAGGGCGCACCGCCGGTGGGACGAGCGGGTTCACCACCGGCGTGCTCTGCACCCTGCAAGGCCTCACCTACTCCCGGATCGTCCGCACTCGCGGCGAACTCAGTGCGCGCCGCTACGCAGCCGCACAGCAGGATGCGCTGGGCCGGGTGGTCGAGCTCTGTGCGGAACTGGCCATCGACTGCCAGCTTGAGCGGCTCCCCGCCTACAGCTACGCGCAGCGGGAGCAGCTCGCCCAGGACCTTGAGGCCGAAGCGGCAGCCGCCCGCAGGGCGGGCCTGGACGCCCGCCTGGTGGCCCAGACCGCCCTGCCCTTCCCGACGGCCGGCGCCGTGCGGTTGGCCGGGCAGTACCAGTTCCACCCGGTGCTCTTCCTCCAGGGGCTCGCCAAGGCCTTCATCGGGCTCGGTGGACGCATCTACGAGCAGACCCGGGTCACCGGCCTGCACGAGGGCGCCCGCATCAGACTCGGGACCGCCGGCGGTCACGCGGTCCACGCCCGCGAGGCCGTCATCGCCACCCAGTTCCCGCTCTTCGGGCCGGCCACGCTCACCATGCGGCTACGGGCGCGCCGGGAACTCGTGGTGGCCGGGCCCATTCCCGCGCACGGAGACCCGAAGGGCGTCTACGGGGCGGTCGAGAGCAGCGGCTGCTCGTTGCGCACCGCCCCCTACCGTGCGGGGCAGCGGTTGCTCATCGTCACGGGAGAAGCCTTCCCGCCCGGCGCGGGCGGGGTGGCCGAGCGGTTCGACCGGCTGGAGGACTGGGCGGTGCGCCGCTTTCCCGATCTCGCGGACACCGGAAGGTTGCGACGGTGGGCCACGCAGGACGTCGACTCGGGCGACCGACTGCCCTATGTGGGCCATCTCCACCCCGGTACGCAGCATGTCTACGTGGCAACCGGCTTCGGTGGCTGGCCGTTGACCAACGGGGTGATGGCCGGACGGCTGCTGGCCGCCCACATAGGTGGCGGCCCGCGTCCGGACTGGACCGAGCTGTTCGACCCGCGGCGGGTACTGCCGCCCCGCGAGGTCCCCGACGTCCTGCGGACCCAACGGGCGGTGGCAGGTCACTACCTCGGAGATCGCCGCGGGCTGGAACGAGTGCACTCGCTGGCCGAGGTCGCCCAGCTACCGAAGGGCAGTGGGGCCGTGGTGCGGTTGGACGGCCAGCCGTGCGCCGTTCACCGCGACGAGCAGGAAGCGGTCCACGTGGTATCGGCGCGCTGTCCCCACCGGGGCTGCCTGGTGGGCTTCAACGACGCCGAGCGCACCTGGGAGTGCCCCTGCCACGGCTCGCGCTTCGACATTGACGGTTCGCTGCTCCAAGGGCCCGCCACGCAGCCGCTCGAACGCCTTGAGGACGGAGCCGGTGTGCCGCACGACGAACCGGGCCGGACCCCACCGGAAGCGGGACAGGACGCGGCCTGAGCCCGGCACGCAGCGCCGGACGCAGGGTTTCGGCTCGCTGTGGGCAAGCCTCGGGCGGGGCCTCCTCAGCGGGGGTGCCGCGTGGGCCCGCGCGGCACGGGGGACCGGCCTCATGCGCTCCCGCCGAGACGGTGCCGTTTGCGCCACCCCACCACGGCGCCCGCCACCGCGGTCACGGCTATGAAGCCAGCCGAGGCGAGGAACACCGGGGAAGTCGGAGCGGCGGCCAGGCTGCCGGCGATCACGTACGCAGCCGTGTTCGGGATCGCCCCCAAAGCAGTGGCCAACAGGAAGGGGAACCAGCCCATCCTGGAGACCGCCGCGCAGTAGTTCGCCGCGGCGAACGGGATTCCGGGCACCAGACGGGCGGCCAGGGTGGAGCGGAAGCCGTGCCGGCTGAGTTGCCCGTCAATGCCTTCCAGCAGGCGACCGCGCAGCAGCGGGCGCAGGGCCTCCTGCCCCAACAACCGTCCCAGCCCGAAGGCGATGCCCGCGCCGAGCACGGTTCCGGCAATCGCCGCCGCCAGCCCCAACGCGGAGCCGAAGAGGGCGCCTGCGGCCAGGTTCAGCAGGGGACGGGGAACGAACGCCGAGGTGCACACGCCGTACGCCAGGCCGAACAGCGCCACGGCAAGGCCCCCACCCGTGCGGAGCGGCCAGCCCTGCGCGAGCAGACGCTGGGGTTCGTAGAGCACCACGCACACGATCGCGGTCGCCAGCAGCAGCGCGAGCAGGGCAAGTCGCATCCGCGGGGAGACCAGGAGCCTGGCTCTCGGCGCGCCGTGCCCCGCGTGCTCTGGCACGAGCGGAGCGGCGGCTGTCGTGGTGGCGATGTCGGGCATTCGGGCAGGCTAGCCCACCGGGTCTTTGATCGCCGCAGTCCCGACGTGATCCGAGGCTGGTCAAGCGGGTCCGCTCCCGGGCCCACCGGCGCTTTCGGGAGGGCCGTTCGCGCCGGCCAGTGACCCCGTTCGGCCGACCTCGAATGGTGAGGTGCCCCGCGCTGGGTCAGACTGCCGTCACCACCACGCGCGCGAGGGAGGCGAGGGCGATGGGCGAGACCGCACTGGTGCTCGGCGGGGGCGGGCTCACCGGCATCGGCTGGGAGTGCGGGATGCTGCACGGGCTGGCCGAGAGCGGGGCTGATCTCTCCGGTGCCGACTTGGTGGTCGGCACTTCGGCCGGGTCCGTGGTCGGCGCACAGCTGACCTCGGGGTTGCTGGGGCTCGATGCGCTCTACGAGCGTCAGCTTGCGGATCCGGGTGGGGAGGACGCGGCGCGCATCGGCGCGGGCGTGCTCGTACGCTTCGCCTGGGGGATGCTCCGTGACCGTGATCCACAGGCCTACGGGGCGCGCATGGGGGCCGTGGCCCTGTCCGCGGAAACCGGCGCTGAGGCTGACCGCCGCCAGGTGTTGGCGCAGCGCCTGGTCTCGCATGAATGGCCGGCGCGCCGGCTCCTGGTGACCGCGGTCGACGCGGCCACCGGCGCCTTCCGTGCCTTCGACCGGGACAGCGGAGTTCCCCTCCTCGATGCCGTCGGAGCCAGCTGCGCGGTCCCTGGTGTCTGGCCCCCGGTCACCATCGGGGACCGGCGTTGGATCGACGGCGGCGTCCGTTCTTCGGCCAACGCCGACCTCGCCGCCGGTTACCGAGCGGTGATCATCTTGGCTCCGGTCGCTGCCGGTGCCGGCCCCGTGCAGTCGGCCCGCACGCAAGCAGAGCGCCTGCGCTCTGCTGGTGCCCGGGTGCTGTTGATCACCCCTGATGCCGGTGCGCGCAAGGCATTCGGCCCCAACATGCTCGATCCCGCGCGACGGGCCGCGGCTGCGGAGGCGGGCCGGGCCCAGGCCGCGGCGCACGTCGAAGAGGTGGCCCAGGTGTGGAGCGGCCGGACGGGTACACGGCAGCGGGGGCTCACCGAACAGCCGTAGGCCCCACAATGGTGCGGTGAACGAGCCGATACCCGTGATCCGGGACGTGGACTGGGGCACCGCCAAGTTGATGCCCGATGTGGACCGGCCGCGGGCCTGGCTGCTCACGGTCGACGGGGCCCCACAGTCCTACGTGGACCTGGACGACCCCGAGCACCTGGAGTTCGAGTACGCCCGCCGGCTTGCCCACGTAGTGCAGTGCGCGGTTCCCGGACAGGGCGCACTCGCCCTCACCCACCTGGGCGGTGGTGGCCTCACGCTCGCGCGCTACTGCGCAGCGCTCCGTCCCGGGTCTCGCCAGCAGGTGGTCGAGGCGGACGGGGCCTTGATCGAGCTGGTCGCCGAGTACCTGCCGCTGGCTGCGGACTGCGGGATCACCGTGTGCCACGGGGAAGCGCGTGCCTGGCTGGAGCAGGCGCCCGGCGCCACGGCCGATGTGGTGATCGCCGACGTCTTCAGCGGCTCCCGGGTGCCCGCCCAGTTGGCCACCGTGGAGTACGCCGAGGCCGTGCGACGCCACCTGCGCCCCGGCGGGGTCTATGCCGCCAACCTCGCCGACGGCGCACCCTTTGACTTCCTCCGTTCCCAGCTGGCCAACCTGGCTACCGTCTTCACGCACCTCGCGTTGATCGCGGAGCCGTCGGTGCTGCGCGGTCGCCGCTTCGGCAACGCCGTTCTGGTCGCCGCGGACCGCCCGTTCGACCTCGACCGGCTCGCCCGGGCGTGCGCGGCGGACGTCTTTCCGGCCCGAGTCGAGCGGGACGGAGCGCTGGAGCGCTTCATCGGCGGTGCGCAGCCGGTCCCGGACGGCCGCGCGGTCGCGTCTCCGCAGCCCCCGGGTGGGGCGTTCAGCCTGGGGTGACCGTCGGCGCGGCGGACGCCGCAGGTGCGGTGGTGCCAGTGGCTCCTTCCGTGGGCGCCGTGGCCTCGCCCGTGGCTACTGGTTCCGGGGTGCGCCGGCTGATGGTGCGTACGTCGGGTACGAACAGGACCGCCCCGGTGACGAGTACGACCAGTGTCGCGCAACCCCACAGCGCGTTGGAGCGGCCGACCAGCGATTCCGCGGGTCCGGCCAGAGCGGTGGCCAGGGGCAGCATCGACACGGAGCCGCACCAGTCATAGGCGGCCACCCGGGAGAACTTCTCCTCCGGGATTTCCTGATGCAAGCTCGCCATCCAGGAAACGCCGAACACCTCGATGGCGGTACCACTGAGGAACATCACGAGGCTGAGCCCCCAGGCCGGCAGGGGGACGGCCAGTGCAGCGGAGGGAAGCGCCAGGGGGAACACGCAGAGGGTGCCCACGAGCAGCAGCCGTCGGGGCTTCCACCTCATCATCAGCAGGGCTCCGCAGATGGTGCCGGCGCCGAAGGCCGCGAGCGCCAGGCCCCAGGGGCGGGCGCCGCCGAAGTGCTCCTGGGCGACGAGCGGCCCGTACACGGCCTCGGCGGCGCCGACCACGGCGACGACGACGGAGAACTGCAGGATGATGCTCCACAGCCAGGGGCGGCCGATGACTTCGCGCCAGCCCTCGCGTAGATCGGCGAGCAGGCCTTCGCCGGGAGGACGCTCGGCAGCGGGCCCGACGCGTAGGAAGGCGCGCAGGGCCCCGGCCGCGGCGAAGGCCGCGGCGTCCACGGCGAGTACCCAACCCGGGCCCACGGCGGCGATCATCGCGCCCCCGAGGGCGGCGCCACCTATGCCGGCGCCGTTGACGGCCAGCCGGAAGAGGGCGAAAGCCCGGTTCGCGTGCTCACCGGAGACGGTGGCGAGCAGCATTCCCTCCGCGGCCGGGTTGAAGAACGCCGTGCCCGTGCCGCACAGGGCCGTCAGGAGCATCATCTGCCACAGCTGTGGTTGACCGGTGAGCACGAGTGCGGCGAAGGCCGCTTGGGACAGGCAGTTGAGGGCGTTCGCGGCCACCATCACGCGGTGGCGTGGGAAGCGGTCCGCGAGGGCGCCGCCGATCAGCAGGAAGAGCACGAGCGGCAAGGTGCGTGCGGCTGCCACCAGACCGACGTCGCCACCGTCACCGCCGTGCTGGAGCACGGCGAAGGCAGCGGCGATCAGGGCGCCGTGACTCCCCAGGTTGGTGATGATCGCCGAGGCCGTCAGCAGCGAGTAGTTGCGTCCGGCCCAGTGCGGCAGGCCCCGGGCGGCGGTGGGAGGGAGCCAGTTCACCCGTGGACTATCGCCGGCCCTGCCCTAAATGCCAAACCAATATCGGGTGGTCCGCAGAGCGGGGACGGCGGGGACTACCCGGTGGTCTCGGGCTACGGGACGGTCGTCAGCCGCACGGTGGTCAGGACCTTCTGGATGGTGCTGTCGGGCAGTTCGGCGGGTACGTCCTTGGGGGCGTGGAGCACCCAGCTGACGAAGTCTCCCTCGGCGTTCTTGAAGCTGAAGGCGAAGGCCTTGCCGTCGGTCGCGCACCGGTGGTCCTTGCGCACCCCGGTGGCGGTGGCCGTCGCCAGGTGGCCGGTCAGGCCGGATGCCGTGCTGTACGGCACGGCGGAACTGGTCCTGACGGTGCCCTTCGGCGCGCGCTGCGCGTACGGCGCCCAGGCCCAGTTGCCCGCTTCGCTGCGGGCCGCTTCGGCGGTGCTCTTGGCGCCCATGCCGCCCTTGGTGCCGGCTGCGGCGAGGCTGTGGCTCTCCTCGTAGCCGTTCTCGTCGGCGTCCACCACGCACCACTTCTCCTCAAGTGCCGCCGGTCCGGACATGCTGACCACGGGGCGCCCCCCGCCTTCCTCCTCGATGCCCCAGGAGGTGCCCGAGCCGAAGACCTTCCAGCCAGGCGGAACGTCGAAGGCGGTGCCGTACTTCGGGTTCACCACCACCTTCCAGCCGGTCACGGAGGGGCGTAGCGAGGTGTCGGGGCCGCCGCGCGGGTTCGTGGTGGGGGCGGCGGCTGGCCCGGTGGCCCGGAACGTGGGGGAGGACCCGGCTCGACTGCCGCCTTCGTCGCCACGATGAGTGAGGACTACGGCTGCGGTGGCCGCGGCGACGAGGAGTACGGCGGTGAGCGCGAGCACGGCGACCGTGGCGGTGGAGAGTCCGGCGCGGCGCTGCGGGGGCCCGGCGACGGCTGTCGGCGGTGGTGGACCGGGCCAGTGGGGCGGGAGCGGTTGTCGGTACGGGTTGGGCTGCCCCTGGCCGGTAGGTGGGTACGCGTAGGCGGGCGGTTGCTCGACCGCCGCCGGCTGTCGGTAGGGGTTGGGCTGCCCGTGTTCCGGTTGGTGGTACGGGTTGTGCGCCACGGGGTGGGCGGGTCGCTGCGGCCAGGGTTCTGGCTGGTCGCGCCGAGGTTGCTGGAGGCGAGGGGCTCGCCCCGGTTCTGGTGGGTTCTGCTCGCCCTCGGGCGGTTGCTCTCCTGGCCCCATGGCGGACAACGATAGAGGGCGTCGGCGGCGGGGGGCCGGCCTGGTGTCGGTGAGGGTCTGGCCACAGTCGCTACCCGCGGGTAACATCGTGCCCATGAGTGCTGAGATGACGACCGGCGAACTCCTCGCCGCCACGGTTCCCATGGCCGCCACCTTGAACCTGGAGTTCCTGGAGACCACCCCGGAACGGGCCGTCGTCCGGCTGCCCGACCAGCCCGCGTACCACAACCACATCCAGGGCCCCCATGCTGGCGCGATGTTCACCCTCGCGGAGTCCGCCAGCGGAGCGATCGTCCTTGAGGCGTTCGGCTCCCAGCTCCAGCGCGCGGTCCCGCTCGCGGTCAAGGCCGAAATCGTCTACAAGAAGGTGGCCAAGGGAGTGGTCACCGCCACCGCCACCCTCGGCCGCCCGGTCGACGAGGTGGTAGCCGAGCTCGATGCCGGTGGTCGCCCCGAGTTCCCCGTGACCGTGCTGATCCAGCGCGAGGACGAGGCCGTCACGGGTGAGATGACCGTCATCTGGACGCTCCGCCCGCACGGCTGAGGGCGCCGCCGGCGCTACGGCAACGACTGCCGGACGACCCGGTGCGGGAAGTGTCCGGTGCATGGGCCGGCGCCGCTCCTTGACGGCTGCACGCCACCGGTCGTTCCTGCCCTGTGTCGGCGCCGGAACGACCCGGTAGGCTTCCCGCCGGTGCGCCACTGGGCGCAAGAGGGCGATATCCGCCCAAGGGGAGCAGCAGGAGGCAGCGCCGGTGCACGTGCAGGAATGGCTTGAGACCGTACCCGCGGTCAGCATCTACGCGCTCGTGGGACTGGTCATCGCACTGGAGAGCCTCGGCATCCCGCTGCCCGGCGAGATCATCCTGGTCAGCTCCGCGCTCCTGGCCTCCCAGCACGGCGACATCGACCCGCTGGTGCTGGGAACCTGCGCGACCGTCGGTGCGATCGTGGGTGACTCCATCGGCTATGCGATCGGACGCCGCGGTGGCAAACCGCTGCTCGATCGACTGGGTCGACGGTTCCCCCGGCACTTCGGTGAAGCCAACATCGCCGTGGCCGAGCGCTCCTTCGAGAAGTGGGGCATGTGGGCCGTCTTCTTCGGTCGCTTCGTCGCCCTGCTGCGCATCTTCGCCGGCCCGTTGGCCGGGGTCCTCAAGATGCCGTACTGGAAGTTCCTCACCGCGAACGTCCTGGGGGGCATCTTGTGGGCCGGCGGCACGACCGCCGTCATCTACTACGTGGGCGTGGTGGCCGAGGCCTGGCTCAAGCGCTTCTCCTGGCTGGGGTTGGTCCTCGCCGTGCTGTTCGGTATCGGCTCGATGCTGATGCTCAAGCACCGCGCGAAGAAGGCCGCTGCGGCAAGGACCGAACCCGCCCTGGAAGGGGAAGCGACCCAAGGCGCGGTCACCCGGGGCTGAGGGCCCCCACCGCGACCCCAGGGGGTGAGGGCCCTGCGTCTCCTGACCCGGATGCCGCGCCGCGTTCCGTCAGGGGGTCCGGGAGACGGAGGCCGGTTCCCGGCCGCCGGAGTCCCGGGCGTCCGGCACCACTTCGGTGGTGAGGGCCCCGCCGCTGGGCGCAACGGGCCGGAGGTCTTCGTCCAGCAGGGTCCTCTCGTCGAAGGGGATCTCGCCGGCGAGCACCAGCGAGGCCCGCTCCCGGTCGATCTCGCCGGTCCAGGTGCCCATCAGTACGGTCGCCACGGCGTTGCCGGCGAAGTTGGTCAGGGCACGGGCTTCGCTCATGAAGCGGTCGATCCCGACGATGAGCCCCACGCCGTCGACGAGTTCGGGGCGGTGCGACTGGAGGCCGCCGGCGAGCGTGGCAAGGCCTGCGCCGGTTACCCCGGCAGCGCCCTTCGAAGCGACGATCATGAACAGCAGGAGAGACACCTGTTCGGTGACCGCCAGCGGGCTGCCCATGGCCTCCGCGACGAATAGGGAGGCCATGGTCAGGTAGATGGCCGTGCCGTCCAGATTGAAGGAGTAGCCCGTCGGCACCGTGATGCCGACGACGGGCCGGGAGACACCCAGGTGCTCCATCTTCGCGATCAGGCGGGGCAGCGCAGACTCCGAGGAGGACGTGGACAAGATCAGCAGGAACTCCCGCCCCAGGTACCTGAGCAGGGCGAAGACGCTCATTCCGGCGCACAGTCGCAGCAGGGTGCCCAACACCACGAAGACGAAGAGCAGGCAGGTGGCGTAGAAGCCGACCATGATGACGGCCAGTGACTTCAGCGCGTCCATGCCGGTGGCGCCCACCACGGCGGCGATCGCCCCGAAGGCACCCACCGGCGCCACCCACATGATCATCGCCAGGACGCGGAAGACCAGCTTCTGTAGGTGCCCGATGCCGCGCAGGATCGGCTCCCCCGCGGCTCCCATGGCCTGCAGCGCGAATCCGCACAGCAGGGCCACCAGCAGGGTCTGGAGCACTTTCCCGCCGGTGACGGCCGACACCAGTGTGGTCGGGATGATGCCGAGGAGGAACTCGACGGTCGACTCGGATCCTCCGCTCCTTGCCTGCGCCTCACCGGCGTCGCGTACCGCCTCGGTCAGGTGCAGGCCGCTGCCCGGTTCCAGGAGGTTGCCCACGACCAGGCCGATGCCCAGAGCGACGGTGGACATCACCATGAAGTAGCCGAGCGCGAGACCGCCTACCGCGCCGACTTTGGCGGCCTTTCGGACGGACCCCACACCGAGCACGATCGTGCAGAAGATGATGGGTGAGATCATCATCTTGATCAGGTTGACGAATCCGGTTCCGAGCGGCTTGAGTTCGACGGCGACACCGGGCGCGGCGAACCCCGTGACGATGCCGAGTGCCACGGCGGCGATCACCGCGAGGTAGAGGTAGTGGGTTCTGTCCCGTTGAGCGGTCACGGTGGTCCTGCCTTTGGAGAGCGGGGTCAAGGTGCTGCTCGAATATCCATCTCGTGATGACGGCGGTCACCCTTGCGTTCATTTCGTTCCCGTCCGGGGGGCAGACTGACCGCCATGTTCAGCCTCTTGCGACCGCGCAGCCTGGCCGGCCAGCTCTTCGTGATGCAGGCCTTCCTGATCGTCGTCGTGGTCGCCGGGTGCGCGGTCTTCGGCTATGTCATCGCCCGCGGCCAGGCCCGGGAGGCAGCCAGACGGCAAGCCGGCGCCGTGGCCCGGGCCGTGGCCGATTCCCCCTCGGTCAAGGAGGCCGTGCGCCAGGCGCAGCCCTCCCGCAGCCTCCAGCCGTACGCGGAGCGGGTCCGGGTGCACGCCGGCGTGGACTTCGTCACGATCATGGATCCGGCCGGGCGCCGCTGGACGCATCCCGATCCCCACCGGATAGGGGAGCGGTACCTGGGCAACACCGCACCAGCACTGGCCGGCCGCACCTTCAGCGAGACCTACACCGGTACCCTCGGGCCCTCGATCCGTGTCATCACGCCCATCCGTGAAGGTGGTCGGATCACCGGGCTCGTCAGCTCGGGCATCACCGTCGCCGCGGTGAGCGATCGGCTCGCGGGCCGACTGGCCGCGCTGGCCGCCATGGCGGCGGCTGCCACGGCGATGGGGGGTGTGGGCACCTACGTCGCCAACACCCGCTTGCGACGGCACACCCACGGTATGAACGCCGCCGAGCTCAGCCGGATGCACGACTACCACCAGGCGACCTTGCACGCAGTACGGGAAGGGCTGTTGATGTTGGACGGTCAGCGGAAGGTGCTGTTGATCAACGACGGTGGTAGGGAACTGCTGGGGCTGCGCGAAGTGGACCCCGACCGGATCGTCGGGCGTGGGGTGGCCGAACTGGACCTGCCCGCGCCGTTGACGGGAGCCCTGCTGGCCGCCGAACCCCGGGTGGACGAGGTACATGTGACGGCCGAGCGGGTGCTGGTGCTCAACAGCTCGCCGGTCTCAAGCGGAGACCGGAGAGGATTCGTGGTCACCCTGCGGGACCACACCGAACTCCAAGCGCTGACCGGAGAGCTCGACAACGAGCGGGGCTTCACCCGGGCCCTGCGCGCGCAGGCGCATGAGGCGGCGAACCGTCTCCACACCGTGGTCTCCCTGATCGAACTGGGCCGGGCCGAAGAAGCGGTGGACTTCGCCACCGAGGAGCTTCAGCTCGCGCAGGCGCTCACCGATCAGGTGGTCGGTGCCGTGGACGAGCCGGTTCTGGCCGCCCTCCTGTTGGGCAAGGCAGCACAGGCGCACGAACGGGGGGTGGCGCTGTTGGTGACGCCACAGACCAGGGTTCGTGCCGTCAGGGGCGAACCACCGGGCCCCCTGCTGACCCGCGACCTGGTGACGATCCTCGGCAATCTGATCGACAACGCGGTGGACGCCGTCACCGGGCGCCCCGGTGCCCGAGTCACCGTCACCGTCGACACGGGCGAGCCCGGGCACGGCGAACTCCAGTTGTGCGTGGCTGACAACGGCCCGGGGATCCCCGCCGCCGCCGAGGTCTTCAGGCGCGGCTGGTCCGGCAAGGGGCCGGGGCGCGGGCTCGGCCTGGCGCTGGTCCAGCAGACGGTGCACCGCCACGGCGGATCCGTGCGGTTCCGTGAACCATTGGGCGGCGGCGCCGAGTTCACGGTCACTCTGCCTTCGGCGCGGGGGCCGCGATGAGCCGGCGAGTGCGGGTGCTCGTCGTCGAGGACGATCCGGTGGCAGCCGCCGCGCACGCGCTCTACGTGGACCGGGTGCCCGGATTCCAGGTCGTGGGCCAGGCCCACTGCGTCTCCGAGGCGCGGCGACTGCTGGACCGGACCGAGGCGGACCTCCTGTTGCTGGACCTCTACCTGCCGGACGGCCACGGGCTGAGGTTCGCCCGTGGCCTGCGCGCCGAAGGACGAGCGGTGGACGTGATCGTCGTGACTTCCGCCCGTGATCTGGCGGTGGTGCGCGAGAGCGTGTCGCTGGGCGTCGTGCAGTACGTGCTGAAGCCGTTCGCCTTCACCACGCTACGTGACCGACTGCTGCGGTACGCGCAGTTCCGGTCCGTGACGGGCGAGGCCAGTGGCCAGGACGAGGTGGACCAGGCGCTCGCCGCCCTGCGCGCGCCCCGACCCGCCACCTTGCCCAAGGGGCTCAGCGCCCCCACGCTGGGGCGGGTTGTCGCGGCCCTGCGGGCCGCCGCGCCCAAGGGGCTGACGGCCACCGGGGTGGGCGCCGCGGCCGGCCTGTCGAGGATCACTGCCCGCCGCTACCTGGAGCACCTGGTCGACACCGGCCGCGCCGAGCGAAGTCCGCGGTACGGCCAAGTGGGGCGTCCCGAACTGCACTACCGATGGCTCGCCCGGGTACTCAACGAGAGCTGACGTGCCCCGCCCGGCTGTTCCCCGGCTCCGTCAACGGGACTCGGAGCCTTCGGCGGGCTCTTGATGCCGCATGGCCAGCTCCGTGTACATGGCCGCGTTGAGCTTGATGCCTTCTCGCTCCTGCGCGGTGAGTTCGCGCCGGACCTTCGCCGGTACGCCGGCCACCAGCGAACCTGGCGGCACCTGCATTCCTTGGGGCACGAGGGCCTGGGCGGCCACCAGCGAGCCGGCTCCGATCACCGCCCCGTTGAGGACGGTGGCGCCCATACCGATCAGGCAGTCGTCCTCGACCGTGCAGCCGTGCACGACCGCGTTGTGGCCGATGGAAACGCGCTCCCCGATGGTCACCGGGAAGCCGGGGTCCACATGCAGCGTGCAGTTGTCCTGGACGTTGCTGTCCGCGCCCAGTGTGATCGGCCCGCAGTCGCCGCGCAGCACTGCCTGGTACCACACGCTCGCACCCGCGGCGAGCGTGACCTCGCCGACGATGACCGAGGTGGGGGCGGCGAACGCGGTGTCGTCCAGTTTCGGGTGGTGACCCGAAACCGCTGCGATATGTGCCTGGTCGCTCACCGGTGACTCCGTTCGTATGCGTGCCGCGCCGAGTGCACCGTATGCCACCGGCCGGCCCGGGTAGGTCGCTGGGGCGAAGATCACAGGTTGTCCGCCGCGCCCCGGGTGCTGGCTACGACTACCGTGGCTGAGTGCCGAGAAACCGAAACACGTTCTCATCCCTGACGGCCTGGCGGCGACGGGCCGTCTCCCGCGCCGTACACCGGGGCTGGCAGTGGTTGCAGGACGCGGGGGCCGTCACGGCGCGGACGCCGGGGCGGCTGCGCTTCGGCCGGATCGGCCAGGGCACCCGTTTGGCCTTCCCCCAGGGCACTGTCTTCGGCGAACGCTGGATTCACCTCGGCGACCACTGCATCATCGGCGAACAGGTCACCTTGACCGCGGGCATGATGCCCGACCTGGACCTCGGCTCGGACCCGGTGCTGGTCCTCGGCAACGGAGTGGTCCTCGGGCGCGGCAGCCACGTCATCGCCGATGTTCGGGTGTCCATCGGTGACGACGTCTTCTGCGGGCCCGGGGTGTACATCACCTCCACGAACCACAGCTACGACGATCCCCACCAGCCCATCGGGCGCCAATGGCCGCGCAGCGCGCCGGTGGACATCGGCCCCGGCTGCTGGCTCGGCACCGGCGCGGTGATTCTGCCCGGGGCGCGGCTGGGCCGCAACGTAGTGGTGGCGGCAGGCGCGGTCGTCCGGGGCGAGGTGCCCGACCACACGGTCGTGGCCGGGGCGCCGGCGCGGCCGGTGCGTCGCTGGGACGCGGAGCACGGCTGGCAACCCCCGCTGCGCACTCCCGCGCCGCTGCCGATTCCGGAGGGGGTCACGCCCGCCCAACTGCGTGCCCTGGCCGAGCACGAGGGTTCGGCCCGGCCGGTCCCGGAGGGCGGCTCCATGGCCTGAGGCGCCCGGCGGCGCCCCGGTCAGCCGGCGGCCAGGAGAACCGTCCCTGCAAGGGCCAGGCCGGCGCCCGCCGCCTGTACCGCCCGCAGTCGCTCACCCAGGACGGTGCGTGCGGCGATCGCCGTGGTCAGCGGGTAGAGCGAGGCGAGTACCGCGGCCATGGTGACCGGACCGGACTGGGCCGCCAGCGAGTACGTGCCGTTCGCGGCCACATCGGCGAGTCCGACGAAGGCCAGGGCGGGCGCTGCGGTCCACAGCAGCCGCACCCCGTCAGCGCCCTCGGGCAGCGCGGGCCGGCCCCGCCGTACCGACGCCCACAGGGCGGCTCCGCCGACGGCGACGTTGGTCACCCGTTGGACGAAGAGGGCCAGGAAGAGGCCGTTCAAGGTGGTCGAGGCCTCCGAGATTAGAGCCATGACCGAGCCGAACCCGAAGGCGGCTACCAGGGTGAGGGTCAGTGCCTTGCGTTGCACGGGAGCGCCGCGCAGTTCGGGGCCGCCGGCCAGGACGATGCCCATGACCGCCACGACGATGCCGGCGAACTGCAGGAGTCCGGGGCGTTCGCCGAGGGCCAGGCCGGCGCCGATGGGGACGATCACGCCCAGCGAGCCCAGCGGTGAGACCACGCCCATGGGGCCGAGGGCGAGCGCCTTGTAGAAACAGAGCATGGCCACCGGGCCGACGACGCCCGCGCCGACGGCGAACCACAGTTGGTCGCCGGCCTCCGACCAGGCCCCGGTGGCCAGGACGAGAGCGCCGAGTACGGGTACGGCGATGACCTGCGAGGCCACCACCACGGTGAGCGCCGGCATCCGCCGGGTGAGCAGGCCACCGCCGAAGTCGGCCAGGCCCCAGAGCAGGGCGGTGGCCAGAGCGAACACGGCGGTCATGGAAGCCTCGCAGTACTGTGGGATGAACGATTCAGTACACCAGACAGTAGTGCAGTAAAGCGAACCGAAGCATCTAAAATATTGGACGGAATGTGTCGGACCTCGACCAGCTCACCCAGTCGCTCGCCCGGAACCTGAAGCGCCTACGCGCTGAACGGGGCTTCACCCTCGATGCGTTGGCCGCCCGCTCCGGCGTGAGCCGCGGCATGATCATTCAGATCGAGCAGGCGCGCACCAACCCCAGCGTGGGCACCACCGTGAAGATCGCCGATGCCCTCGGGGTCAGCATCACCGCCCTGTTGGACTACGAACAGGGTCCCCACGTCCGGTTGGTCCCCGCAGACCAGGCGGTGCGCATGTGGTCAACCCCCGCCGGCAGCAGCACCCGGCTGCTCGTGGACGCCGCGAAGCCCGGCCCCCTGGAACTGTGGGCCTGGCTGCTGGCCCCCGGCGACCGCAGTGAATCAGATCCCCACCCCGAGGGAACGGCCGAGCTCCTGCACGTCACGGCGGGCACCCTCACCCTGGTCGTGGACAGCGTCGAACACCTCGTCCCCGCCGGCACCTCGGCGGCCTTCGAGGCGCATCTGCCGCACTCCTACCGAAACGACGGAGCCGACCCGGTCGAGCTGACCATGGCGGTCTCCGTTCCGCCGCCGACCTGAGGCGACCCACACCCGAGACGCTCAAGCGAGAGGGCTCAAGCGAGCGCGGGGATCTCGATCGCCGGACAACGGTCCATCACCATGTCCAGCCCCGCCGCCCGGGTCCGGGCCAACGCGTCCTCGTCCCGCACCCCGAGCTGGAACCAGACGGCCTTCGCGCCCACGGACACCGCCTCGTCGGCCACTTGGCCGGCCAACGCGCTGTTGACGAAGACGTCGACCACGTCAACCTTGAAAGGGATCTCCGAAAGCGAGGCGTACCCCGGCTCGCCGTGCACGGTCTCGGCCTTCGGGTGGACGGGCACGATGCGTTTGCCGTAGCGCTGAAGGACCCGCGCCACCGAATACGCCGCGCGGTTCGAGTTCGAGGAAAGACCCACCACCGCCCAGGTGTCGCCGAGCTCAGTGAGGATCTTCTGGATCGTCCGCGGGTCTTCTTGCACCTGGCACCCCTCAAGTCCGCCGGGACCCGCCGAACCGGCGGGCACACCCTGGCAACGGCCGAGGACCGGCGGGGATTCCCCGGGCCGTAGGGTGGGCGGGTGAAGGCAGACCAGTACACGACGGTCGCCCGCAAGGGCGTGCACGAGTCCGAGATCAACCGCTCGCGCTTCCTGTGCGCGCTCGCCCCCGCCGCCACCGAGCAGGAGGCGCAGGACTTCATCGCCGCCGTCCGCAAGGAACACCCCACCGCCACGCACAACTGTTTCGCCTACGTCATCGGGGCCGGCGCCGAAGTCCAGAAGGCCAGCGACGACGGTGAGCCGGGCGGCACGGCCGGGGTACCGATGCTCCAGATGCTGTTGCGTCGCGAACTGCGCTACACCGTGGCCGTGGTCACCCGCTACTACGGCGGGGTCAAACTCGGCGCCGGAGGGCTGATCCGAGCGTACGGGGGTGTGGTCGGTGAGGCGCTCGACACGGTCGGCACCCTCACCCGGCACCGCTACCGACTCGCCACCGTCACCGTTGACCACCAGCGGGCCGGCAAGGTCCAAAACGACCTGCGTGCCACCGGGCGGTCCGTCCGCGGCGTCCGGTACGGGGAGGTGTCCGTCGCCATCGACATCGGCCTGCCGGCAGCCGACGTCGACGCCTTCCGCACCTGGCTCGCAGACGCCACCGCCGGCTCCGCCGAGCTGGAACTCGGGGGCGAGGCGTACGGGGAGGGCTGAGCCCGCTCCCTGCCAGTTCCCGTCACCGACTGGTGGGCGTCAGCGAAAGGGGCTGACGCACCTGAGCGAAGTACCGCTCCACATCGGCTTCCGAGACTTCCTGCAACGTCGCTGGTGACCAGCGCGGAGACCGGTCCTTGTCAACCACCTGCGCGCGCACGCCCTCGGCGAGGTCCGGGCCGCTCAGGGCGGCCGAGGACACCCGGAAGTCCTGATCCAACACCTCTGGAAGCGACCGGGCGTCCCGGGCCCGCCGCAGCGCCCTCAAGGTCACCGAGACCGCCGTCGGGGAATGGGTGAGGATCCGCTCCGCGGCCTCCTTCGCCTGGGGTTCCCCGCATGAGTACAACCGGTCGACGATCTCCGGCACCGAGTCGGCGGCGTAGCAGGCGTCGATCCACTCGCGGTGTTCCGCCAAGCCGGCCGCCGGCGGCTCCGCAGCGAAGGCGAGCAGCGCCCCGGCCGGCTCCGACTCGGCAAGTGCCGCCCGGAAGTCCGGTAGCACCGCCGTCGGGACGAAATGGTCGGCGAACCCGCACCACAGGGCGTCCCCCGCGGACATGGATCGCGCCGTCAACGCCAGGTGCGTGCCCAACTCGCCGGGCGCTCGGCTGAGTAGATACGTGCCGCCCACGTCCGGCACGAAACCGATGGCCACCTCGGGCATCGCCACCTGCGAGCGCTCCGTCACCACGCGCACGGAGCCGTGCCCGGACAGGCCGACGCCGCCGCCCATCACGATGCCGTCCATCAGGGCGACCCACGGCTTGCGGTAGGAGGCGATCCGGGCGTTGAGGCGGTACTCGTCCCGCCAGAAGTCACGAGCCGCGGCGCCGTCCAGGAGGCTGGACTCGCGAATCGCCCTGATGTCCCCACCCGCGCACAGCCCGCGCTCCCCGGCGCCATCCAGGACCACCGCCACTACCTGGTCCCGGTCCTCCCACTCGGTGAGCGCCATGTCGATCCGGCGCACCATCGCGTGCGTGAGGGCGTTGATCGACCGCGGGCGGTTGAGCGTGATCCAGCCTGATATGCCGGTTCGGTGGATGCGTACGGGCCCGTCGGCCTCGGGGTCGGCGCTCATGCGGCTGAGCATACGAGAGAGCCCTGCCTCGGTGATCGCAGATATGGGCGCGACCACACCTGCGTCCGGGTTAGCGTGGAGGCTGCGCAGACGGGCGGCAGGCGTGCACCCGGGTGCGGCTGGAACACCGGGTGAGGGAGGGGCGTAGTGATGGGCCTGGCGATCTGCGGGACCGCCGCGTGAGGTTCTTGCACACCTCGGACTGGCACCTCGGCCGGTCCTTTCACCGGGTGAACCTCCTGGAGGCCCAGGCCGCCTTCATCGACCATCTCGTCGAAGCCGCCCGCACCCACCAGGTGGACGCGGTGCTCGTCGCCGGTGACGTCTATGACCGTGCAGTACCTCCCCTTGCCGCAGTGGAACTCTTCGACCGCACCCTGCACCGCCTCGCCGACCTCGGCGTGCCCACCGTCATGATCTCCGGCAACCACGATTCTCCCCGCCGACTGGGGGTCGGCTCCGGTCTCATCGACCGCGCCGGCATCCACCTGCGGACCGACCCGGCAGACTGTCACCGCCCCGTCGTGCTGCGCGACGCGCATGCGCAGGTGGCCCTCTACGGTTTGCCGTACCTGGAGCCGGCGCTGGTCAGGGACGAGTTCGCGGTGGAGCGCACCGGACACGAGGCGGTGCTGGGGGCCGCCATGGACCGGGTGCGCGCCGACCTCGCCGAACGGGCCGATGGCACCCGCAGCATCGTCCTCGCGCATGCCTTCGTCCACGGAGGTGCCCCCAGCGACAGCGAGCGCGACATCACCGTCGGGGGCGTGGCCGCCGTACCCGCTGCCGTCTTCGACGGCGTCGACTACGTGGCCCTCGGGCATCTGCACGGCTCTCAGCGGATCACCGAACGGGTGCGTTACTCCGGCTCGCCGATCGCCTACTCCTTCTCCGAGGCCGACCACCGCAAGTCCATGTGGCTCGTCGAGCTCGGCCCGGCCGGTGAACTCACCGCCGAACGCCTCTACGCCCCGGTGCCCCGCCCGATCGCCAGGATCCGCGGCAGACTCCCCGACCTGCTGAGCGACCCGGCCCTCACCCGGCACGAGGATTCCTGGATCGAGGCCACCCTCACCGACCCGGTCCGTCCGTCCGAGCCGATGGCCCGCCTCGGCGCGCGGTTCCCCCACACGCTGGCCCTCGCCTTCGCCCCCGAGGAGCGGGCGGAGACCACCCCGGCCTCCTACGCCCAGCGTTTGGCGGGACGCAGCGACCAGCAGATCACCGAGGATTTCGTCGCCCACGTGCGGGGCGGAGCTCTCGACCCCGACGAGCGCTCGGTACTGCATCGGGCCTTCGACGAGGTCCGTGTCGAAGCCACCGTGAACGAGGTGGCCCGATGAGGCTCCACCGGCTCACCGTGACCGCTTTCGGCCCCTTCGGCGGCACCGAGGAGATCGACTTCGACAGCCTCAGCGCCGCCGGCCTCTACCTGCTGCACGGACCCACCGGCGCGGGGAAGACCTCCGTGCTCGACGCTGTCTGCTACGCCTTGTACGGCACCGTTCCCGGCGCCCGACAGGCGCCGGCTGCGAACCTGCGCAGCGACCACGCCACTGCCGACACGCTCACGGAGGTCCTCCTCGACCTGACGGTGGGTGGCCGGCGGCTGGAGATCACCCGCCGTCCCGAGCAGGCGCGCCCGAAGAAGCGCGGTAAGGGAACCACCAGGGAGAAGGCGCAGAGCTGGCTGCGCGAGCACACCGCCGCCACCGGCTGGACGGCGCTCAGCCGCTCCCACCAGGAAATCGGTGAGGAGATCTCGCAACTCATCGGAATGAACAAGGAGCAGTTCTGCCAGGTGGTGCTGCTGCCACAGGGAGAGTTCCAGCGGTTCCTGCGGGCCGATGCGGCAGACCGCGGCCGGCTCCTCGGCCGTCTGTTTGACACCAGCCGATTCGCGGCGGTCGAAACCCGACTGGCCGAGCAGCGCAGGGCTGCGGAGTCCAGGGTCCGCGCGGGCGACGAGTGCGTCCTGGCCATCGTCCAGCGGATGGCCCAAGCCGCCGGTGACGTCGTGGAGATGGCCCCTCCGGAGCTGGCCCCCGCCGAGCCGGGGCTGGCCGGGGAGGTCCGCTCCTGGGCGGCGATCGCCCGGTGTGGTGCCCGTGAACGCCACACCGTCACCGCCCACGCACTCGGCGCGGCGCGGCGCCGGCACGCCGTGGCGGTGGCGGCCCTCGACCAGGAGCGCGAGCTGGAGCGGCTCCAGCGCCGGCATGCCGAAGCCAGTAGGCGCCAGAGCCAACTCAACGAACAAGAAGAGGAGTTGAAGCAGGTTCGACGGCGTCTTGAGCGAGCCCGCCAAGCCGACCGGGTGGCGCCTGCGCTGGCGTTGCACCAGGCCGCGGAACGCGAGTGGCGCGCGGCCACCGACGCGTACGCCAGATGCGCGGCCACGCTGGACGCCGACCTCGCCGAGGCGGGCGCGGAGCAACTCGCCCAGTACGAGCAGCGACTGCGGCAGGAACTGGGCGCACTTCAGGCTGCGCGCCGAGACGAGCTGCGCAGCGCCGAGATCACCGAGGAACGCCGAACCCTGGAACGAGAGGCCCGACAAGCCGAGGAACTGCTCGCTGAGGGTTCGGCCTGGTTGAACGCTTGGGAGGACACCCACAACGCCCTCCTGGACAGGGCGTCGGCAGCAGAAGAGGCCGCCGGCCGCACCGAGCGGCTCGCCGCACGCCTGGAGCCCGCCCAGCGCCAGCTGGCAGCCGCACGCCGCCGTGATCACCTCGACGCGCAGGTCTCGACCGCGACCATTGGCCTCCTGGCCGCCCGGGAGAGCGCCGCCGCGGCCCGAGAACACTGGCTGGAGCTCAAAGAAGCCAGGCTGCTGGGCATCGCTGCCGAACTGGCGGTCTCCCTCAGTGACGGCACACCCTGCGCGGTCTGCGGATCGCTGGAGCACCCGGCTCCGGCACGCCCCGGCGCGAGCCATGTGGACCGGGCGGCCGAGGAAGCGGCCCGCGCGGCGTACGAGCGCTCGCAGAACGCCCGGGTGGAGGCGGAGAACAAGCACACCGCCCTGAGCACCGCCCACCAGTCAGCCCGGGACGAAGCCGGCGACGGGTCCGCCGAAGCGCTCCAAAGGCTCGTCGAGGAACTCACCGATGACCGGGACGTCTGCGCCGCGACTGCATCCGACCTTGCCCCGGCTCGTGCGGATCTGGCCCGTGCGGAACGAGAACACCAGCGCCGCGTCACCGAACGACACCAGGCCGAACAACACGGCGCCGCCCGGATGGCCCGTCGCGAACAGCTCGACCGCGAACTCGCCGCGCTTGAGGCCGTGCTCGCCACGCTGCGCGCAGACGCGCCCAGCGTGGGCGCGCGGGCAACGGCCCTCGCGGCGCGGGCGGTCCGGGTCGGTGAGGCCGCACGCGCGGCCGGCGCCGCTGAGGCAACGGCGCTGAGGTTGAAGGCAGCGGACGACGGCCTGGCGCACGCGGCCTTCGAGGCCGGATTCGACACGCCGGCAGCCGCCGCGGCGGCTGTGCTTCCGCAGGAGGCGTTCCGGGCGCTGCAAGCGCGTCTCGACGAGTGGAACGCGGAATGTGCGGCGGTGGCAGACCGACTCGCCGAGCCCGGGACCGCTGCCGCCGCCGAACGACCACCGGCCCGCCCCGCTGCCGCCGAGGCGTCGGTGCAGTGGGCGGACCAACAACTGCGGGCTGCGTCCTCCTCCGCCGACGCAGCCCGCGAGCGTTGCGACCAACTCGACCACCTGTCCGCGCGGGCCGAGGAGACGCTGCGCGAACTCGGGCCGCTGCGGGCACAGTACGAGCGGGTGGCCCGCCTTGCGGCGCTGACCGCCGGCACTTCAACGGACAACGAACGCAGGATGCGACTGGAGTCCTACGTGCTGGCGGCCCGTCTCGAACAGGTCGCGGCGGCGGCGACAGTCCGGTTGGGACGCATGTCCGCAGGGCGCTACACCTTGGTGCACTCCGACGCCCGAGTCGGTGGGCGGGGCCGCTCGGGCCTGGGGCTGCACGTGGTGGACGCCTGGACGGGCCGGGAGCGTGATACCGCGAGTTTGTCGGGCGGTGAAACCTTCTTCGTCTCACTGGCGTTGGCCCTGGGTCTTGCGGACGTGGTCACCGACGAGGCCGGAGGGTTGCGGCTGGACACCCTTTTCATCGACGAAGGGTTCGGCAGCCTGGACGAGCAGACGCTCGACGAGGTCCTCGACGTCCTGGACTCCCTGCGCGAGCGGGACCGAAGCGTGGGCATCGTCAGCCACGTGGCAGACCTTCGCCGCCGCATTCACGCGCAGTTGGAAGTGGTCAAGGGGCGGACGGGGTCGGTCGTACGGCAAAGGGGCACCGGCGCCGGCCGCCATGGATCCGCTCGCGGGTGAAGGTGGCGTCGGCCGCGGTCCGGCTTGATGCCGCCGACCTCGAACTTCCTTCCCTGCCGGGCCCGTCGGGCTTGCCTCGTACGAAGGATCACGAAGCGGTTCGCCACCGGGCCTTCGCTCGTGGCCGTGCTCAACTTCGCTGACGGAAGTCCAGCATGTAGAAGAGCTTGTCGTAGCGGTGTTCACCGACGGCGACGAAGTCAGGCAGACGGCCGTATTCGGTGAAGCCCAACGACCGGTAGAGGTGAAGGGCGTTGGCGTTGTCGCCACGGGCGTCCAGAGTGAGGACCTCGATGCCCGCCTTCCGGGCGTCAGCGATGAGGGCTGAGGTCAGCGCCCGACCGACACCACGACCGTGGAAGGCGGCATCCACCGCGATCTTCTCAAGGTCGGCGTGTGGTCGATGGGTCGGGCGGGCGTAGCGGAGCCAGTACCCGAAACCGACGAGCCGACGGTCGAGGTAGGCGACCCGCAGGGCCGCGTCCCCTGCCTGCACCGCAGCCACCAGGTGGCCCAGAAGTTTCGCCACCTCAGTTCGTGAGGGTGGTTCGACCCAGCCGAGCGCGGCACCTGCGTCCACCAGGTCGGCCAGGATCTGGTGGGCCGACTCCGTGAACCGAACCTCCAGATCCGGATCGGCAGTCAGCTCCGCGATGTCAAGGACTGTCGGCGAATGGGTCGCACCGCTGGACGAGGTCGGGTTCATGGCCAGGAGCCTAAGGACTGTCCCGCAGTACCCGGCGTACTCAGCCGCTGACGGCCCGTCGGGGCAGCGGGGACGAGTAGACGACGCTGGTGGTGACGGCGCCCAAGCCGGAAATCCGGCCCACGACCTCTTCGAGGTGGTTCATCGAGCGCGCAGCGACCTTGAGTACGAAGCAGTCGTCGCCGGTGACGTGGTGGGCTTCCAGGATCTCGGTGGTGGTGTCGAGGAGATCGTGGAACGGCTTGTAGTTTCCGTGGGGGTAGCGCAGCCGGACGAAAGCCAGGATGGGAAGGCCCAGCTTCTCCCGGTCGACCACGGCCGCGTACCCGCGGATGACCCCGGCCTCTTCGAGCCGGCGCACCCGTTCGGTGACGGCGCTCGCCGACATCGAGACGGCTCGGGCGAGTTCGGCGAAGCTCGCCCGACCCTCGCTCTGGAGGGCGTCGAGAATGCGCCAGTCGGTGGTGTCCGGTGAAAACGTGGTCATGGGCCATGAATAGCAGCGGATTCCACGGCTAGGCAAGCAGAAGACCGGGGAAGGTCCCTTCTGGGAAAGGTGAACGCTGCATAGGTTCTCAGTCATGAACGCATTGCAGAACTCTGCCCCCGACGCCACCTCGCCGATCACCGCGAAGAGCCCGGTCCTGCGGGTCCCACCTGCTGCCCCGGCTGCCGCGGCTGCCCATTTCCGCGCCAACCTGACCTTCTACACCGATGTCTCCGATGTCGCCGAGGCCCACCCTCGCGCGACGGGCGCCGTCCACCCCGGCTACGTCCTGGTGGACACGCGGTCGACCGCGGCATGGGACCAGGGTCATGTACCCGACGCCATCCACCTGCCCACCGCACTCATCGCGGCACAAGCCGAGCGGGTGTTGGACAAGTCCGTGCCAGTGGTCACCTACTGCTGGGGACCCGGATGCAACGGGGCGGCCCGCGCCGCCCTCGCGCTAGCCGAGCTCGGTTTCCAGGTCAAGGAGATGATCGGCGGCATCGAGTACTGGATCCGTGAGGGGTTCGAGGTCGAGACCGTGGGCGGTACGAGGCGACGCGCCGACACCGACCCGCTGACTGCGCCTGTCGACTCCGAAGACTGCGGTTGCTGAAGGAGGCCACCGTGCCCGCTCACCGACGGCTGCTTCCCCCGGACAACGGTGGGAAGCAGCCGCCGACGCTCTGCCCGCACGGCTGTGAAGCAAGCGGGCCCGCAGCCGTCAACTCGCTCGCGGAACGGTTGGGTTACCCATGCCGGTCAGAGTTTGGACAGTTCCTCCACCAGGTCGTCCAGGCCCAGGGAGCCTTGCGAGAGGGCGGCCATATGCCAGGCCTTGAGGTCGAACTCCGCCCCGCGCGCGGCGCGGGCCCTCTCCCGGCCCAACAGCCAAGCCCGCTCACCCAGTTTGTAGCCGATGGCCTGCCCCGGCATGGAAAGGTAGCGGGTCATCTCGCTCTCCACGAAGTCCCCCGGACGGCCGCTGTGCGCGTTGAAGAACTCCTCCGCCAGCTCCGGGGTCCAGCGTTCGCCCGGGTGGAAGGGCGAATCGGCCGGGATGTCCAGCTGTAGGTGCATGCCGATGTCCACGATCACCCGGGCAGCGCGCATCATCTGACAGTCTAGGTAGCCCAGCCGCCGCTCGGCGTCGGTCAGGAAGCCCAGCTCGTCCATGAGCCGCTCCGCGTACAGCGCCCAGCCTTCGGCGTTCGCGCTGACGCAGCCCACCGTGGCCTGGTAGCGGGAGAGTTGATCGGCCACGTGCGTCCACTGCGCCAGCTGCAAGTGGTGGCCGGGTACTCCCTCGTGGTACCAGGTCGAGACCAGGTCGTAGACGGGGAAGCGGGTCTCGCCCATCGTCGGCAACCAGGTTCGGCCCGGACGGGAGAAGTCCTCCGAGGGCGCCGTGTAGTAGGGGGCCGCCGCCCCACCCGGCGGGGCGATCTTGGATTCCACACGCCGGACCCGCTCGGCGAGGTCGAAGTGAGTGCCGTCGAGCGCCTCGATGGCCTCGTCCATCAGGGCCTGCAACCAGGTGCGGACCTCCTCCACGCCCTCGATGTGCGAGCCGTGAGCGTCCAGGTGCGCCAGCGCCTCCCATGGGCCGGAACCGGGCAGGATGCGCTCTGCTTCGACCTGCATCTCGGCGAGCAGCCGGTGGTACTCGGACCAGCCGTAGGCGTATGCCTCGTCGAGGTTGAGGTCCGTGCCGTTGAAGTAGCGCGACCACCGGGCGTAGCGCTCCCGCCCGACCGTGTCCGGCTGGCCCTTGACGGCGGGTGCGTACACGTCCCGCACCCAGTCGCGCAGTGCCATGGTGGCGTCGGTGGCCTGCGCGGCGGCGGCGTCGAGTTCGTCGCGCAGCGAACTGGGGCCGCCGGATGCGAAGTCGGCGAAGTAGCCCGGGCCGCCGTCGTCCTCACCGAGCCATGTGGCGAGTTGTCCGAGGAAGGTCGCGGTCGGGCGGGGTCCACCGTAGAGCTTGCGCGCCAGGCCGAGATCCAGGCAGGCCCGGTAGCCTTCGAAAGCGGCCGGGACCGCCCGCAGGCGCTGGGCGATCGCCGACCAGTCGGACTCGGTCTGCGCGGGAGTCAGGGAGAAGACCTCGCGCACCGAGTGCACGGGGGAGTGGATGTTGCTGACGGCGCGCAGGTCCTCCTCGGCCTCGTGAACGGCGAGTTCTGCATTCAGCCGTTCGTGGAGCAGCCGTGCACAGCGGCGCTCGGCTTCGGAGTCGGCGCCGGGCAGCTGCTCGGCGGCCCGCAGCCGCTCCAGCGTGGTGCGCGCGAGTTCCGCCACCGCCTCTCGGCCCGCTGGTGAGAAGTCGGGGAGCTTCGAGGAGCTTTCGGTGACACCGAGGTAGGTTCCGGTGATCGGGTCCAGGGCGATGAGGTCGTCGACGTAACGGTCCGCGACCTGGCGAGGCAGCTGGCTGCCGTGGATGTGTGGCATGCGGGCCATCCTGGTACGAAACCGTCGCCCGCGTCATGGGCGTTCGCTCTCAGCCTCCTGACGGCTACCCGCCGCAGGGCTCCGCCGGTGCTCCGTGACACCGTCCCGGGGCGCCCGCCACCGGCTCGGGCACTGCGACGCGCCCTCGAAGCGCCCCCGTACGGGGGCGCCCGTCCATCGTGCCGCGCGCCGCCCCTGACCGCGCGGCGGCCACCACGGGCTGGGTGAGCGCCTACGCCGGCCGGCCGCTTCGTGGCAGCGCGCCCTGCTGGTGGTCTGGCGCGGGGTGCGGGGTCTGCGCGCCGTTGGAAAGCCGGGCCGTGACCACGAGGGTGCCTTCTTCGATCTGGTAGTCGAGGGGGAGCCCCAGGGCGCGCATGGCGGCGACCATGCCGGTGTTGGAGGACTGGGTGACGGCGTACACGCTCTCGCAGCCCGCTTCCATGGCCAGGGCCACGAGCCGGCGGAGGAGCTCGGAGCCGATGCCGCGCCGCTGCCAGTCGTCCTCCACGAGGAGCGCCACCTCCGTCTCGTCCCCGTCCCACAGCAGGTGGCCGAGGGCGACAAGGCGCCCGGAGGCCGTTTGGACGGCGAGGGTGCGGCCGAAGCGCGGGCTGAGCAGGTGCCCCAGGTAGCGGTCGGCATCGACGACCGGTCCGTGGTAGCGCAGCCCCAGGGTGCGCGACGAGCACCGGTCGTGCATCGCTCGTGCTGCCGCGAGGTCGGTGGTGTCGGCTCGCCGCAGAGTGATTTCGTTGCCCTCCGGCAGGGTCAGGACGTCCTGGCTGCGCGGCACTCGGGGACCCAACCGCGCATCCAGTTCCACCAGTGCCCGGGCCCGGGCGAACTCAGTGGGAGTGAAGGGGAGGTAGGGCCGCTCGATCGTGATGGCACCGCCCGCGGGGTCGCGCAACCGCATCGAAGTGCCTTCCAGGACGCCCTCGATGGGTGCGTCCGCTCCGGTGGGCCGACCCGAGAGGGTGGTCGCCGGGAGCGAGTGGATGGTGCAACGACCCAGGAGTTGACGGAGGGCGAGCGGGAGTTCGGCCGCGTCCAGAGCGGTTCGGGTGGCCAGGCCCAGCAGCCTGGTGGGGGTGTCGACCAGATCGTGGGCATCGGCCCGCTCGATCCAGGTGTCGGTGCCACCCGCGCGGGCCGCGGTACGGGAGAGCTGGGCGGCAGTGAGTTGCTGGGGGGCGCGCAGCAGGAACTCGTCGACCGTGCCGTCCGCCAGCGGGTGGGTCTGGAGGGTGAGGATGTCCGCGTTCTGTTCGGCCAGTGCCGTACAGAGCGCCGCGAGGCTCCCCGGCGCGTCCCGCACCGTCGTGCGCATCCGCCACAGGGCTGGTTGGGAGGTTGCCCCCGGGGAGCGATCTTCCGCTGATCCGGGCTGCCCGCCGGGCGCCTCGACGCCCGGCGGTGCGTGGCTGTGGCTCCGTGCCCACCAGGTGTGGAAGGCGGCCGTCAGAACCAGGGCGACCGCTGAGACGGCGAGGAGGACGGGGCCCTTCGGCCCGTGCACGACCAGGTTGGCGACCGAGTCGGCGACGGCGACCGCCGTGAACACCGCGGCGAGTTCGACCGCATCTCGGCGCCAGTGGTGCACGCGGGGCTTCGGGGCAGGGTGGGCGGGGCGGCAGTCAGTCATGCATGCCACTGTGGCTCAGCGGTGTTGCGTGATCACGAACGCTTTGTGACCGACTGGTTAAGTAGGGGTATGGCTGCTTCCGTCCGCTTTTGGCCGGTTACTGTCACTGGCCTACGCGCCCGGGCTGCAACTGCTGGCTGTACAGGACGGCACCCCCGTGTTCCCGCAGCCGGACCGTGAGCTCGCCGCTGTGGCCGTCGATGTCCACCTCACCGTAGTACGGCGCCGACTCGGCGGGTGACATGTTCGGCCGGTCGGCGGACTTCACATAGGCGCGCCGCGGCCCGAAGGTCGGGTCCAGGCTGCTGGCACCGAACGCGCCCGCGTTCAACGGCCCGGAAACGAACTCCCAGAAGGGTGCGAAGTCCTGGAAGGCGGCACGGGAGGGGTGGTAGTGCTGCGCCGCGGTGTAGTGCACGTCCGCGGTCAACCAGAGCGTCCCGGTGATCCGGTGGTGCTTGATGTGTCTGAGCAGTGCGGCGATCTGCAACTCGCGACCGAGCGGGGCGCCGGGATCTCCCTGCGCGACCGCCTCGAAGTCGGTCGCGCCGTCGGCAACCACGATTCCCAGCGGCATGTCGGAAGCGATCACCTTCCATACGGCGCGGGAGCGGGACAACTCCCGCCTGAGCCAGTTCAACTGCTCGGCGCCGAGGATGCCGACCGGGTCCTCGGCCTGCCGGCCGGGGGAGTTGGCGTTGCGGTAGGTGCGCATGTCCAGGACGAAGACGTCCAGGAGCGGCCCGTGGCGCACCACTCGGTACATGCGGCCCTGTGCCTGGCCCGGCCGGGCCAGGGAGCCGGGGAAGTACTCGCCGAAGGCCCGCCGGGCGCGCGCGGCCAGTACGTCGGCCTCCCGGACGCGGTACCGGGGGTCCTCGATCAACTGACCCGGATACCAGTTGTTGCGCACCTCGTGGTCGTCCCACTGGGCGATCACCGGGACCTGCGCGTTGAAGGCCCGCAGATTGGCGTCGAGGAGGTTGTAGCGGAAGTTGCCGCGGTACTCCGCGAGCGTCTCGGCGACCTTGGCCTTCTCGGGAGTCGTGAGGTTGCGCCAGATCCGCCCGTCCGGAAGCGGCACCGCCTCGGTGATCGGGCCGTCCGCGTAGATCGTGTCGCCGCTGAAGAGGAAGAAGTCGGGGTCGCGGCGGCGCATCTCCTCGAAGACCGCGTAGCCGCCGAGGCTCGGGTTGATGCCCCAACCCTGTCCGGCGAGGTCTCCCGACCACAGGAAGCGGATGTTCTGACGGCGGCGCACCGGCGCCGTCCGGAAAGTGCCGCACACGGGCTGGCCGGTACGCCGTGGGTCCTCGGGATCGGCGAGCGTCACGCGGTAGTGCACCTGGTCCCCCGGGTGCAGTCCACTGATCGCAGTCGTCCCGGTGAAGTCGGTGCCCCGACCGAGCAGGGGGCCGGGCCAGCGGCGGGTTCCGTACCGGAAGGACTCGCTGGGTGAGGTTTCCACCCACATGCGGGCCGGACGGTCCGACCGTGCCCACACGAGCGCGGAGTGCGCCCTCACCGCGCCGACCTGAACGCCCCAGTGGGCGCCGGGGCGGCCGGAGAGCGCCAGCGCCGGAGCCGTGGCGCGCAGGGCGGTGGGTACGGCGAGGGCGGCAGCGAAGGTGCCGCGGAGCAGGGAGCGGCGGTGCGGAGCGGGCTGCGGCATCGGAGGGAAGCCTTCCGTAGACGGTGCGATCAGTGTGCAGCGCGCCCGGTGCGACCCAGCAGCCGCCGGGCGAACCGCTGGTGAACAACCATCAGCCTTCGCCGGCCCGCCCGTCGGTGCAGTGATGTCAGGCCGCGGCCGGCATCCGAGTGGTGTCCCGGATCACCCGGGCGACCAGAGCGGGGTCGTCGTTCATCGGGACGTGTCCACAGCCCGGGAGGCGTACCAGTCGCGCTCCCGGAAGGGCATGCTTGGCCCGTACGCCCTGACGACGCAGCAGCAGCCGGTCCCGGGTTCCCCATGCGACCGTGACCGGGAGGCCGGGGATGTCCTCGGTGATCCTTACGCCGCGACCGGCCGCCAGGGTGGCGGTGAAACCCGTAGCGGTGCGCAGGGCCAGGGTCTCGGCGACCACCGCTTCGGGGGAGCGGCGGCCGGGGCGGGCGTAGATGGTGCTGGTGAGCACGGCCCGTCCGGCGGCCGATTCGGCCAGCTTTTCGATCGCGGGTCGGGGGAGGCCGCGCGCTCCGGCTCGCATCGCCAGCAGGGTGGTGAAGGCGTAGCGGCGCTCCGTCTCGTTCCAGAACCCCGCGGGGGAGAGCGCGGTCACGGACCGGGCCAGCTTCCGCCGACCCATTTCGAGGGCGAGCAGCCCGCCGAGGGAGTTCCCCGCGACGTGCGGGCGGTCCAGACCGAGGGCGGCGCACAACTGGCCCAACACCGGTACGACGCTGGCGAGTCCGTATTCCACGCCCTCTGGCAAGGGGGCCGACGCGCCGAATCCCGGAAGGTCCACGGCGTAGACCTCGTGGTCGGCGGCGAGGAGGTCCATCACCGGTTCCCAGGCCTGGAGGTGGTGGCCGATGCCGTGCAGGAGCAGGAGCGGTTCGCCCGCTCCGCGTCGTTCGCAGGAGACGGTCAGCGGCAGCCGGCCAGCGGCGGAATCGATGGTGAACGAGACCGTGGCGGCCATGGTGCTCCTCGCGGGAAGGGGGACGAGAGCTAGACGTCTCGTCAACAAGCATTACCCGCCGGTATCTTGGACTTCAAGAGCGAGGGCGAAGCGCGTCCGGTATGCCTGGGGGCGTGGCCGGTTGAGGTGGTTTCGATCGATCGCGCTCGGGGCTGCGCGGCGCCGCGGGGCGCAGGGGCGTCACACCTGCTCGAAACCTCCCCCTCCGGAAGGGTCGGATCGCTGCGCGTGGACCCTCTTCTCCCACTGGAACTGGGAGCCTGGACGGGCAATCCGCCCTCGATCGCCTTCTCCTGGGCAGTGATACCGGGGTGTTCCATCTCACGGCCTCACCATCGGAATCCGGACGTCTGCGCGCTGCGCAACCGGGGCGAATCCCCCGAGCCGGCCCGCTTGGTGGGCGCTGCTTTCCTTGTGTCACCTGGCCCGGTCGCCCTTGCGCGGGCTGCGTCGCCCGAGTCGCCCTTTTGGCCTGTGTGAAGCGGTTCTCCAGTGTGGCGAGCGAACGGCCTGCGCATGCGCTGTGCGACTGGTCGAATGCGCTCCATAACGGTAGGAGGATTGGTCTTGACCAAGTCGGTGGCCCGTCCTATGGTCGCAGGGATAGTGCAGGAACCTTTAATAAACAAAGGCACGGAACTGGCGCCGGGATACGGCCTTTGCGGAGGAGTCAGGGTGGGGACCACTACGCTGGAAGCAGCGCCCGAACCGAAGTACTGGCACCTGAAGACCGTGCTCAGCGAGGCGCTGGACTCCGATTTCGCTGTCGGTGAGGTCCTGCCCAACGAACGGGAGTTGGCGGCCCGTTTCGGCGTCGCCAGGGCCACCCTCCGTCAGGCCCTCGAACAGCTGGAGCTGGAGGGCAGGCTTCAGCGCCGCCGTGGCGTGGGGACCACCGTGGCGCCGCCACGGGTCGGCATCGAAGTGGGCAACCCCGACCTCGCATGGCCCGGCGAAGCGGGCAAGGACGGTTGGCAACCCCTCGACTGCGTGCCGGTCGAGCCGTCCGCGGCAGTCGCCGCGCTCCTGGGCGTCGGCCCCGGTGAGCCGGTCCACATCGTGCGTCGCACCCGGCTCACCCAGGGACAGGCCGTCGCGGCCGAGCTGCTGTACGTGCCGGCCGCCTCGGTGCCCGGACTCGCCGCCATCGAAGAGGTGTCGGGAAGCACCCGAGCCCGAGCCGTCCTGCGGGAGCTCCAACGCCTCGTCCTCCAAGGCAAGGACCGCTCGGTGGAGCTCGGCTCCGCCCGTGCCGACGACGCCAAGGAACTCGACCGCCTTCCGGGCGCGCCGGTACTGGTCGTCACCACGCGGTACTTCAGCGCCGGGGCGGTCGCGGCCGTTTCGGTAGCCACCTACCGGGCCGACACTTGCCGCCTCACGTTCACCGAGAGCGGCGACGTCGAGATCAGCGCGGCCGACGAGCGCCGGGCAGGCTGAGCCGGCACGGTCTGTCGGTCAGCACGCTTCCTGCGGTGAGGGGGCGTCCGCGGGCCCCTGCACCGCGGGCACGCAGCACGCAGCTCGTGGCGCCCTCCTGGACAACGGCCCGGTCACGCCGTGTCAGCGACGGGCCGTCACCGTCTTCTCCACGGCGAACAACTGCTCCTCCACATGGTCCAGAGCCAGTCGGAGCGCGCCGGTGGCGACCGCCGCTTCACCCAGAAGCGATTGCGCAACCCGTGGCGGTCGCAGGCAGTAGCGTTCCAGCTCCCGGCGCAGCGGCTCCAGGACCCCGTCCAGACCGGCCGCCCACCCTCCGACCACGACCAACTCGGGGTCCATCGCCAACACCAGCGCCGCCACGTCGTGCACCAGACGCTGGATGAATCGTTCCACTGCCGCCACCGCGTGCTCGTCGCCCTCACGGGCCAGCGCGAACACCTCGGCAACCGCCTTCTCGTCCAACGGGTGCAGTGGCTCGTCAGTCGTCGACAACAGGGTCTCCGGGGTGGCGCCACGCCCCAGCAGGTGCAGTGCGCCGATCTCGCCGGCAGCGCCCCCGAATCCCCGGTGGAGCCGTCCGCCGATCAGCGAACCTGCCCCGGGGCTGAGTCCGGCAAGGACGAAGACGACGTCGTCGCTGTCGGTGGCCGAGCCCTTCCAGTGCTCGGCCACCGCCGCGGCATTGGCATCGTTCTCCACCAGCACGGGGCAACGGAAGGAGCGGCGAAGCCGCTCGCCCAGGGCCAGCCCCGTCCAGCCGGGCAACGCGGTGCCCAGCCGTACCCGTCCATCGGCCTCCACGATGCCGGGACTGCCGACTCCGACGGCACGCAAGGAGTCCCGGGGCACGCCCGCACGGCGCAGCAGATCGGCCACCGTGGCGCGCGCCTTGTCCAGGCGCTCGTCACTGGGGGCGCTCTCGCTGACCTCCTTGCTGCCGGCGCCGATGATCCTGCCGTCAAGCCCCGAAAGGAGGGCGGAGACGCGGTGTGACCCGATCTCGATGCCCAGGAGATACCCTGCCTCGGCGCGGAAGCGGTATCTCCGGGCCGGCCGACCCTGTCGCCGCGCCGACCCCTCGGCCGCCGGCTCCTCGACGACGAGCCCCGTGTTGACGAGCCCCTCCACGACGCCTTCGACGGTGGGGCGGGAGAGCCCGGTCACCCGGGTGAGGTCGGTCAGTGTCGGCGACTGAGCGCCACGCAGTGCGCGGAGCACCACAGCGGAATTGATCCGCCGCAGCAAAGAAGGATCTCCGCCGGTCAGCTGCCCCAACGTGATTCCTCCCAGCTCGCAGGCGTGTCAACCGGATGTTACTCGGCCTGACGCCGCCCTCGCGAGGCCGAGAACGGGCGCTTCCGGTTCGATGTCACGGGTTCAGAGGATTGCCCCCGGGGTGTACTCGGCTGCCTCGGGGTGCTGCTTGGCGATCTCTTCGATGCGTGAGAGCACGAGGCCCACCTGGTCGCCCGCGGCACCGGTGAAGGAGAGCTTGTCCGCCATCAGGGCGTCGAGATCGGCCCGGTCCAGCGGAATGCGGTCGTCCGCCGCGAGCCGGTCCAGGAGTTCGTTGCGCTCGGCACCCTGCTCGCGCATCGCGAGGGCCGATGCGACGGCGTGCTCCTTGATGACCTCGTGAGCGGCCTCACGCCCCACACCTGCCCGCACCGCGCCCATGAGCACCTTGGTGGTGGCCAGGAACGGCAGATAGCGGTCGAGTTCGCGGGCCACCACGGCCGGGAAGGCGCCGAACTCGTCCAGGACGGTGAGGAAGGTCTCGATCAGACCGTCGAAGGCGAAGAAGGCGTCGGGCAGCGCGACTCGCCGAACCACGGAGCACGAGACGTCGCCCTCGTTCCACTGGTCGCCGGCCAGCTCGCCGGTCATCGACGCGTAGCCGCGAAGGATCACCATGAGGCCGTTCACGCGCTCACAGGAGCGGGTGTTCATCTTGTGCGGCATGGCGGACGAACCGACCTGGCCGGGCTTGAAGCCCTCGGTGACCAACTCGTGGCCGGCCATCAGCCGAATCGTCTTCGCCATGGAGGAGGGTGCCGCCGCCAACTGGACCAGAGCGGTGACCACGTCATAGTCCAAGGAGCGCGGGTAGACCTGCCCCACGGAGGTGAAGGCGTGCGAGAAGCCCAGGTGGGCGGCGATGCGCTGTTCCAGTTCGGACAGCTTGACGGTGTCGCCACCGAGCAGGTCGAGCATGTCCTGGGCGGTGCCGACCGGGCCCTTGATCCCGCGCAGCGGATAGCGGCCCAGCAGGTCCTCCAGGCGGCCGTGGGCGACCAGCAGCTCGTCGGCGGCGGTCGCGAAGCGCTTGCCGAGGGTCGTCGCCTGGGCAGCGACGTTGTGCGAGCGCCCCGCCATGACCAGTTCCGCGTGCTCGCCGGCGAGCTTGGCGAGGCGGGTCAGCAGCGAGACCGTGCGGTCGCGGACCAGCTCCAGCGACAGCCGGATCTGCAGCTGCTCCACGTTCTCGGTCAAGTCGCGGGAGGTCATGCCCTTGTGCACGTGCTCGTGGCCGGCGAGGGCGTTGAACTCCTCGATCCGCGCCTTCACGTCGTGGCGGGTGACCTTCTCGCGCTCAGCGATGGAGGAGAGGTCCACCTGCTCCACGACCCGCTCATAGTCGGCGAGGGCGGCATCGGGGACCTCGATGCCAAGATCCTTCTGCGCGCGCAGGACGGCGAGCCACAGCCGACGCTCCAGCGTCACCTTGTACTCGGGGGACCACAGGACGGCGAGCTCCGCTGAGGCGTAGCGGCCGGCCAGGACATTGGGGATGCGGGGCTTGGCTGTCACGTGAACGGATTCTACTGTTCGTTCACGCAGGCCAGCGCCCCGGGCCGGGTTGTGGGTTGCTACGAGAGCGGTGGATCGTAGGGCAGCAGCTCCGGGCGCTTGGCGGGCATGCCATCGCCTGACGAGCGCCCGGTCAGCCGGCGGCCCACCCACGGGAGGAGGTGCTCGCGGGCGAACCGCAGGTCGCCGCTGCGGCGGACCGCCCAGCTCGCGCCGGCATCGGCGGGCAGCGGAGCGCGCCAGTCCGTCTCGGCGGGTAGGCCGAGGGCCTGCCAGACGGCTTCGGCGACCCGCACGTGGCCCTGCGCCGTGAGGTGCAAGCGGTCCACGTGCCACAGGCGCGGGTCCGCCAGGGGCGGGGCCCCGTAGAGGTCGACGACCACCGCGCCGTGGCGGGCCGCGATCTCGTCGATGCAGGAGAAGAGCTCCTCCATGCGTGGGCGGAAACGTTCCATCACCGGCCCCCGCCGACCGGGCGAGCGCATCAGCACCAGCTGTCGACACGAGGGCGCCAGCTTGCCGGCGGCTTCCTCCAGCTGCCCCCGTACCCGGCCCATATCGCACCGGGGCCGCAGGGCGTCGTTGAGACCACCGACGAGCGTCACCACGTCCGCGTGCATCGCTGCCGCCGCGTCCACCTGCTCCTCGACGATCTGGCCGATCAGCTTGCCGCGCACGGCCAGGTTCGCGTACCTGAATCCCTCGGTATGCGCGGCCATCCGGGCGGCGAGGAGATCCGCCCAGCCCCGGTAGGACCCGTCCGGGAGCCCGTCGGACATGCCCTCCGTGAAGGAGTCGCCCAAGGCGACGAGACTGTTGTATGAGGGGTTCATCTCCATGGCGGTGAGATGTTACCGCGCGGTTGGGGCGGGGTGTCCTGCTCCCGGCCCAACCGCCCGGCCCCGATCAGCTGGTCGCGGAGTTCCCGAAGAGCTCCCTCAGGACGTCCTCCATGGTCACGAGCCCCGTCAGGGTCGCATCCGGGCCGAGGACCGCGGCCAGATGGGTCCGGCTGCGCCGCATCGCGGTGAGCACGTCGTCCATCGGGGTCTCGGCCCTCACCTGAGCGATGGGCCGCATGGCCGAGAGGGGGAAGGCCTCGTCCCGCAGTGGAGCCTCCAGAGTGTCCTTGACGTGCAGATAACCAAGGACGCGCCGTTCTTCGTCCACCACCGGGAAACGCGAGAACCCCGATTCGGCGGACAGCCGCTCCAGCCCGGCGGGGGTGACCCCCACGCGGGCGAGGACCACCTGGTCGTGGGGCATCACCACATCGGCTACCGGACGACGGCCGAGTTCAAGAGCATCGTGCAGCCGCTCGCTCGATCGGCCGTCCAGCAGGCCGGCGGCACTGGAATCCTTCACCATCCGGGCGAGCTCGTCGTCCGTGAACGTGGCGGAGACCTCGTCCTTCACCTCGACCCGAAGCAGCTTCAGGAGCGCGTTGGCGAACGCGTTGATCGCGAAGATCACCGGCCTCAGAGCCCTGGTCAGGGTGACCAGCGGGGGCCCGAGCAACAGGGCGGTGCGCACCGGCTCGGCCAGCGCCACGTTCTTGGGCACCATCTCACCGAAGAGCATGTGCAGATAGGTCGCGATGACCAGGGCGATCACGAAGGAGATCGCGTGCGTCAACCCGCTGGGCACACCGAAGAAGTCGAAGGCCGGGGTCAACAGGTGTGCGATCGCTGGCTCCGCGACCACACCGAGCACCAGGGTGCACAGGGTGATGCCGAGCTGGGCCGCCGCCATGAGGGCCGACACATGCTCCAGCCCCCACAACACGTTCCGGGCCCGGCGGTCGCCGCGATCGGCCTGGGGCTCGATCTGGCTGCGGCGCACTGAGATCAGGGCGAACTCGGCGCCGACGAAGAAGGCGTTGGCCACCAGGGTCAGGAAGGCGATCAACAGTTGTACGGCAGTCATCGGGCTTCCTCGTTTCCGTGGCCCTCGCCCGCGGAGCCGTCCTGGCCACCCGTGGATGGTGCGTCCTCATCCGCTTCGACCGGGGCGCGGAGCAGTACCCGCGCCGCTCGGCGACCGGATGCGTCGACGACCTCGACGCGCCAGCCGAGCACCTGCAACTCGTCGCCGCGGTCAGGTATGCGACCCAGCTCGGCTGCGATGAGGCCGGCCAGGGTCTCGTACGGTCCTTCGGGAACCCGAAGGCCGATCTGCGCCAGCTGATCGGTACGGGCGGCGCCGTCGGCGGCGAACAGGCGCCGGCCCTGCGCGTCCGTGCCGGCGGGCGCCAGGTCGGGGGTCTCGTGCGGATCGTGTTCGTCGCGGACCTCGCCGACGACTTCCTCGACGATGTCCTCCAAGGTGGCCACCCCCGCCGTCCCCCCGTACTCGTCGATGACCACGGCCATGGTCTGCTTGCCGTAGAGCCGGTCGAGCAGACGGTTCACGGTCAGTGACTCGGGGACCAGGAGCGGCTCGCGCAGCAGCTGCGAGACCGGGTATCCGTGCCGCGCCTCGGCAGGCAGTGCCAGGACGTCCTTGATGTGCACGATCCCGACCACCGTGTCCAGGCTCCCGCGGTACACCGGGAAGCGGGACAGGCCGGTGGCCAAGGTGGCGTTGGCCACGTCCTCGGCGGTGGTCTGCACGTCGAGGGCCGTCACCTGCACGCGGGGGGTCATGACGTTCTCGGCGGTGAGGTCGGCCAGGTTCAGGGTGCGGACGAAGAGCTCGGCCGTGTCCTTCTCCAGCGCGCCCTGTTTGGCGGAGTGCCTGGCCAGTGCCACGAGCTCCTGAGGCGAACGAGCCGAGGCGAGTTCCTCGGCGGGTTCCAGGCCGAGCCTGCGCACCATGTGGTTGGCGGTGGTGTTCAGGTGACCGATCAGTGGGCCGAACACCTTGCTGAACACGCGCTGGGGGGTGGCCACGCGCTTGGCCACCGCCAGGGGAGAGGAGATCGCCCAGTTCTTGGGAACCAGCTCACCGACCACCATCAACACGACCGTGGACAGCGCCGTTCCCAACACCAGGGCGGCCGAGGACGCCACGGACGCGGAGAGCCCGACGGACTCGAACGGGCCGCGGAGCAGCTTGGCGATGGAGGGCTCGGCGAGCATGCCGATGACCAGATTGGTGACGGTGATGCCGAGCTGGGCTCCGGAGAGCTGGAAAGTCAGGCTGCGCACGGCCGCCATGGCACTGGCGGCGCCGCGTTCGCCCCGCTCGACGGCCTGCTGGAGTTCGCCGCGCTCGATCGTGGTGAGCGAGAACTCCGCCGCGACGAACGCGCCGCACGCGAGGCAGAGCAGGAGCGCCACTGCGAGCAGGAGCACTTCGGTCATCGGGTCACCTCCGTCCCATGATCGGTCAGGAGGATGCCTAGTGCTCGATGTCGGGTACTGGGAGGCTCGCCCATGGGCGGACGCTCACACCTTTCCTTCGTACGCTCGTCCGGACCGTCCGGACGAGTGGTGAGGCAAATATTAAAGGATGGGCAAAGTGGCTCGGGTGTCGGACGGGTCGGATGTCGGCGGCAGCGGTTTCACCCAGCGGGTCCACTGCTCCTGGGGTCGGTACCCGTAGGCCGTCCAGGCACTCTGGGCCCGCTCGTTGCGGTTGAGCACCATGGCGTCCCCCCGGCGTCCGCCCAGGCGCCCGAACCGCTCTTCCGCAGCCGCGAGCAGCGCGGTGGCCACGCCCTGCCGGCGGTGGTCGGGGTGGACCGCCAACCGGTACAGATGACAGCGCCAGCCGTCGAAGCCCGCTATCACCGTGCCCACCAGTTCGCCGTCCCGTTCGGCGAGTATCAACGACTCCGGATCCCGCTCGTGCAGGCGTTCCACGCCGGCCAGGTCGTCGCTGATGCTCTTGCCCTCGGCTGCTGAACCCCAGAAGGCCAGCGCCACGGCCAGGTCCGTGTTTGTCGCGTATCGGATGCGCAGATCACTCATGGTGCAGATCCCACCATCCGTGGCCCGCACGGTCGAACCCATTTCACGTTGTGGTCAGGTGCCTTGGCGTTGGTCCACGGGGGTCGGTCCCCACCCGGATGGTCCTAGGGCGACCGCGAAACCCCGGCGAGGTCTCCCGTCGGGCGCCGCGGTCCGGGTGGGGGACCTTCCGAGCGCACAACCTAGTCCGTACGAGGCGCCGCGAACGAACGCATCCGTTCCCACACCGACTCCGCAGTCGGCTCGCTCAGACGGTCGGTCACCCGTCCGTCTCCCAGGAAGAGCACCTGGTCCGCGTGCGCGGCAGCACCGGGATCGTGGGAGACCATCACCACGGTCTGGGCCAGCTCGTCCACCGCGGAGCGGAGCAACGACAGGACTTCGGCTCCCGCGCGTGAGTCCAGGTTGCCGGTGGGCTCGTCCGCGAAGATCAGCTCTGGGCGGGAAACCAGGGCCCTGGCACAGGCCACTCGTTGCTGCTGCCCACCGGACAACTGGGACGGACGATGCCGTAGCCGGTCGCGCAGCCCCAAGGTGTCGACGACATGGTCCCACCAGTCCGGGTCAGGACGGCGGCCCGCGATGTTCATCGGCAGCGAGATGTTCTCCGCCGCCGTGAGCGTCGGCAGCAGGTTGAAGGACTGGAAGACGAAACCCACCCGGTCGCGCCGCAGCCGGGTCAGTTCCCGTTCCCGCAGCCCGGTGATCTCGGTGGAGCCCAGCCACACCTGGCCGGCCGAGACCGTGTCCAGGCCGGCCAGGCAGTGCATCAGCGTGGACTTACCGGAGCCGGACGGCCCCATCACCGCGGTGAACCGGCCGCGCTCGATGTCGACGTCGACCGCGTCCAGCGCTAGCACGGTCGTTTCCCCCTTGCCGTAGGCCTTGGTGAGGGAACGTGCGCGGGCGGCGGCTCCCGGCGCGGCCAAAACGGTCTCCCCTGGCATGGCGTGCCCCTCCCCGGTCCGGCTGGACGGGCACGAGCGTAGAGGCATCCGGTCCGCGGCGGTATCCCCTGGAGCCGGTGGGCGCCGGACGCCTCAGTCCTCCTCGGGCACCAGGGCCCTCCCCAGCTCGCAGAAGGAGGTGGGCAGTGCCGGACCTTGAGGTGGCACCCGCAGGCTGCGCGCCCGAGTCACCACGAGGCCCGCCTCCTCGATGGCCGAGATCGGCTCGCGCGAGGTGTGGCAGCCACCGCACAGACGGGGCCACACGGTGCTCCTGTCCAAGAGGGACTGGACCGTGGACATGGTGCGACCCGGTGCCCGACCGTGTTCGAGGAACCGGAGCTCTGCCCCCGGACGTAGCACCCGCCGGATCTCGGTGAGCGAACGCCGCAGGTCCCGCACCGAGCACAGGACCAGGCAGGCTACGGCGCCGTCGAAGGACTCGCTCTTGACCGGGAGCGCCTCCGCCGCACCGGGTACCACGTCCACGGGTACGGAACAGCGCTGCGCCGCCTCGCGGGCGAGCTTGCGCAGGGTGCGGTCGGGCTCCACGGCCACGACCTCGCAGACGGTGCGGGGATAGCGGGCGAAGTTCAGCCCGTTGCCCGCCCCGATCTCGATCACTCGGCCGCTGAGTCCGCTCAGCAACTCCGAGCGGAGTTCAGCGAACCCGCCGCGGGTGTCTGCGACCACGCTCATGCGGGCGTAGAAGCGGGAGAACACGGGGTGGTGCACTGGGTCGCGGGGCAGAGCCTGCTCGGGCATGGCCATCCTCCTGGGCGGCGAAGCACACGCCATCAGTGTCCCCCGGTATCCCGCCATCCACGCTCCGAAGCGGGGCTGGGGGACGGCGTGCCTTCCCAGGCGGTGGGGGCCGGTGATCCGGCCCCCACCCGGGAAGCGGCTCAGCCGTGCTGCTCCAGGAAGTGCGCGGCGCTCCACCGGCCGCCCAGCACCGGCGCCAACCACTGGACCGCCGTCGTGCGGAAGGCGGCGGGCCGGAGCCCGCCCGCTCCCTCGGGCAACACCCCGAGCAGGGGGGCGCCGCAGACCGCCGGCAGGTCCACCAGGTTGCAGCGGGCCGCCAGGTCGGGCTGGCCGGGCCAGCTGCCCACCACCACTCCAAGTGGGCGCAGCCCGCGTGACCGCAGGGCCTCGGCGGTCAGCTGGGTCGCGTTGAGGGTGCCGAGGCCGGGCGGTGCCACGACCAGAACCGGGGCGTCCATGAGCTGGGCGGCGTCGGCGAGGCTGTGGCCTTGTTCGTCGAAGTGGACGAGGAGCCCGCCGGCGCCCTCGACCAGCACCAGGTCGTGCTCGGCGGCCAGCTTCTCGGCCGCGCCGGCGATCTCCTGGGGTCCCACCGCGGCCATGTCGGCCCGGCGGGCGGCCGTGGCCGGGGCCAACGGCTCGGGGTAGCGAGCCAGCTCCGACGCGGTCACCGCACCGGCCAGCCTCGCCACCTCATCCACATCGCCGTTCTCGGTGGGACCCACTCCCGTCTGAGCCGGTTTGAGCACCGCGACGGTACGGCCCGCGGCCAGCGCCGTCGCTGCGAGTGCCGCAGTGACCACCGTCTTGCCGATCTCGGTTCCGGTACCGGACACCACCAAGATGCCCATCTCAGCCCTCCAGGGCTGCCGCGCACATCGCGCGGCCGATCCGGGCGACGTCCTCGTCGGAGCTCACGAACGGCGGCATGGCGTAGACGAGGTCGCGGAACGGCCGCAGCCACACGCCCTCGCGCACGGCGGCCCGGGTGGCAGCGGGCAGGTCCACCTCGTGGTCCAGCTGTACGACGCCGATGGCACCCAGCACCCGCACCTCCCGAACGCCCGGTAGCGCGGCGGCGGGTGCGAGCGACTTGTGCAGTGCCGACTCGATCCGGGAGACCTCCGCGCGCCAGTCCTGAGCCAGCAGCAGGTCGATGGAGGCGAGTGCGACCGAGGCGGCAAGCGGGTTCCCCATGAACGTGGGGCCGTGGGCCAGCACCGGCACCTCGCCCCGGGAGATCCCGTCGGCGACACGCGAGGTGCACAAGGTCGCAGCCATCGACAGGTAGCCGCCGGTCATGGCCTTGCCGATGCAGAGCACATCGGGGGTGATGCCGGCGTGGTCGGCGGCGAAGAGCTCACCGGTACGGCCGAAGCCGGTGGCGATCTCGTCGAGCACGAGCAGCACGTCGTGGGCGTCGCAGAGTTCGCGCAGCACCTTGAGGTAGCCGGGGGAGTGGAAGCGCATCCCGCCCGCGCCCTGCACCACCGGCTCGACGATCACCGCGGCCACCTCGTCGGCGTGCCGGGCGAACACCTCGTGCAGGTGCGCCACGTACCGCGGGTCCGGCGCGGCCGAGAAACCGGCGGGGGGCAGGTCGGCGAACACCTGCCGGGGCAGCGCCCCGGACCACAGCTCGTGCATCCCGCCCTGGGGATCGCACACGGCCATCGGTTGCCAGGTGTCACCGTGGTAGCCGCCGCGCCAGGTCAGCAGTCGTCGCTTGTCGGGCCGACCCAGTGAGCGCCAGTGCTGGAGCGACATCTTCACGGCGACCTCGACGGCGACCGATCCGGAATCGGAGAGGAAGACGTGTTCGAGTCCGGTCGGGGTGATCTCCACCAGGCGCTGGGCCAGCCGGACGGCGGGCTCATGGGTGAGCCCGCCGAACATCACATGGCTCATCCGCTCCAACTGGTCGCGGGCCGCCTCGTTGAGGACCGGGTGGTTGTAGCCGTGGATGGCCGACCACCAGGAGGACATCCCGTCGACCAGTTCGTGTTGCCCCTCTGCCGCAGCGGCCAGGCGCAGCCGCACCCCCGAGGCGGATTCCACGAGGAGCGGTTCCTGCCTGCCCGGCATGGGACCGTACGGGTGCCAGACGTGCTGCCGGTCGAGGGAGAGCAACTCCTCTGCGGTGAGCGGCGGTCTCGGATCAGGCATTGGGCGCGAGATCCGTTCCGGCGCCCCGGCGGCGAACCGCCACCAGATCGGTGCGCGCTTCGGTGGCGGTGGCGGAATTCGGGGCGCTCTCGGCGGGCTCGTGCGCGCCGCCGCAAGGGCCACAGCCGCCGGTGTGCGCACCGCAGGCTGTTTCCGTCTGGTCGGGCGAGGAGCCGCAGCCGCCGCTTGTGTGTGAGCCGCAGCCACCCGCCGACTGGTCAGCGCGGTGTGAGGGCAACGTCGTGGTGTCGGTTCCCTCCACCTCGAAGCCCGCGTCCGCGATCATGTCGAGGTCGGCCTGGCCCGCCTGACCCTCACTGGTGAGGTAGTCGCCGAGGAAGATCGAGTTGGCCAGGTGCAGGGCGAGCGGCTGCATGCTACGCAGGTGCACCTCCCGGCCGCCTGCCAGACGCACCTCGACGTCGGGGCACACGAAGCGCACCATCGCCAGGATCCGCAGGGCCCGCTGGGGAGTCAGGTTCCACTCCTTGGCCAGGGGAGTGCCCTCGAAGGGGATGAGGAAGTTGACCGGGACCGAGTCCGGGTCGAGCTCACGCAGCGCGTAGACGACGTCGACGAGGTCCTCGTCGCTCTCTCCCATGCCCGCGATCAGGCCGGAGCAGGCCGACAGGCCGGCGTCGTGCGCCTTGCGGACGGTGTCCACCCGGTCGGCGTAGGTGTGAGTGGTGGTGATGTCGCCGTAGGTGCCCTCGGAGGTGTTGAGGTTGTGGTTGTAGGCGTCGGCGCCGGCTTCCCGCAGCCGTTCCGCCTGGCCGTCGGAGAGGAGCCCGAGGCAGGCGCACACCTCCACACCCTCGTTCTGTTCCTTGATCGCCTCGATGGTCTTCGACACCCGTGCGACGTCGCGGTCCGTGGGACCGCGGCCACTGGCCACCAGGCACACGCGCTTGGCTCCGCCCGCGACTCCGGCGGCAGCCGCCTTGGAGGCATCCTCGGCGCCCAACCAGGTGTACTTGAGGATCTCGGCCTTGGAACCGAGTCGCTGGGAGCAGTAGGAGCAGTCCTCGGGGCAGAGCCCGGACTTCAGGTTCACGAGGTAGTTGAGTTTGACCCGGCGGCCGAACCACTGGCGCCGCACCTTGCCGGCGGCGGCCACCACGTCGAGCAGTTCGTCGTCGGAAGTCGACAGTACGGCGAGGGCTTCTTCGCGGGTGGGCAGCTCGCGCCGCAGCCCCTTGTCCACCAAGGTGTTCAGCAGGTCCATGAGGCCGATCCTGACTTAAGGTACGGCTCCTGGCCAAGGAGAGATTGCACAACATGCCGCCGTCGGCGTGTGTGCATCGCCACACCGGGTCGGTGATCCGGGGCCGTTAGGGTCTGTGGGCAACCAACAAACGCGAGGAATCCGCCATGCCCCAGGACGTGCCCCCGGTCGTAGTGCACGGTGCGCGCGAGGACGTGTTCGCCTGGATCGAGGACGGTGCGCGCGAGCGCATCCGTGCAGGTCTGGTCAGGAAGCTGAGTCCACGGCCGGTTGCTGGGGGCAGCCTGGATCTGGCGAGCAACGACTACCTGGGGCTGACCCGGCACCCGGAGGTCACGGCTGCCGCGGCGGACGCGGCGGGTCGTTGGGGAGCCGGAGCCACCGGTTCCAGGCTGGTCACAGGCTCCACCGAACTTCATGCCGAACTCGAGCGAGAGCTGGCGGCGTTCTGCGGCTTTGAGTCCGCCCTGGTGTTTTCCTCCGGATATGCCGCCAACCTCGCAGCGGTCACCGCGCTCAGCGTGCGCGGGGGCCTCCTCGTCTCCGATGCGGGCAACCACGCCTCGATCGTCGACGGCTGCCGACTCTCCCGAGCCGAGACCACGGTCGTACCGCACGCGGACCCGGAGGCGGTTCGCAAGACGCTGGGCGCCCGTCCGGGGCGTGCGCCGGCCGTCTTGGTCACCGACTCGGTCTTCTCGGTGGACGGTGACGCGGCGCCGCTGCACGCCCATGCGCAGGCGTGTCGAGAAGAGGGCGCCGCGCTGCTGGTCGACGACGCACACGGACTGGGAGTGCTCGGCGAGGGAGGCCGGGGTGCCCTGCACGCGGCCGGGTTGGCCGGTGCCCCGGACGTGGTGGCCACTGTCACCCTGTCCAAATCGCTCGGCAGCCAGGGCGGCGCCGTCCTCGGCCCGGCCCGGGTCATCGACCACCTGGTCAACACCGCGCGCACGTTCATCTTTGACACGGGGCTGGCTCCCGCCGCGGCCGGTGCCGCCCTCGCGGCCCTGACGTTGCTGCGTCGCGAACCGCACAGGGCCACGAGGGCGCGGGAGGTGGCGCGGGAGTTGCACGGGGGGCTCACCGGTGCCGGGCTGACCGCGGCCAGGCCGGATGCGGCGGTGGTGTCGGTGCAGGCCCCTTCGGCGGCGACGGCACTGCGATGGGCCGCGGACTGCCGTGAGGCTGACCTCTGGGTCGGATGCTTCCGGCCGCCGTCGGTTCCCGACGGCGTCTCGCGGATCCGACTGACGGCGCGGGCAGACCTCACGGAACGCGAGATCGAGCGGGCGCTCGCCACCCTCATCCGGACCGCTCCGGCCGGAGCCAACTCCCTGGACTGAGGAGGGGGTCAGCCCAGGGATCGCACATCCGCGCGTCTGAGGTGTGCCAGGAAACGGGTCCAACTGGGAGCGGTGAAGAACAGGGGTTGGTCCGCCGGGCGTTTGGAGTCGCGCGCGGCGGTCCGGCCATCTGAGAGGAACGCCGCCTCCACGCAGTTGTTCATCCCGGTACTACGGCTGCTGCGCAGCCATGGGGACTGGCTCGGCACGGGGCGGGTGCCGCGCTCCGGGTCCGGCGGGGGCAGGGAAGCAAAGGGGGGCATGGTGCCTCCTTAAGAGCCTTCGGCGATCTGGTGGATGAGGTCGCGGGAGCCCTGGGGCGAAAGGGCATGCTCCTGGATCGTCTCGAACGCGGCCACGTAGGCCTCCAGGTCTTCCTTTCGCTCCAAGTAGAGGCTACTCGTCAAATGGTCGAGAACCACCACGTCCAGATCGGCCATGCTCGGAAATGAGAAAATTACGAAAGGCCCGGTGAGGCCGAGATGGCCCCCCACGCTGAATGGCAGGACCTGGATCCGCACGTGCGTCAACTGCCCTACTTCGCCGAGGAATCGCAGCTGTTCCGCCATCACCTCGGGGCCACCGACCTGGCGTCGGAGCACTGCTTCGTCCAGCACGGCGCTGAGCCGGATCGGGGGGTCGCTGCGGAGTACCGACTGCCTGGCCAGTCGCACCTCGACCAGTGCCTCGACCTTCGGATCCGGTAGGCCGCCAAGTGCGGCCCGGGTCACCGCCCTTGCATAGGCGGGGGTCTGTAGCAGGCCGGGCACCACCGCGAGCTCCACCGTCCGCGCCGAGCGGGCCTGCGCCTCCAAACTGATGAAGTCGCGGTACTCCTCCGGCAGTAGCCCTCGGTACTCATGCCACCACTGCCGGCTACGACCGCTGTCGTCAGCCGATCCAGCGAGCGCTTCCAGCAAGGCTCGCTCCGGGCCGCCACCCACCCCATAGGCGTCGAGCAGCAGTCGCACGTCAGTTGGTTTCACGCCACTACGCCCGGTCTCAATCCGGCTGATCTTCGACTGGTGCCAACCTGCCAGCAGCGCGGCCTCACCGCTGGTGAGTCCGGCGCGATCGCGTAGTGTACGGAGCTCCTCGCCGAGCTTGCGCCGCCGGACCGCGGGACCGTAGCGCATGGACGCCTCCTCACCTCGGCGCACGTGCGCCGGACCGCCACCCAAATACGCTCTTCCGTAGCAGAGTTCACCGCATCGGGGGACAGATATATGCAGATCTTGGTGGAACAGCAGCCGCGGCGGCTCGCGGGGTGGCACTCTGGCGCGACAGCACAGAACCGGGGCCGCGTGTGAGGTCAGCGCGCCGAGCGATCCGCCCGGCCCTGGTGGAAAAGGAAACGTCGCCATGGCAGACCACCAGGAAGTATCCGTCACTCTGCCGAGCGATCCAGCCTCGGTTGCAGTTGCCCGTCGGTACGTCGCCGAGGCGCTCAGCGAATGGGGCCTGCCCGATGGTGACGGTGCCGCGGACACGGTACGCCTGATCGTCTCCGAACTCGCCACCAACGCCGTACAGCACACCTTCGGCCAATCGCCCACCTTCACGGTCGTGCTCGCGTTGGAGCGGGAGGAATGGCTGCGCATCGGCGTCACGGACAGTCACCCGCGTTGGCCCAGACGACTCCCGGCCGCAGTCCAACAGGACAACGGGCGAGGAATGGTGATCATCCGCTGGCTCACGGCGGAGTCCGGTGGGAGGTTGTCGGTCAGCCCGGTCGAAGGCGGTGGGAAGACTGTCTCGGTGGCCCTTCCCTGGCACGCCGCGACGTCCCCCGAGCGCGACACGGCGGACCGGCGGTGCCCCTGAGGGCGCCTCGCCCGGACCCGGCGGGGCCAGGCCGCCGGGTCCGCTCGTTCCCCCTCCGGTGGTGTCGAGGTTGCGCGGAGTCGGCCACCTGGACTGCCCGCGACCCCCTGGCGATCGCATTGCGCCAGCTATGCGGACGAGCTTTGGGCATCCGGGCCGGCGAGGTCCAAGTCCCGCTCTGAAGCACTGCGTTCCACGCAGAACTCGTTGCCCTCGGGATCGGCGAGCACCACCCAACCGGAGCCGTCTCCCCGGCGCTGGTCGTCGACGACAGTGGCTCCGAGGCCAAGGAGTCGGTCGACTTCCTCGTCGCGTGTGCCGGCGGACGGCTGAATGTCCAGGTGGACGCGGTTCTTGACCTTCTTGATGTCCGGCACCCGGATGAACAACATCGCTGGCACACCCTGTTGTCTCGGGTCGATGAGGACCTCCTCGTCGCCAGGGTCGCTGTCCTTCAGCACGTAGCCGGTGGCGCCGGCCCAGAACTCGGCGATGGTGTAAGGGTCCAGGGCATCGAAGGTGATATGCCGGACGGGGTTCGTGAAGGGCACGGGACTCCTCGAACGGGGGTGATGGTCAATGCACCCGACCGTAGTACACGTTCGACGACCAGATCGGCTCCAGTCTCACAACGGAACCCGATTTGGGGGAGTGCCAGATCCTGCCCCCGCCGGCGTATATCCCCACGTGATAGATGTTCCCGCGAGAATGGAAGAAGACCAAGTCCCCTTCTTTGCGGTGTGATTCGGAGACGCGCCGGGTCCGGTGGTACTGCGAGGCGGCCGTCCGGGGCAGGGGCTTGCCGGCCTTTCGGTACGAGAAGAGGGTGAGCCCGGAGCAGTCGAAGCGGTCGGGTCCCGCCGCTCCCCATTCGTAGGGGGAGCCCTTTTTCGAGGCTGCGATGCGAAGTGCCCTCGAAGCGTGGGCCGTCGCGGCCTCGGCCCGTCCGGACAAGTCCGGTGCGATCGTTCCCGCCGCGATCAGGGCCAGTGTGAGGGCGGCGGTGATGCTGAATCGGGAGGGCGCGGACGGGGCCTGTTTAAGACGCTGTTCCTTGTACATGGGCAACCTTTCGGGACGTCGGGTGAGTTGTCCTCGACTCAGGGTTCCTGACCTGCCAATTGCCGCAAGTCGGAGCATAATCGGGCATTTATCATCCTCCTCAACTCCCGCGCGGCTCGGCGTGGCGTTGGTGATCGTGCAGGTCAGGGCCGCCCGGGGAAGGTCCCCCGGGGAGCCGTCTGCCGGGGGGCTACTCCGTGCGGGGGACGGCCCCTGGGCCGACCCGGGGCGCGCGCCGTATACGAGCCGCCCGTCGTGGCACTGCCGCGCCTCGCCCGGACGGGGCGTCCCCGCGCGACATCGTGGCGGGCGCGGCTGGCGGGGCGGGCGCGGCTCACCACACCCCCCTCGTGCGAAAGGGTGCGTCCGGTGCGTGGTGCGTACTTGGCCGGTGACCGCGGGGTGGGGGTTTCGTCGACGAAGGTCGGGGGTCCGACCGATGCTCTATACCGGTACACCAGCTGAAACCTGAGTTAACGCGATGGAAAACCAGGAGTCCTACCGTGCGAAGCCGATGGTGTCGTCGGAACACGGAGCGAGGGGGTACCTGTGCACTTGACCCCGCACGAACAGGAGCGGTTGCTGATCCATGTGGCCGCGGACGTGGCGGAGAAGCGCAAGGCGCGTGGAGTCCTGCTGAACCACCCCGAGGCCGTGGCGTTGATCACCTCCCACCTACTCGAAGGGGCGCGTGACGGTCGTACCGTCGCCGAACTGATGGCCTCGGGGCGCAGGGTGCTCGCACGCGAGGACGTGATGGACGGGATCCCGGAGATGGTGCGGGAAGTACAGGTCGAAGCGACCTTTCCGGACGGCACCAAGTTGGTCACCGTCCACGATCCGATCCTCTGAAAGGACCACCCGCGCGTGATCCCCGGCGAAACCCTCCACGGCGACGGGCCGGTGCTTCTCAACGAGGGGCGTACTGTCACCCGTCAGACCGTGCTCAACACGGCCGACCGCCCCGTGCAGGTCGGATCGCATTACCACTTCGCTGAAGCCAATCCCGGCCTGTCCTTCGACCGCGCCGCCGCCCGCGGGTTGCGGCTGCACATCGCAGCGGGCACCGCCGTGCGCTTCGAACCCGGCATCCCGGTGCAGGTGGAACTCGTTCCGCTGGCTGGACTACGGGTGGTCCCGGGTCTGCGGGGTCAGACGAAGGGGGCCCTCGATGTCTGAGCTGACCCGGGAGGCCTACGCGGACCTGTTCGGACCCACCCGGGGCGATCGCATCAGGCTGGCGGACACCTCGCTGTTGATCGAGGTGGAGGAGGACCGCTGCGGGGGGCCGGGACGGGCCGGCGACGAAGCGGTCTTCGGCGGCGGCAAGGTGATCCGCGAGTCGATGGGCCAGGCCCGTACGACCCGCGCCGAGGGTGCACCGGACACCGTGATCACCGGAGCGGTGGTGCTCGACCACTGGGGCGTGATCAAGGCGGACGTGGGCATCCGGGAGGGAAGGATCACTGCACTGGGCAAGGCGGGCAACCCGGACACCATGGACGGGGTCCATCCGGCGCTGGTGATCGGTCCGGAGACCGAGATCATCTCGGGCAACGGGAAGATCCTCACCGCAGGGGCCATCGACGCGCACGTCCACTTCATCTCGCCGACCCTCGTCGAAGAGGCATTGGCCTCCGGAATCACCACGATGATCGGCGGCGGCACGGGGCCGGCCGAAGGGAGTAAGGCCACCACGATCACGCCCGGACCCTGGCACCTCGCGCGCATGTTCGCGGCCCTGGACTCGATGCCCGTCAACATCGGCCTGTTGGGCAAGGGGAACACCACGTCCCGTGAGGCCATGCACTCCCAACTGCGCGGCGGCGCAATGGGCTTCAAGATTCACGAGGACTGGGGAGCGACACCGGCGGCCATCGACGCCTGCCTTGGGGTATGCGAGGAGAGTGGTGCACAACTGGCCCTTCACACCGACACCTTGAACGAGGCGGGATTCGTCAAGGACACCCTCGCCGCTATCGCCGGACGCACCGTGCACGCCTACCACACCGAGGGGGCTGGAGGCGGGCATGCTCCCGACATCATCACCGTCGTCAGCCAGCCGCACGTACTGCCCAGCTCGACCAACCCGACCCGGCCCCACACGGTCAACACGGTTGAGGAACACCTGGACATGCTCATGGTGTGCCACCACCTCAATCCCGCCGTGCCGGAGGACCTGGCCTTCGCGGAGTCCAGGATTCGACCGAGCACCATTGCCGCCGAGGACGTACTCCACGACCTCGGGGCCATTTCGATCATCTCCTCCGACTCCCAGGCGATGGGAAGGATCGGCGAAGTCATCCTGCGGACCTGGCAGACCGCGCACGTGATGAAGCAGCGCCGCGGTGCCCTTGCCGGGGACGGACGCGCCGACAACCTGCGAGCCCGGCGGTACGTGGCGAAGTACACCATCAACCCGGCCGTCGCCCAAGGTGTGGCACGTGAGATCGGTTCGGTGGAGCCCGACAAGCTCGCCGACCTGGTTCTGTGGGAGCCGGCCTTCTTCGGAGTCAAACCGCAGTTGGTCATCAAGGGCGGCCAGATCGCCTTCGCCCAGATGGGGGATGCCAACGCGTCCATTCCCACCCCGCAACCCGTCCTGCCCCGAGCGATGTTCGGCGCTCACGGTCGAGCCCCTCAGCAGAACTCGCTGAACTTCGCCGCACCGGCGGCTCTGGCCGACGGGCTCCCCGAACGCCTCGGCCTGGGAAAGCAGTTCCTGGCCATCGACAGCACACGCGCTGTGACCAAGGCGGACATGCGGTGCAACGATGCGCTGCCGCGTGTGGAAGTGGACGCCGACACCTTCACCGTCACCATCGACGGTGAAGCGGTCGAGCCCGCTCCCGCCGCTGAACTGCCCATGTCGCAGCGGTACTTCCTCTTCTGATGAGCCGTACAGCGCTGCTCCTCCTGGCTGACGGGCGGTTCCCCGCCGGCGGCCATGCCCACTCCGGTGGGGCCGAGGCAGCCGTCAGGGCCGGCCGGGTCCACGACGCGGCCACCCTGGAGGAGTTCTGCCGAGGACGACTGCACACCACCGGCCTGGTGGCAGCCGCCCTCGCCGCCGCGGCGAGCACGGCGGCAGACCCACTGCCGTGGGACGAGGCCGCCGATGCCCGAACCCCGGCCCCGGCGCTACGGGCCACCTCCCGCAAGCTGGGCCGTCAGCTCATGCGGGCGGCGCGGACCGTCTGGCCGCACCCCACGCTCGACCGACTGGCCGAGGAACGGCCCCGGGGCGCCCACCAGAGCGTCGTCCTCGGGGTGACGGCTGGGGTCGCCGGCCTGGGCCCGGCAGACGCCGCCCAGGCAGCCGCCTACGAGGCCATCAGTGGACCGGCGTCCGCCACCGTGCGGCTGCTGAGCCTCGATCCCTTCGAAGCCACCCAGGTCCTGGCCCACCTCGCGGCGGAAGTCGACGAGGTGGTCACCCGAGCCGTCGGCGCGGCTCAACGGGCCCACCTGGACGGCGCCCACCGGCTGCCGGCCGCCTCGGCGCCGCTGCTGGACATCGACGCCGAACAACACGCTGCCTGGCCCGTGCGGCTCTTCGCCTCCTGACCCACCCCATGAACCACGGAAGGGACCTGCCGTGCATCTCGACCATCCCACCAGCTATCCAAGCCGTCACACCTACAGCGCCCCTCGGACGCGCGAGGGCGGCACCACCCGTGCCCTGCGTATCGGCCTGGGCGGCCCGGTGGGTTCGGGCAAGACAGCCACCGTGGCCGCCCTCTGCCGCGCCCTGCGTGAGGAGTACTCGCTCGCGGTCGTCACCAACGACATCTACACCCGCGAGGACGCCGACTTCCTGCTGCGCCACGCTGTGCTCCCACCGGAGCGGATCACGGCGGTGGAGACCGGGGCCTGTCCCCACACGGCGATCCGGGACGACATCTCCGCCAACCTGGAGGCGGTGGAGGACCTTGAGGACTCCCTCGCACCCATCGACGTGATCCTGGTCGAATCCGGAGGGGACAACCTCACCGCGACCTTCTCCAAGGGACTCGTCGACGCCCAGGTCTTCGTGATCGACGTCGCCGGTGGAGATGACATCCCCCGCAAGGGAGGGCCCGGCGTGACCACCGCCGACCTACTCGTCGTCAACAAGACCGATCTCGCCCCGTACGTCGGCTCAGACCTTGATCGGATGGCTCGCGACGCCGCCGAACAGCGCGGCACCCTGCCCGTCCTCTTCACCTCGCTGGCCCAGGAGGGCGGGGTCGCGCCCGTGGCGGACTGGGTCCGAGACCAGGTGGCGCAGTGGCGGCGGCAGTGACCGCGGCCTTCCCCCGCACCGTTCCTACGGCTCCCGCGCAGCCCAGGGGGCTCACCGCCACCGCCCGCATCGAGGCGGTCCGTGACGCCCGGGGCGGTACCGCGCTGCCGGTGCTCGCCGGTGCCGGACCGTTGGCCCTGCGGCGCACCCGAGAGGGGCGACCGGGCGTCGCTGCCGTCACCCTCGTCGGCGCCATGAGTGCTCCGCTGGGCGGCGACCGGTTGACGGTGGAGGCCACCGTGGGGCCCCGTGCCGCCCTGCACCTCGGTTCGGCAGCCGCCACCTTGGCCCTGCCCGGCCCGCATGGCGAGCGTGCCCACTACACGGTGGACCTGGAGGTGGGCGCGGACGCTGAACTGCGCTGGCTACCGGAGCCAGTGGTATCGGCCCGCGGCAGTGATCTGCGGGTGCACACCCGGATCGCCCTCGACGGGACGGCGCGGCTCCTTCTGCGCGAGGAGCAGGTCCTCGGCCGTGCCGGCGAGGAGCCGGGGCGGCTTTCGAGCCGGCTCACCGTCGACCGGGACGGGCGTCCCCTGCTCGACCAGGAGTTGGAGTGCGGGCCGGGCGCACCCGGCGGCTGGGACGGCCCGGCCGTGCTCGGCGGGCACCGTGCCCTCGGCCAGCTGTTGATCGTCGACCCCCGGTTCGAGACGGCGCCACCGGCGGCCCGCAGTCTGGACGGCTGCGCGGTCCTCACCCCGCTCGCCGGCCCGGGTGTCCTGGTCACGGCCCTCGCACCGGACGCCCTGCAGCTGCGCGTCCTGCTCGATGCGGCGCTGGGCGCCTATGACGGCGCAGGGACCTGAGGGCTACCCGGTCGTCCTCCCGCGCTTCCCTTCGTGGTCGAGCCCCGCCGGCGTGTCCTATCGCCCCCGGAAGCTGCCCGAGCGGTCGCCGTGCGCATCGGGCGCCGGAGCGAGTGGACGGCCCCGGGCCGAGCTCCCGTTGGATTGGGCCGGCGGTCCGCCGTCAGCAGGCTGAGCGGGGCGGCCTGCGGCCGCGTGCCGCCGCCTCAGCGGCCTTCACCTCGGCCGCGTAGCGGTCCACGTACTCCTGCCCGGAGAGCCCCATGATCGCGTACATGATCTCGTCGGTGACGGCCCGTAGTACCGCCTTCTCGTTCTCCAATCCGGCGAACCGGGAGAAGTCCATGGGCTCGCCGAAGCGGATCGTCACCCTTCGGATCTTGGGCCAGACCTGGCCGGGGGGCTGGATCTCGAACGTGCCCACCATGGCGCAGGGGATCACCGGTACACCGGCCCGCAGGGCCATCGCCGCCACACCCACCTTGCCCTTGTACAGCCGGCCGTCGTGCGAGCGGGTGCCCTCCGGGTAGATGCCCAACAGCTCGTCCTTGGCCAACACCCCCAGGCCCTCACGGACCGCTGCCTGCCCGGCCCCCTTGCCGGACCTGTCCACCGGGATCTGACCGGCGCTGCGGAAGAAGGCCGCGGTGAGCCTCCCCTTCACTCCGGGCCCGGTGAAGTACTCGGCCTTCGCCAGGAAGGTGATGCGACGCTTGAGGACCGCCGGCATCAGGAAGTGGTCCGAGAAGGACAGGTGGTTGCCCGCGACGATCGCGGCACCGTGTTCCGGGATCCGCTCCCGCCCCTCGATCCTTGGCCGGAACAGAAGCTTCAGCAGTGGTCCCAGCAGTACGTGCTTCAGTACGTAGTAGAACAACCGAGGCGCTCCTTCACCGGGTCGGCCGAGCGGACCGGCCGGTCAGTCTAGAGGCACTCGCGGCTCAGCGTAACCACGCCGTCACACCCCGGGGCGCCCCGGCAGTCCGGCGCCCGGCGACGTGGAAGGAGCCGGACGCCGAGTGCCCGCAGGGCCCGTCGTCGGTCAGGGGCCCGCCTTGCGGGACATCGCCGTGCCCGCGGTCAGTGCGCCCAGCACCACCCAGCCGAACCAGAGCCAGCCGTTACTGCCGAGCGCCACCGAGTAGGCGGATACCAGCACCAGGCCGACGATCGTCATCACGGCCATCGCCTTCGTAGAACCGGGCATGAGCCACCCCTTCTCCCGACGTCCGGCGCTTCGGCGCCCCAGCGGCGACCTCTAGGGCCATGGTCGCGCCCGAAGCGGCCCCGCGCTAGCGCCCGCGCGCCTGGAGGGAGGCGAGGTAGGCGTTGTAGGCCTCCAGTTCCTTGTCGCCGTCGCGATCGGCGGCCCGGTCCATGCGCTTGGCCTGGCGCTGTTCGGAGCGGTACCACTGGTAGACCAGGGCGATCAGGACCAACACCGAGGGGACCTCGCTGAAGGCCCAGGCGATGCCCCCCGCCCACTGCTGGTCGTCCAGGGCGTCGATGCCCAAGGAGACCGGCGGATTGGCATAGGTGCCGATCAGCGGCTCGGAGGCCATCATCAGCGCGATGCCGAAGAAGGCGTGGAAGGGCATGCCGGCGAAGAGTTCCAGCATCCGCATCACGTAGCCCGGGCGGTGCGGGCCCGGGTCCACACCCATGATCGGCCAGAAGAACACCAGGCCGACCGCGAGGAAGTGAACCATCATCCCGAGGTGCCCGGCCTTGCTGCCCATCAGGTAGTCGAAGATCGGAGTGAAGTACAGCGCGTACAGGCTCGCGATGAACAGCGGGATCGTGAAGACAGGGTGGGTGATGATCCGCATGTAGCGGCTGTGCAGGAGCATCAGCAGGAGTTCGCGCGGGCCCTTGCGGCCGCGCGCGGCCGGTGGCAGGGCACGCAGTGCCAGCGTGACCGGCGCCCCGAGCAGCAGCAGGATGGGGGAGAGCATGCTGATGATCATGTGCTGCACCATGTGCACGCTAAAGAGGACCATGCCGTAGTCGTTCAACTTGGTGCACATCACCAGTGCGATGCTCAGCACACCGGCCACGAACGCGAGGGTACGCCCCAGCGGCCAGCCGTCGCCGCGCTGTCGTAGCCGCAGCACCCCCCACCCGTACAGCGCGAGGGCCGCCAGGCAGCCGATCAGGAAGAACGGTTCGGCGGAGAATTCCAGTCCGCGGCCGAGAGTGAACGGCGGGAGGTCCATGTGCATGCCGTGCCCGCTGTGGTCCATATGTCCGCTCCTGTACCGGCCTGTGTTGCCCCACCACAGTAGTGCCGCCCCCGGCGCTGACCTGCGCCGGGGGCGGCACTCACGAAGGGAGGTCTGTCACAGTACGTTTTGCGCCTCGACGTAGCGATCCTCGGGAACCGTCTTGAGCTCCTCCACCGCGGTGGCCAGCGGCACCATCACGATGTCGGTGCCGCGCAGCGCCGTCATCATCCCGAACTCGCCCCGGTGCGCGGCCTCCACCGCGTGCCAGCCGAAGCGGGTGGCCAACACCCGGTCGTACGCCGTGGGAGTGCCGCCACGCTGGACATGACCGAGGATCACCGGCCGGGCCTCCTTGCCCAGACGTTCCTCCAACTCGACGGAGAGCTGGCGGGCGATGCCGGCGAAGCGCTCGTGGCCGTAGATGTCCTTGCCGCCCTCTTCGAACTCCATTGATCCAGAGCGGGGCTTGGCGCCCTCGGCGACCACCACGATCGCGAAACGCTTGCCCGCCTCGAAGCGGGCACCCACCACCCGGGTGAGTTCGTCGATGTCGAAGGGGCGCTCCGGCACCACGATCGCGTGCGCGCCGGCGGCCATGCCCGAATGGAGGGCGATCCAGCCCGTGTGCCGGCCCATCACCTCGACGATGAGGACCCGCTGGTGGGATTCGGCGGTGGTCTTCAACCGGTCGAGGGCCTCGGTGGCCACGCCCACCGCCGTGTCGAAGCCGAAGGTGACGTCGGTGACGGCGATGTCGTTGTCGATGGTCTTCGGGACACCGACGATCGGCAGCCCACCTTGCGCGAGCAGGTTCGCCGCCTTCAGAGTGCCCTCGCCGCCGATCGGGATGATCGCGTCCAGGCCGAGGTCGGCGACGTGGCCGAGTGCTCGTTCCACTCCGTCACGCAGGTGTGCCGGCTGAACGCGGGATGACCCCAGGATCGTGCCGCCACGCGCCAGGATGCCGCCGACCGCGTCGAGGTCGAGCTTGCGGTAGTCGCACTCCAGCAGGCCCTTCCAGCCGTCGTGGAAGCCGATGACCTCGTCACCGTGGTCGACAACGGCGCGGTGCACGACCGAACGGATGACGGCGTTCAGGCCGGGGCAGTCGCCCCCGGAAGTGAGCACACCAATTCGCATGGCGAAAAACCTTTGAACGTGGGCCTAGGACCGGACCACGTCGTCCGGTTGGATCCCCGCCACCATACAAGCGGCGGCCCGGGTGGTTGAACCATGCTCCACATAGCGGGCACCCGCAGTTGGACGAAGCGACCAGGATGCGGCCCGCCCCGGCCGGAACACCGGGTCGGGGCGGGCCGCAGAGTCGCGCGCAGTGCTCAGGCGGGCTGTGTGGCCGCCGCGATCCGCTCCTGGCGCAGCGCCTCGTACCAGTGGTCCTCCACCGGCGGAAGCGCGTTCACGTCCAGTGCCAGCTTCAGCAGCAGGTCGGCGATCTGCGGGTTGCGCGCCATCACCGGCCCGTGCATGTAGGTGCCGAAGACCGTGTCGTTGAACGCGCCCTCGGTTCCGTCACCGGTGCCGTTGCCCCGGCCGAGGCGGACCTGGGCGAAGGGGCGGGCACTCGGGCCCAGGTGGGTGACGCCCTGGTGGTTCTCGAAGCCCGTCAACGGGGGCAGTCCGAGTCGAGGGTCGATGTCGCCGAGCACGTCACCGACGCAGCGCGCGCCCTCGCCCCGCACCGTCACCACGTCGAGTAGTCCCAGGCCCTCCTGGCGGTCGCCGAGGTCGTTGACGAACTCCTGGCCGAGGATCTGGTAGCCGGCGCACACGGAGAAGACGATGGCTCCGTTGGACACGGCCCGCTCCAGGCCGCCGTCACGCAGCAGCCGCTCCGCGGCCAACCGCTGTGGCCGGTCCTCACCGCCGCCGATGAGGTAGATGTCGCCAGACGTGGGAACCGGCTGGTCGCTGCGCACGTCCACCCGCTGCACGTCCAGTCCGCGCTGGCGCGCGCGGCGCTCCACCACCAGGGCGTTGCCCTGGTCTCCGTACGTGCTCAGCAGGTCCGGGTAGACCCACACCAGACGCAGGCTGTTGTCGCTCATGCTGATGTCCTTGGGGGTTTCAGTTGCCGACGCGGCGGCGCACGTCCTGGAATGCGGTGTAGTTGGCGATGAGTTCGATCCGTCCGGGCGGCGCCAACTGGACGGCTTCGTCCACCGTGTCACAGACCTGGAAATCGAGTCCGGCGACTTCCAGGCGGACGGCGAGGTCGAGCCGGCGGTCGCCGATCACGAAGATCGGGTGGCCGGCAAGACGGGTGTAGTCCACGTCCCACAGCCAGGAGGTGTCCGTGCCGTCGGCGCCCCGGGCGTTCACCGAGAGGATCACCGGGGTGGGTGGCGGGTCGATCAGGGAGAAGGTCTCCAGCCAGCCCGCGGGGTTCTTCGCGAGCAGCAGACGGATCTCCCGGTTCTGGAAGCTGACCACGTCATAGCGTCCGGCCACCGCCTGCACCTGGTACATCCGCTCCAGCGCGACCTGCGGAGGCACGCCGAAGGCGGCGGCGACGGCGGCCGAGGTCGCCGCGTTCGCCTTGTTGGCCCGTCCGGGCAGTTGAAGCCGGATCGGCCAGGCGGAACCGTGCGGGTCCAGTACGTGGTCTCCCTTGAGCGCCCAGGTGGGGATGGGGCGTCGGAAGCCGCAGTCGCCGCAGAACCAGTCGTCGCCGGGGCGTTGCATCACACCACCGCAGGAGGGGCAGGACCAGGCGTCGTCCTTCCACTCCTGGCCCGCCGCCACCCACACGACGTTCTGCGAGGAGGAGGCGGCCCAGACGATGAGGGGGTCGTCGGCGTTGGCGATCACGACCGCCTTGGTGCCGGTCAGACCCTCGCGCCACTTCTCGGCCAGCATCCGTGTCTCCGCAGCGCGGTCCAACTGGTCGCGGGAGAGGTTCAGGAGGGCGATCGCCTTGGGCGTCACGTCCCGTGCCACGCCGGCCAGGTACTTCTCGTCGACCTCGATGACGCCGTACTTCGCGTCCGACCCGCCGGCGAGTGCCGAGGTGATGCCCGCGGGCATGTTCGCGCCGAGTGCGTTGGAGACCACCGGGCCGCTGGCCCGCAGCGCCTCGGCGATCAACCGGGTCGTCGTGGTCTTGCCGTTCGTCGCCGAAACCAGGACGACATCCAGGTGCTGTGCGAGTCGGCCCAGCAGATCGGGGTCCAGTTTGAGCGCGACCCTGCCGCCGATCACCGATCCACTTCCACGCCCTGCGGCACGCGAGACCGCAGCCGCGGCCTTGCCCGCCGTCACGGCCAGCTTGGCCCTCGGCGTAAGCGGCTCCGTGTTGCCTGCGCCTGCCATCGTCCCTGTTCCTCCTTGCGTCGGTCCGGGCTCAGCCTATCGAGATACTGTCGAAGGCCGGACCGCGGCACCGCTCCGATCCGTCAGATCCTCGCTCGTCGTACGCTAACGGCCATGCGACAGCGCCCCATCCCCGGTAGTTCCGGCCTCCTCCGCACCATGAGCCTGCTCGGCGACCCGGTGCTCCACACGGCCTGTGAGCCGGTGGTCGAGTTCGGTCCGGTGCTCGACCGTCTCATCGAGGACATGTTCGCGACGATGTACGGGGCCCAGGGCGTGGGCCTGGCCGCGAACCAGATCGGGGTCGGGCTCCAGGTGTTCGTCTACGACTGCCCCGATGATGAGGACGTGCGGCACCTCGGCCACATCGTGAACCCGAGACTGGTGGAGGTCGGCGGCGAGGAGATCCGCGGTCCGGAGGGCTGCCTGTCCCTGCCCGGACTGGAAGCCCCCACGGTGCGCCACGACCGTGCGGTGGTCGAAGGTGTGGATGCGGCGGGCGAGCCGGTGAGGGTCGTCGCGACGGGGTTCTTCGCCCGTTGCCTCCAGCACGAGTGTGATCACTTGGCGGGCGCCGTGTACGCCGACCGTGTCACCGGACTGAGCGCCCGGCGTCTGCGGCGGGCCATCGCCCGCGCGCCCTGGGCCGGTTCGGTCCCCTCGGCGAGGGCGTGAGGCGGCGGCGCCCGGCCCTGTGCGGTGCCCGGCCGTTCGCGCAACTGCGCCGCCGGGTGAGCCGCGCGGCGGACCGGGTCCGGTCCGGTCCGCCCTGGCGCTCAGGTCAAGGACCGCCGGCCACGGTGTCAGAACGCCGGGCCGCCGGCGCGGTCGCCCGCAGTGGCCAGCCTGCCCCACAGGAGATCGGTGAGTGCGCAGACCAACGTTGCCCGGTCGCAAGGGCGTTCGCCCAGCCACCAGTCGCCGGCCGCATGCATCATGCCGACGATCCCATGGCCCCACACCCGGGCCATCTGCTCGCTGCCAGGCCCTACGTCGACCCGTTCGGCGATGACTCGGGCGAGCTCCTCGCCGAGGCGGCGCAGGAGGGGGGCGGAGTGTCTGCCGACGTCGAAGCCGTGCTCGGATTCGACGGGATGGGACTCTTCTGCCGGGTGCATCAGGAAGCGGTAGACCTGCGGCCGGGTTTCGATGGCCGTCAGGTAGGTGTCGAGGGTGGCCTCCACTCGGGCCCTGCGCTGTGCCGGGGCGTCCAGTGCTGCGCGCAGGGAGTCGAGGAGGGCGTCGGTGTGCCGTGCCGCGAGTGCCCGGTAGAGGCCGCCCTTGTCGCCGAAGTGGCGGTACAGGATCGGTTTGGTGATGCCGGCCTCCGCCGCGATGGCGTTCATGGAGGCCTGCGGGCCGTCCCGGAGCACCACCCGGTCGGCCGCCTCCAGCAGCTCGCGCCGGCGTTGCTCCGCCGCGGTGCGTTGGTCGGTCTGCGCAGTGGTTTCCATGAGGTGCTCTCCCCGCCGGTGCGATTGCCTGACGCCCCGGCAACGTAACACCTTCGGCTCCGCTTGCCGGATCGATCGCCCGGGCAACAGTGGTTGACATGCCTTACTCGTCGGTAACAGACTGCTGACGCACGACGAGTTACCGCAAGTAACGCAATGTCTGGGAGGGCCGAGGGGTCATGGCGGAATTCACCATGGAACTGAGCGACGAACAGCGGGAGGTCCGCGACTGGATCCATGGCTTCGCCGCCGATGTGATCCGCCCGGCCGCCGCCGAATGGGACGAGCGCGAGGAAACCCCCTGGCCGGTCATCCAGGAAGCGGCCAAGGTCGGGATCTACTCCTTGGACTTCTACGCCCAACAGTTCTTCGACCCCACCGGACTGGGAATTCCGATGGCGATGGAGGAGCTCTTCTGGGGTGACGCGGGCATCGCCCTGTCCATCGTCGGCACCGGACTGGCCGCCATCGGAGTCGTCGCCAACGGCACCGAAGAGCAGGTCGGCACCTGGATTCCCCAGATGTACGGTGATGCCAACGATGTGAAGGTCGCCGCCTTCTGTTCATCCGAGCCCGACGCCGGATCCGATGTCGGCGCCATGCGCACCCGCGCCGTCTACGACCAGGCCAAGGACGAGTGGGTGCTCAACGGCACCAAGACCTGGGCGACCAACGGCGGAATAGCCAACGTCCACATCGTCGTCGCCGTGGTCGACCCGGACCTCGGCTCCAAGGGACACGCGTCCTTCATCGTCCCGCCGAACACCCCCGGACTCTCCCAGGGGCAGAAGTTCAAGAAGCACGGTATCCGTGCCTCGCACACCGCCGAAGTGGTCCTGGAAGACGTACGGGTCCCCGGCTCCTGCCTGCTGGGCGGCAAGGACAAGCTCGACGAGCGGCTGGCCCGGGCCAGGGAGCGGGCCCGGGCGGGCGGCGGCGAGCGCGTGAAGAACGCGGCCATGGCCACCTTCGAGGCCTCCCGCCCCGCCGTGGGCGCCATGGCGGTCGGCACTGCCCGGGCCGCCTACGAAGTCGCCCTTGACTACGCCAAGACGCGCACCCAGTTCGGTCGGCCGATCATCGACAACCAGGGGGTGGCCTTCCAACTCGCCGACATGCGCACCCAGATCGACGCAGCCCGGCTCCTCGTCTGGCGAGCCTCCTGGATGGCCACCACCGGCAAGGCCTTCACCTCCGCAGAGGGTTCGATGTCCAAGCTCTTCGCGAGCGAGACGGCCAAGAAGGTCACCGCGCAAGCGGTCCAGATCCTCGGTGGCAACGGATTCACCCGCGAGTACCCGGTCGAGCGCATGCACCGGGACGCGGCCATCTACACGATCTTCGAGGGGACCAGCGAGATCCAGCGCCTGGTGATCGCGCGCACGCTCTCCGGGATGCCCATCCGCTGACCGCTCACGCTCGCGCCAGCAGCGCCGCCAGCGTCCGGCCGAACACGAGCCGGGCGCAGGCGGCCACCACCGGGTCGAACAGCCGCGGCACACCCCGCACCCGCAGTTCCTCCCACCAGTTGACCTCGCACCCGTCCGCACCGTCCGGGGACACCTCGATCTCCGCCCAGCCGGTGATCACCCGCCCCGTCTTGACCAGCCGGCAACGGCCGGCGCAGCCGTCCACCGGGGGCAGCCAGCCGACCACCTCCATGGGGTCATCGAAGGCGAAGGGGCCCAAGCCGGTACGGGCGGTGAAGCGGGTGCCGAGGCCCGTCGCCCCCTCCGTTTCGACAAATGTCCTGGTCAACGGGGTGTGGGCGCCATGTCGTGGCCAGTCGGTCAGGCGGGGCCAAGCGACCTCGGGGGCGAGGGGGAACCGGCGGACGATCCGGATAGCGGGCACCCGTCGATCATAGATCGGACGTCCACTGAATGAGATCGCTCCCGAAAACGGGTTCCGCCGCGCCACCAGAATCGGTAATACTTCCCGCCACCCTTGTGGAGGGCGATCACGGCCCGTGGTCGGGCGCCCACCACAGAGCGAGGAGGTGTGCCATGTGTATCCACCAACCCCCGTGCCCGCCCGTCGACCGTGCTGATCGCGACGCCGCCCGCACCGTGGCCTTCCACCCCGAACAGGGCTGGAGCCTGCTGTGCAACGGTTCGGTCCTCTTCGACGACACGGGTGAACTGCTCCCAGACGGCCGCGCGGTCTCCCCGCGTCGGCCAGCCGAGACCCGACGGCCCGCCGCGGTCTGACCACCGCAGTCCCAAGCGTTGGAGGCACAAGTGCGACAGATCCTGATCCGCAAGCCCGTCCCCAAGCCCGCTCCGCGCGACCTCGACCTGCGTACCCCGTCGGGGCGCCCACTGCCCTACTGAGGCTCCCCGCCGCGGGCGGTCACTCACCGCCCGCAGCCGCGAGCAGTCCGGCCCAGTCAGGGATCTTGACCGAGCGCCGCCCCAGAGCGCGGCCCAGGTCAGCCTCTGCTGCCTCGATCGCCAACCAGCCCGGCCAGGTCACCGGCCGCAGCCCCAACGCCCGGATGGCTGTGAGGGGGTCACCGGCGAACACCTCGCGGCGGGCCAGCGCGGGAGCGTCGGCCAGGAGCGAGGCGACGGTCTCCTTGGCACACGGACGGTTGCTGCCGATCACGCCGGTCGGTCCTCGCTTGATCCAACCGGCCACGTACTCACCCAGCGCGGCGGAACCGTCACGGAGCACCCGTCCGCCCGCATGCGGCACCGTCCCCTTCGCCGGGTCGAAGGGGAGGCCTGCGAGCGGTACGCCCAGATAGCCCACCGACCTCAACACCAACTGCGCCTGGATGTCCTCGTAACGCCCGGTCCCCCTGACGCCCGAGGGCCCCTCGGGCTCGGTCCGCTCGAAGCGCACGCCGGACGTTCGGCCGTCTGGGCCGGCGAGCACCTGCACGGGTCGCAGGAAGAACCGAAGGTCGATGGTGCGTGAGCCACCGGTGGGAGGCAACTGGGACCAGCCCCGCAGCACCTCGACGTTGCGCCGCTGTGCCGCTGGAAGGCCGGCCGTATCCAGGTACCGCGGGTCCAGCGCCAGTTCCGAGGGGTCCACCACGGTGTCGACCCCCGCCAGCGTGCCCAACTCGCGCAACTCCTTGGTGGTGAACTTGCCCTGTGAGGGTCCTCGCCTTGCCACCATGTGGACCGCGCGGACACCGCTGCCGGCCAGTGCCCCAAGCGCTGGTTGCGGCATGTCGGTGGGCCGAAGCTCCTCCGCCCCGCGGGCCAGGATGCGGGTGACGTCCACCGCCACGTTGCCCGCGCCGATGACGATCGCGGAGTGCACCGGTCGCAGGCTCGAACCTCTGAAGGCGTCCCCGGAGCTATCCGGGTGCGCGCTGTACCACGAGACGAACTCCGTAGCCGAATGGCACCCGGGCAGTTCCTCGCCCGGGATCCCCAAGCGCCGGTCCCTGGCTGCGCCCACGCAGTAGACGACCGCGTGGTAGAGCCGGAGCAGTCGCGCGGTGCTCAGCCCCGTGCCGGGAGGCGCGTCGGCGGCAGCAACCTCCACGTGTCCGAGGAACCGGATCCGCTCGTGTTCCAGGACCGTGCGCAGATTGCCCTGGAGGGACTTGATCTTCTCGTGATCGGGAGCCACCCCGTAGCGCACCAACCCGTACGGACAAGGCAGCCGATCGAGCACGTCGACGTGCACCTGCGGTACGGCGTCCTGTTGTACGAGGGCCTGGGCCGCGTAGACCCCGCTGGGCCCTGAACCGACCACTGCCACACGAAGCACGGCGGGGCTCCCTTCGTCGCCCGCGAGGTGCTTTCAGCATGCACCGCGTTCGCCTCCAAGGCCATGCGCGCGCACCGACCGGCTCAGTCGGCTTCGGCGGCCTGTCGTACCCCTTGCGGGTCAGCCGGAAGCACGCCGATCACCGCGGGGCGGTCGCACTGCGGGGGGTCACCCTGTTCCCAGTCCAGTCCGTAGCGCTGGAAGAGCTCCGCGCGCAGCCGTTCGGCCGCCATCCCCGCGCCCGGAAGGAGTATCGCGAACACCGCCCCCATCAGCAGGGCGCGCAGGAGCGGGTAGTCGGCGTCCACGTCCCCGGAGCCGTAGCGTGCGACCGTCTCTCGCAGGAGTTCGGCCAGGCGTCGTTGCTCGGCGCACTGCACGAAGCCCTGTGCCTGCAAGATCCCCGCCATGTGCGTGCGCATGAGCACGGGCTGGTCCCGGGCCAGCCCGAGGATCGCGTCGATGGCCCGCGCCAGCATTTCCCGGCCGTCGGCATCGGCTGGCTCCCGCTCCAGCGCGGCTTGGAGTGTCCGGTGCATCAGGCGGTGCACGGCGGACTGGAGCAGTTGGCGTTTGCCGGGGAAGTAGTAGGAGACGAGACCCCGGGCCGTGCCGGCGCGGTCGGCGATGTCCGCGAGGGTGGTCGCCTCGTAGCCGCGTTCGCCGACCAGTTCGACCGTCGCTTGGAGCAGTCGCTCGCACGAGCGCCTGCGCAGTTCTTCATTGACCGATGCGCTGCGCGGGGACATGCTGAACTCCTGCGTTGACTGGCTGCCAGCCAGTATACTCGGGGCAGCCCGCCACGGGCCCGAAGGGGCTCGTTCCGTAGGCCTGCCACCGACACTGGGCGACGCGGGGGATCGCCCAGTGACCGGTGGCCTCCTCTTGCGGGCCCGCAGTCTCTCCAGCGCTCCTAAGGCCTGTTCCGCAGTACCCGGTGGGCGCGCGACGACGGCTACGGCGCTTCGCCGCGTTGTCGAATCGCCCGATCACACCCGGTATGAAGGCGACCCTCCGCCTTGCGACGCACCGCAGCTGACGCAACACGCCCTAGTACTCCAGCAGCACTTCGTGGCTTGACCTGGGGAAACGTCGAGCGGGTGGGAGTGTAGCGGGCAGGAGTCGGTCACGGACGGCTTCTGCCCG